>CAZJYM010000056.1:0-14315 GCA_964550245.1 uncultured Blautia sp. | reverse complement strand
TACCTGGCGTTTTTGTAGGCAGGTCTTCCTCCCACCCCGCTCAGATCACAGGACATGGCAAAGAAGGTGTCCACACTGCTGTGGAGGCTCCACTCCGGATCAAAGACCCGGCCGTTGACCTCCGCCCAGCCGTGACCGCCGGAGGAAACCGCATAGGCTTCATAGCCCACCGCGTTGGCCAGATAGGCAAAGGCAGCCCCGTAAGCGCAGCAGTTGCCGCTGCCCCGGTAAAACATGTCCCCGGCGTAGGTCCGGTCCCAGTTGGCGGCTCCGGTAAAGGGTCTCCAGGAGGATTCCCGGTAGGCGGTTTTGCAGTAGGAAAAGGCGGTGCGAAGCCGGGCGGTTCTGGTCATGGTCCAGTCCGTGATCTTCTCCACGGTCTGGGTGGCAATCACCATCAGATCCACCTTTTCCTGGATGTCCCCCACAAGTTTGGCTCTTCCGCTCTCCCGGTTCAGGTAGACGCCGTTTACCCAGGTTCCTTTTACCATGCTGCCCTTTTTGCCTTTGGCCACGGTAAAGAAGTAGTAGTAGTTTCCCACCTTCTGCCAGCCGGTGTGCTGGATGCCCTGGTCGTCAAAGTAATACCACTTCTTTTTGATCTTCTTCAAGCCCGTGGTCTTTTCACCCCGGGCATTGTAGTAATAACACTCTCCCTTTTCCGTCTCCCAGTGTGCTTTGCTCTCACCGGCCCATACGGGAACAGAAAAAAGCAGGCACATGAGAAAGATGAATACGAAAATCCCCGCTCCTCTGAATCTTTTTCTCTCTTCCATCCCGCTTTGCCCTCAATAGTAGTCGTATCCCCCATGGATGTCCACCACACTGCCGTTCATGTAGCCGTTGGTCAGGATGGCGAAGGCCATGTCCGCCACCTCCTCCGGTTCCCCGAAGCGGTGGAGGGCGATCTTCTGATGGATCCGGTCATAGCTCTCCTGGCTCCTGTCGTCATGCCAGGCGGTGTTGATAAAGCCGGGGGCGATGGCATTGACGGTGACTCCCTGGGGTTCCAGTTCCTTCACCAGGGCTTTGGTGAGAAAGTGCACCGCCGCCTTGGTAACCCCGTAGACCAGGGAAGCGGAGTAAGCCTGATTCCCCGCATGGGAGCCCGTAAAGAGGATGCTGCCTCCTCTTCGCATCATGGGACGCAGCTCCCGGATAAAGAATACGGGTACGGACAGGTTGGTGTTTACGATCCGGGTCCACTCCCCGAAGGTATAGTCCTCATAGCCGGCCCGGGTGCTCACCCCCGCATTGCTGATCACCCAGTCCAGCACATCCGTCTTTTCCTTAATAAATCCCACAAACTCCAGCATGTCCTCGTAGGAGGACATGTCGGAGCGGAAGATTAAAAGTCTTTCCCGGAGGTCCCCGGGAAGACTCTCCCGGAAATCCTCCGCCTTCCTCTCATTGCTGCAGTAGCTGGCAATCACCAGATCGTCTTCCCCGGAAACGGAGAGGATCTTCTCCGCTATGGCTCTGCCGATTCCCGAGGTGCCGCCGGTGATCACGGAAACCTTTCCCATGGATTTCTCCTTTCTACAGGGCGAGCAGCCTTTCATAAAGCTCTTTCGGTGCGTAGGGCTGGGGATTGTGGATGGGCTCTCCCAGACAGGTCTTGGGATAGGCGAAAGTTTCTCCCTCCAGCATCACTTCCAGAAGTCCCGGTCCGGGTGCACAAAGAAACCTTCCGGCCCTCTCCATGTCTTCCCCTTTTTTAAGTTTCATGGCGGGAATCCCGTAGGCCTCCGCCACCCGGGCAAACTCGCAGGAGGTAAATCCCCCCTGGGGAACGGTGCCCGCAAAGAGAGAGTCAAAGTAGTCTCTCTGGAGATGCTGAATCATGCCCAGGGCTTCGTTGTTCATCACGATCATCTTTAAGGGAACATTTTCCCTTCTCACCCACTGAAGCTCCTGAATGTTCATCTGAAAGGCCCCGTCCCCGCAGATGCAGGCCACGGGTCCTCCTGAGGCATAGTAAGCTCCCAGGGCTGCCGGCAGGGCGTACCCCATGGCTCCGTGTCCCCCGGAAAAGAGAAACTTCTGTCCGGGAGCACAGGGAAGGGACTGATAGCACCAGACCATGTGCTGGCCCACATCCACCGCCACCGCCTTTTTATCCTGCAGGTATTCTCCCAGTTTTTCCACGATCCGGTTGGGAACGCGCTCGGGGGTATCCCGGTCTACCTCTTCCAGGCTGCTGCGGATCTCATTGCAGACGGAGAGCCAGTCTCCAAAGTCTGCTGTGCATTCCTGATCAAACTCAGTAAGAAAACGAATTACCTCTCCGGCGTCCGCCTGGTACTTTTCCTCTCCCTGGCCGTTTTCATGAATGTCCCGCTTCAGGTTGGGACCGTCCAGATCCACCCGGATGATGCGGGCATTTCTGGCAAAGTCCTGCACCTTCACCCCGATCTGCCGGGTACAAAGAGAAATCCCGATACAGATCAGAAGATCGCTTTTGGCATTGGCGATCATGTTGGCATAGCGGTGACCGTAGGCTCCGCCGATACAGCCAAAGTTTAAGGGATCTGTCCCCGAAAGGGCAGATCTGGCCAGGACGCTGGTGATCACCGGAATGCTGTGCTTTCTGGCAAAGGCAAGCAGAGAGTCAATGCTGCCCCGGTCCCGCACGCCGTTTCCCAGAAGGATGGCCGGCCGCCGGGCGGTCTTTAAAGCTTCCAGGATTCCACATGCCGCCCGGGCGGCCGCCTCCCGATCGGGTTCTGCTGCTTTCCGGTTCTGCTGTGTCCCCGGCTCCATCTCTCCCCGCTGGATGTTCATGGGAAGATCCAGCAGTACGGGACCGGGCCGTCCGCTTACCGCGATGTGGTAGGCCTTATCCAGCTCCTCCACGATCTGCTGGGGTTCGGTGATCTGTACGGCGTACTTGGTCACCGGCCGGGCCATGGAGACGATGTCGATCTCCTGGTATCCCTGCTGGCGCAGTCCGGGGATATCGACGTACTCATAGGTGTTTAACTGTCCGGTGAGAAAGACCACCGGCAGGGAATCAAAGTAGGCATTGGCCACCCCGGAGAGCAGGTTTACGGCTCCCGGTCCGCTGGTGGCGTAGGCACAGGCGCAGGCATTTTTCGCCAGGGCATAGCCGCAGGCCGCAAAGGAGGCTCCCTGCTCGTGATAACAGGAGTGATTGCGCACCAGAGGGTTTCTTTCAATGGAATCCACCAGGTGAGCGATCAGGGTGCCCTGAAAACCGAAAAAGTCCCGGATCCCCTTTTCCTCCAGATAAGATACGATGTAATCGGTCAGCTTCATCCCCGTTCCCTCTCCTTTTCCCTCAGAAGACAGGCCAGTTCCCCCTGTCCGGTATCATCCAGAACCTGCAGGTACAGCTGCATCATCTCCGGATCCAGGGGATAGTACTCCCCCTTTTCCAGACAGCGGCGGATCCATCTGGTGTAGGGGCGGAATACCCCTTCCAGCCGGATCAGATCCCGGCTCTCATAGAGATGAAGGATGAACTCTTTCTTCTCGTTTAACCGGGTTTTCATCTCGCTTCCGGCTCCGTAGAGCTTGATGTGATCCCAGGCCGCCTCAAAGTTTTCCCTGGTTTTGCGCACGGGAGTGTCCAGAAGGTACTGCCTTCTCCTGTCCCGCAGCAGTTTATTTCTGGAGCCGCTCTCCCGCAAGAACTCCTCACAGCCCACCTCGGCACTGGTGATCACCGTATAGTTGTTCCGGTACACCCCCGCCGGGATCTGGGCAAACCGCTCCCCGAAACTGATCCGCAGGTAGCGGGTGACATTTTCAGGGACGGAGAAAGAGTAACCCTCCAGTTCCAGCCGGGCAGTCCTGTCAAAGAGGTCAGCCGGGTAGGTCTTTTCTTCCGTGCGGCTGGTCTTTAAGACATACTGGCCGTCCGCGGGGTATTTCCTCTCCCTGACAAAGAGCCGGTAGAGCATCTGTCCGGCTGCTTTCCGGTCCTGAAGAGTGAGAATCCCCATCAAAGCCCCCTGCATCAGGGAAGAAACAGTCTCCTCCACCCCGTAGCTGTAGCAGCTCTCCTGCCAGCCCGTCTCCAGGGCTTTCAACATCTTTTCCCTCCTGCCGGTACCCCGAAGAGGAAGGATGTTGATCCCAAACCCGGGAGCTGCAAAGTTGTCCCCGGCGTGCAGACAGTAACAGGTGGTGTTCCTGTTTTCATACCGGAGATAAAAGCCGGGAAAAGAGGGATTGTTCACCATGGATTCCAGGGCTCTGCCCGGAGTCTTTTCCCGCTCAAAAGCCCGGCGGAACTTTTCCATGTCACCGGTCTTCATCACAACGGTGCCCGTTAAGGGATTGCGGGAAAAGGGTCTTTTCATGTAGGCCCGCAGAGCCAGCTGGGGGGAGAGAAAGCAGGGGATCTGATACTTTCCGCAGATCTCATCGATTTCCTTTAGAAGTGCAAACACTTCCTGCTGCTCCCTGTTCAAAGCGTTTCTCCTTTACTTACCAGTTCTTTGGAAAGCTTTTTAATCTCCTCCAGGGAGCCGTACCTTCCAAGCCAGTGATCCAGGTAGGCACCTGCGTCGGAAGCGGATGCATACTGAACGGCCTTCCGGCTTCCGTGATACCAGTCCCGCAGGATGTCCTTCTGGATCTTTTCCCTTACATACGGGGGCAGGGGATGAGAGAGAGCCTTCAGATAACAGGCAAAGGCCTGATCCGTATACCCTCTCCGGTAGAGGATGTCCCCCCGGATCTTTTCCACCAGGCCCTGCTCTTCGGGCTCTCCGGTCAGATCCCAGGGCTCCTGCTGCCCCAGGGTTTTCTCCAGCAGGGCAGGGGGATAGCCTTCCTTCACTAACACAGCGCAGAGAGCCATCCGGCAGTACGGTTCATCCTCCCCGTATTCCCGCAGAAGAGCCGCGGCCTGCCGCTCCAGCTCCTCCAGTGTCTCCTCATCGGCGGCCGCGGCGGCTTTGCCAGTCAGGGTGAGAGCCTGTACCGAAACATCCTCCCCCAAAAGATCCCGCCAGAGGGAGAGCTGCTCTTCCGCTTCTTCCAATCTCCCTTCGGAGAAAAGATCCAGGATCTGCTCCATGGCCTTCCCCTTCTCCTGCCGGAAGAGTTTGTCCATCTCCAGCTGCACGATGCCGTTGCGGGTGGAGGTGCGGGCCTTTCTGTAGAGCTCCAGGGCCTGCTGCTGCTTTCCTTCCTTCCAGAGCAGGTCGGCCTCATACTTGAGAAAGTATCCGTCCCCGGGAAAAAGTTCCTTTGCTTTTTTCAGGAATTCCCGGGATTCCCCTGTATCTCCCCTTTCCATCACAAAGCGGCACTCCAGCCTGGTAAGCCCCGGATGAGCAGGGTAGCGGATCAAAAGCTTTTTGCAGAGCTTCTCTCCCTCTTCGCTTTCCCCGGCTTCGTAGTGACCCACCGCCTTGCGGAAACGGAAGATATCCTTCAGGAGAACCTTCATCTCCTCATTTAATCCCCTGGTCTTTCTCCAGACCATCAGGAAGCGGTAAGCTTTGGCCACCTGCTCGGTGTAGAAAAGGGTGTAGACGCCGGTGTAGAACACATCCTCCGGGATCTCAATCAGGATCGGATGATAAAACCTTGTAATGTTTACAAAGTCCTCTCTTCCCACGAAGAGAGGGCTGTACTGGGCCTGAAAGTATTTTTCAAAGATGTGGGTGAGTCTGGCAAAGTTGTGGTCTTCCCGAAGCCTGGTAAGGTCAGCCCCGCTCTTTTTGATCCGGGCCTTTAAGTCCATGGCCACGCCCTTTCCGGCCAGACGGATCCGCTCATCGCTGATGCGGTGATCCCTTTTGGCGGTGATCAGCGACAGGCTCTTCCTGAAGATGGCCTCACTCCAGAGCTTTTTCTTATCCAGCCCCGGCATGTATTCCCGGCGGAAGTCCTCATACTGGGCTCCCTCCACGGTTACCGCCATGTGGGAGGTTCTCTCCTCGTGGTCCGGGATGTAGCTCCACTCATCCCCGTAGTGCCAGATCAGGTAGTCGCTGGTCCTGGCGGGGATCATCACCTCCAGATCCTCAAACTTTCCGTACTTGACGGGAAACAGCAGATCTTTGTCAAAGAGAAAGGGACAGCCGCCCCAGCGCATGGCATAGCGGCTGCAGTCCTCTTCCTTATAGGAAAACATGATCTTTTCCAGCTTTTTTAAGGTCCGGTTTCTCCCCAGGATCTTCATGGACAGAAGATACTTCCAGTAGAGGGTTACCGGAATCTCATAGCGGGCTCCGTAGACCACGGAGATGCCCACCAGCTCCGAGTAGATCATCATGTGGGTCCTGTACTTGATGTACTCCCTGTCATCCGCAGGGATGGGATCCAGGGTGAGCACGTCCACGATCTCCCCGGCCATGTCGTCGGCCACGATCTGGTGCCGGTGGATCACACAGCTGGAGGTGTCCGCGTACCGGGGAAAGGTGTTGGTAAAGTTCCGGGTCACATCCACGCACTGGATGGCCCGGTGGGGAGGAAATTCCGACCTGGAAAGGGAGACAAAGGCATTCCAGTCATCCCGGGGCATGTACAGGTCCACGTCGTCGTCCCAGGGCACGAAGCCCTCATGACGGACCACCCCGATCAGGCTTCCCCCGGCCATCACGTACCGGAGGCCGTGTTTCTTACAAATAGCATCGATCTCCCGCAAAAGCTGGAGAAGGTGTTTCTGCTTGGCTGTCATAGTCGTCCTTTCACTGATCCGTCAGGATTTTCATCACATCCGCCATGGTCTCGGATTCCTGGTAAAAAAGCCGGGTGCACTCGGTGCGCACATCCCGGATCATGATCATCAGTTCCTGTAAAAGGTAACGGAACCCGTTCCCCTCAAAGTTGAAGCAGAAGCGCTTCAGGGTTTCACTGCCCCGCAGCTTGGCTTCAAAATACCCTGTATTCCACCAGTCCCCGGGCACATGGATCCGTCCCTCTTCCCCCAGAACCGTCAGGCCGTTCTCCACGTCCAGGCCGGAGCCGATCTCGATGGTGGCCAGGGCATTGGGGTACTTCATGGTGATCATCTTGTAGACGGGCTCCCCGTTATGGCCGGTGATCACGTTTCCGGTGACCTCCTGGTAGTCCTGTCCCAGGATCTTGATCACCGCACAAACCCCGTGAACCACGGTCTCGTCAAAGGAACGGCCGGTCCCGAACGCATCGGTGGAGACGGAACACTTTACACTCACCACCCGGCCGATGAGACTGCACTGGATCTGCCACACCAGCTGGTTAAAGGCCCGCAGGTACACCGGCAGGATCTTTTCCACCAGCACCACATGGTTCTCCCCCGCCAGACGGAACAGATCCCGCAAAACATCCGAGTCCTCGCTGATGGGGGGATCACAGATCACATATTTGCCCGCTTTCAGGGCTTTCTCCACGTAGGGGATCTTGTTGGGCCCCTGGCACTTCACATAGATGATCTCTTCCTGGCTTAACAGGGTTTCAAAATCCGTACACCAGGAGTTGAGCTCATACTTTTCGCAGAAGCTCTCTGCCAACCCGGCATCCTCGGCAAAGACTCCGTCCACATGGATGCCGCTCACGTGCTTGGACTCCCAGACGATGCCCTGGTCCTCCCCGTCATCGGTCACAATGCCCACCCGGTAGATGGTGCCGGCGCTTCGAAGCTGGGTGCTGGAGATGTTTTTGGTGCGCTGCAGGTACCGGACCTCACAGTACTTGCTGAGATAGTCAAACTTTCCCCGCCAGTCCGAGCCCAGCGCCAGGATGTCCACGTTGTACTTGATGATGTCGTTTAACTTCTGGCCCTGGTACTCCTCGATGATGATCTCATCCGCCAGTCCTGTTTTCCGCACGTTTTCCATCCGCTGCGCCAGGCTGTCCCTTACATTTAGTTTTCCCCGCTCGATATCATAGCTTTCGCTGGTAACCCCCACGATCAGGTAGTCCCCCAGCTCCCGGGCCCGGCGGATGATGTTGTAGTGGCCCTCGTGAAACAGATCAAAGGTCCCGTAGGTTATCACTTTCTTCATGTTTTTCTTCATTCGTCTCCTGATTGGAGGGAGGAGGCGGCGGAACAACCTCTGTCTCAACAGGAACCTCCGGCGCCGCCGGAGGTTCCTTCCTTCCAATCTGGAAGGCTACCTCCTCATCGCTGTCGTATTCATCCTCCAGTCCCTCATCCTTCACCTGCTTCTCTCTCTTGAAGAACAGCAGTGCGACCAGGTTCATGAACTGGGTATACAAAAAGTCCACAGGGGGACTTCCAAGAATCAGAACAAAGGCCAGGGACAGCGCCAGCAGTCCCCACACGTTCATAAACTGCGGCAGCTTCAGGATCATCAGTCCGTCCAGAACGATCATGATGGGATAGTGGAAGAAGTAGATCCCCATGGTGTTTCGGCCGATAAAGGTCCAGGGAAGCTTTTTGTCCGGCAGGATGGCGAAAAAGGTAAAGATCAGGGTAAAGGAAACCAGGTACATCAAAAGCCGGATCACGATGCCCGTCTCCGTGGTAAGCCCGCACAGCTGGTAGGTGTGGTTCCCCCGGAAGATGTCCACGGCGATGCCGTTGGAGATCATGTAGTGGGAGATGCCAAACAGAAGCAGCCCGGAAAGAGGCAGCAGCACCCATTTCCCCCGGAATTTCCTTATCTTCTCCGTATACCGGCTGTCCCACAGATACCCCGCCACAAAGAAGGGGAAGAAGACCACGATCCGGGAGCTGGACAGATATGTGGTAAACTCCGGCCTGGTTCCCGCCCACAGTGCGAACAGGATCCCCACCGGCACCGCAAAGCGCACCTTTCCCAGGGCTCCCACCGTAAGCCGGTAGGCAAAGAGGGCCAGCAGGTACCACATGGCGGTTCCGGAAGGCCGGAGAATCTCAAAGTCCATGGATCCCCCGGACCAGACCGTGGCATACCAGGTCAGGGTGTAGCCCAGTACATAGGGGATCAGCAGGTTCTTCACGTTCTTCAGCACATCCTGGGACTTCTTGGACAGATACCCGGATACAAAGATGAAGGCCGGCATATGAAAAATGGTGATGGCATACCACAGGTACTTGACCACCAGATCCTTCCGGTTCAGCTGAAAGGCGATCACATGGTTGAAGACCACGAGAAAGATCAGCAGCACCTTGATGTTGTCAACCAGATAGGAGTAGGGCAGGACCTGTTTCTGTGCTTTTTTCTTCATTCTTTTCCACCTTGTTATAAAATCATGACCAGATCATAACATATTTTTTTCATGATTGGAACACCCATTTACTCAACTTCTGTACAAGTCTTCCCGTTTTTTCTCTTGTCAAGCCACCTCTCATAGTGTATGATAGTGTAGATGTCCAAGAAAACGGAGAAAGAGGATGCCTTTTATATGTACAAAAAATTCAGAAACGACATGAAAAAATACTGGAAATACGCCATCTACTCCGCCAAATCCCAGCTGAAAGCGGAAATCGCCAATTCCTACCTCAGCTGGCTGTGGTGGATCCTGGACCCCTTCTGCTTCATGCTGATCTACGTGTTCATCTTCGGGGTGGTGTTTGATTCCCGGGCTCCCCAGTTCCCCATCTTCGTGTTTACCGGCAATACCCTGTGGAACTTCTTCAGCAAGACCCTGATCCAGAGCGTGACTCTGGTGAAGAAAAACCGGTCCATCGTCTCCAAGGTATACCTGCCCAAGTACATCCTTCTCATCTCCCGCATCGGCGTCAATGCCTTCAAGATGGCGGTGGCCTCCACCATCATCGTGGGAATGCTGTTTTTCTACCACATTCCCCTGACCTGGAACATACTCTTTGCCATACCCATTCTCATCACCCTGATCCTGGTGGTGTTCGGATTCGGCTGCTACCTGCTGCACTACGGCGTCTTTGTGGAGGACCTGTCCAACGTGATGACGCTGGTGATGCGCCTGGTCTTCTACATGACCGGAATCTTCTGGGACATTATGGACAAGCTGGATCCTCCCTACAACTCCATCATCTGCAAGGTGAACCCGGCGGCCTTCCTGCTCCACAACCTGCGGGAATGCGTGATCTACTGCCGGACTCCGGACTGGAAGCTGCTGATCGTGTGGTTCTTCATCGGCCTGGGGATCAGCGCCATGGGAATCCGCAAGATCTATAAGAACGAGAACAGCTATGTAAAATCCATCTAAAGAGAGGACCTTTTTATATGGAAGAAAAATATGCCATTGAAGTGAAGGATCTGGTGATCAGCTACCGGAACCTGAAAAAAGTGAACCTGAAGCAGAACATTTTTAACTGGAAGCGGATGAAGGCCGATACCTTTACGGCCGTCAAGGGCATCTCCTTCAACGTGCGGGAGGGAGAGATCCTGGGCATGATCGGCAAGAACGGCAGCGGCAAGTCCACCACCTTAAACGCCCTGGCGGGGATCTTCTCCCCGGATTCAGGCTCCATCGACCTCCACGGCCACAGCATCTCCCTGCTCTCCATCGGGGTGGGCTTTCAAAAGGAGCTCACCGGCCGGGAGAACATCTATCTGTCCGGCATGCTGCTGGGCTTTACCAAGGCCCAGATCGAGGAAAAGGAACAGGAGATCGTGGATTTCGCAGGGCTGGAAGACTTTATCGACATGCCGGTGCGCACCTACTCCAGCGGCATGTACTCCAAGCTGGCCTTCTCCATCACCGCCATCCTGGAGACGGACATCATGCTCATCGATGAGGTCTTAAGCGTAGGGGACCAGCGGTTTAAGAAGAAGAGCTTCCGAAAGATGAAGAAGCTCATCTCCGACGACAACCGCACGGTGGTCATCGTCTCCCACAACCTGAGCACCCTGCAGGAGCTGTGCAACACCATTATCTGGCTGGATGACGGGGAGATCCGCATGATGGGGGATCCGGAAGAAGTATTAAAAGCCTATGAAACCTATATGGAAGATGAAGAGGGGGCCTGAAGGCCCCCTCTTCATCTTCTTCCCCCATTATCTTCACCTTCCCGGGGAATTCTCACAGGTACTTCCAAACCCCGTGAGCCGCGTAGGAAAGAAAAAAGGCGCCGCTTTTTACCCTCCCGAACCCCATGCACCGATAGACCCGGTAGGTATCCCGGGCGGATTTCACCTTGTTCCCGGACTTGCTTCCTCCCAGCCGGTAGTTTAAAAGAGGACGGTTTAACCCCGAGGCCGCCCCGTACTTTTCCAGGATCCGCAGCCAGGTATAATAGTCCTCATGGATCTCATCGTGCTCCATGGGAAACTCCAGGGCCGTCTCCCGCTTCATCACCACGGAGGAGCAGGCGATGCTGTTGTGCAGGAGCAGATCGTGATAGGTGATCTCTTTTTTTACGGGGATATATCGGCCGGTGGAGCTTCCGTCGCTGCGGCAAAGCATCCGTCCCGTGGAGGAAAGTACCCGTCCCGTCTTCCGGAGAAGGTGGATCTGCATGCGAAGCTTGTCCTTCTCCCACCAGTCGTCCGCATCCAGAAAGGCCACATATCTTCCGCAGGCCTGCCGTACTCCCTGGTTTCGGGCCCGGGCCACTCCCTGGTTTTTTTCATGATGAATCGCATGAAAGTCATCCCGGCCGGCATACTCCTTTAAAATCTCCCAGGTTCCGTCGTCGGAGCCGTCATCGATGGCCACTATTTCCAATGGTACATCCTGGAGATAGACGGACTCTATGGCCTGGCGCACATGGTCCGCCCCGTTGTAGACGGGAAGGATCACCGACACCAGGATCTTCTCCTTCCCGCTTTTAACCTTTTCCATGCTTTCACATTCCCTTCCGGACAGTGGAATCTCTCAGGGCATTGCTCTGATCCTCATCCACACCCTCGGAAACTTCCTTTTGAAAAAAGATCTTCACCGTCATGAAAATCAGCTTGATATCCAGCAGAAAGGAAAAATTTTCAATATAAAAGAGATCCAGCTTGAGCTTGTCATAGGGGGTTGTGTTGTACTTGCCGTACACCTGGGCATAGCCGGTAAGACCCGCCTTCACCTTCAGCCGGTAGGGGAATTCCGGGATCTCCCGGGAGTACTCCCGCATGATGGATTCCCGCTCGGGTCTGGGCCCCACCAGGGACATGTCTCCCCGGAACACGTTGAAGAGCTGGGGCAGTTCATCCAGGTGCAGGTTCCGGAGCACATTTCCCACCGGGGTGATGCGGGAGTCGTGGCGGGTGGCCAGACGGGCCCCCTGTTCCTCGGAGTTTACCCGCATGCTGCGAAACTTGTAGATCCGGAAGGTTTTTCCGTTTAAGGTGAGCCGGTCCTGGGTGTAGAACACCGGTCCCCCGTCATAGAGCTTTACCGCCAGGGCAATGAGAAGCATCAGAGGGGACAGGATCACAATCCCCAGTCCGGAGAGCACGATGTCCATCAGACGCTTCAGCGCCCGCTGATCTACAGTGAGGCCCATGTTTTTGGAAACCAGCAGGGGCGTGTCAAACAGGTGGATCCGCTCACTGCCCATCAGGATCACATCGGAGATCTTGGGGCTTAAGTAGCAGCGGATGCTCTTTTCAAAACAGTACTTCAGATAGGTGTTTCTCACCTCTGCGGGCAGATCCCAGATGATGACTCCCTCGTAGTCCATGATCATCTGCTGAATCTCCTCCGGTCCCCTGGAGACGTGCACCGTTCCGCAGATGTTGTACTTGTCCCGGCGGGAGTTCATCTTTTCGATCAGCTCCCCCGGATCCCGGTCCCCGTAGATCACCAGCAGCCTTCTGGCCCGGTAGAGCCTGGAATAGATGTACCGGGATCCGAAGGTCCAGGCAATGATCATCACCAGCTCCACTCCCGTAAGCTCCAGCATGGGCAGAGGAGAGAGAAACCAGCGGTTGATCAGGGTGATCTGAAAATAGGCAACGATGTTGGTGCACAGCATGGCCAGAGACAGGGAATAGAACACGTCAATCCTTTTCAGATACCCTACTTTCAGCCCTCCGTACAGCTTGGAGAACAGTGCGTCCATCATGCCGTAGATGGCAATCAGCACCCAGTTGCCCTTCCGCCAGAAAGGCGCAAAGATCAGTTTTCTGTAATAGTCATACCAGACAAAGCCGAAAGCCGCCGTCTGAGCCAGGATAATCACACTGGCCAGACAGAAGACGATCAGCCTCTTATAATCTTCTCTTCTGCTCACAGATAACCCCTTCTTATCTTAAGGACGCAAAAGACACTGCCGGAAATCTCCCCTTGCCGGCATCTCCCCTGTTCTTTGACATCCCTTCTAAAAAAACCGGACTCCCAATCCAGGCACTGCGGCAAAGCCCTGGTCGGCGAACATTCATCTGCCAATCCACAAAAACCAGGTCCATATGAGACAAAGTCTGGATTACATTATGGCGGCATAAATTAGTGCCTGAAACAGTAAAGTCCGGGAAAACAGCGAAACAGGCCGGAATCACCCCTGCGCTTCAATCATCATTTCCCTTATATGATTAGCCTCCCAGTTGATTACGGGCTTTTGACGCTGTAATCCATTATATCCCAGAGACCGGCTTTAGTCCAGTCATATCGGGAATTTGGGCACACTTTCTAATCCACCTTACCACAGGGCCGGAGCGGGTGTCAATCAACTTCACAGTCTTTTCAAACTCCCGGCGCCGGAAAGCTTTTTCAGGTCTTAAACTGGAGAGCAATTTTGTGTTTGACTTTTTTTCTCTCCTTCGGTATAATAAGAGCACAAGATTTTCGTTGACAATCTTGAAATAAAGAGATTTTGTCACCGTCTATCTATGTAATATCAATGCTCATACAAAGACAGAACATGATAAAGAAAGAGGAATTCCAATGCCCGGAAAAATAATCTTCGGTTCCTCGAACTTTGAAGATTTCAGAGAAAAAAAGGTTTTCTATGCTGACAGGACGGACTTTATCCGTCAGTGGTGGGAAAGCCCCACCCAGTCCACTGTAATCATGCGTCCCCGCCGTTTTGGAAAGACACTGACTCTGACAATGCAAAATTGCTTCTTTTCCGTGGAATACGCAAAGCGGAAAGATCTCTTTAAAGGCCTTGACATTTGGAAAAAGCCGCGTTTTCGGAAGATCCAGGGGACTTACCCGGTCCTGTTCCTGTCATTTTACATTGCGTTTGGCAGAACATGTGAGGCGGCCAAAAACAGTATCAAAGCAGAGATCCGGATACTGTACAACAGAAACAGTTTCCTTCTTGAGAGCAGTCTCCTGAACGAAGATGAAAAGGCTGAATTCAAAGACATTTGCAGCAGTGCGAAGATGACGGACAGGGTTGCCGAAAGTTCACTCCTGCACCTGATGAATTACCTGTCCCGTTACTATAACAAAAAGGTGATCATGCTGCTGGATGAATATGACACGCCTCTTCATGAGGCAGCCACAAATGGATACCTGGAAGAGATGTGTTCATTCCTCATGCC
>CAZJYM010000055.1:8342-14330 GCA_964550245.1 uncultured Blautia sp. | reverse complement strand
TGGCAAGTGGAAACTACCGTGGCCCTTTTCTTCATGGTATACTCATCCCAGGATGATTCCTACACTTACCTAAAGATCAAAGGAAGTGCACTTCACATGAAAAAGGTATTAAACGGCATCCTCCGGGGTGCCCTTTTTGTTCTGACCATCCTGTTGGTGTTTCCTGCACTTTGCCTGGCAGGCCTGGTATACCTGTTTGAGTTTCGGGCAACGGATGTGGACACGTCGTTGTCTCCTGATCAGGAATACTCCCTCACCCTCAAAGCGGTAGGAGAGCCTCTTTTCTTTGACAGTGCCCCCGGCCGTCTTATATTGCAGCACCAGGGGAAAACCGTCTCCAGTGTCAATTTCAAGATAGCAGATGACGGAGGTTCCATTACTCCTGACAAATGGAAAGTGACATGGAACCCGGACTGTGTTTCGGTTATTCTCTCCGGATCTGAACAGATGGATCACCAGATACAGATGTACTACAACGGGGAAATCAAACAGAGCCTTCTCCTTACACGCTTTGGAGAGCCCTATCGGACAGGCAGGACGGGAGAATCTCCCACTCCTGAAACGGATGAAGCCTCCGGGGTTTTTACCGATGAGCCGGAGATCAGGGATGGGTATCTTGCGGTCCATGAATATCTCACCGGCCAAAAGCAGGATGAGGCTGCCATACAGTACGGAGCCAAAGCCACTGAATCGAGACTGATTGTCTCAGAAGATACCGAGACTGTGAAATGTCTGGTTTACGACCGGAAATCAGCGAATGGGAAATGCTGCCTGTATGCCTGTTACCTGTGTCCCAGGGAGGCAGACGGTTCCTGGTCGTATCAGGATGCTGAAATTTTGGACATATTGGCGTATGCGTATGAAAGCGGGGAAGTAGTAAGCAGCGGGAAGACAGACTGGGGAGAGAATGGAACGCCTTCCTATCAGGAAATAACCGGGGAACCGTAAGGGATTTTCAGATTGCGGCAGACGGGATTTTGCGGTACAATCATCAGGGGGCCCTAATAACTTTGCTTTCAATCGCCTGGAGGTTGTTATGGAAAACTTCTGTCATTACCAGTCCCCTTTGGGGGATATTCTGCTTACCGTTGATCATGAAGGTCTTAGCGGGCTGTGGTTTGAGGGACAAAAGAACTATCCCGGAGTCTGGGGGAAGGAGGATCCGGACCAGCCCACACTGAAGCAGACCAGGGACTGGCTGGACGTTTACTTTTCGGGCAGGGAACCGGATTTTCGGCCCCCGCTTCATTATTTCGGTACTCCCTTCCAGATGGACGTGTGGCGCACTCTGTTGCAAATCCCTTATGGAGAAACCGTCACATACGGGGAGGTTGCCTCACTTTGCGGCAGGGGTTCTGCCATCTCTGTGGGCGGAGCTGTGGGGCGCAACAGGATCTCCATTCTCATTCCCTGCCATCGGGTGGTGGGGGCAGACGGAAGCCTCACCGGCTATGCGGGAGGGCTGGAGAGAAAGGCCGCACTTCTGAAGCTGGAGAATGCCTGGAAGGAATCTTTTTTTATTCCCTGAATTACGAGAACGTTTTTCGACAGTACGCCCTGAGAATTTAATGATTTTGGGGGCTGCGTAAGTCGAATTTATATTTTTCACCGGGAGGCGTATCATGAATTCGAGAGAAAGAGTCATAGCAGCCTTAAACCATCAGGAACCGGACTACGTTCCTCTGGATCTGGGAGGCTGCAGTCAGACGGGAATCAACGCCAGCACCCTGTACAGGCTGAGAAAGGCCTGGGGTTTGCCGGAACATCCCATCAAGATCGTGGAACCCATGCAGCTGCTGGGAGAGGTGGAGCCGGATCTTCAGGAAAAGATCAGGGGAGATGTGGTCCCCTTATGGAACCGCTCAAACATCTTTGGGATCAGCAACGAGAAGGTGACAAAGCCCTGGAAGATGCCGGACGGAACCCCCACCCTGATGGCGGAGGACTTTGAGTACGATGTGGATGACAGGGGCTACACCCTGGTGTACCCCGGCGGAGACAGAAGCGCTCCTCCCAGTCTGCAGATGACCAAAGGGGGATTTTTCTTTGACAACATCGAACGTTCCGAGTACGACGAGGACAACCTGACTCCCCTGGAGGACTATGCGGAATCTTACCCGGTAAAAACCGAGGAAGACTGCCTCTTCTGGAAGAAACAGATCGATCAGATCTGGGAGAATTCCGACTATGCCGTGTTTGGCGTGCTGGGAGGGATGAGCATCGGGGACGTGGCGGAAGTGCCGGGACCCTTTTTGAAACATCCCAGGGGGATCCGCAGCGTACAGGACTGGCTCATGGCCCATCTGCTCTACCCGGATTATGTGAAGGCCGTCTTTGAGATGGCTACGGAGGCGGAGCTTAAAAACCTGGAGCTCTACCGGCAGGTTGTGGGGAACCGGATCCAGGCTGTATGGCTCAGCGGCACCGATTTCGGAACCCAGAACGGTCCCATGCAGTCTCTGGATACCTTCCGCTCCCTGTACAAGCCCTACTATAAGAAGATCAACGACTGGATCCACACCCATACCACCTGGAAGACCTGGTATCACACCTGCGGGGCGGTAGCAGACTTCATGGAAGACTTCATCGACATGGGCATGGACATCGTCAATCCCGTGCAGCTCTCGGCGGCAGGCATGAACGGTCCGGAGCTGAAAGAAAAATACGGGGACCGGCTCACCTTCTGGGGAGGCGGAGTGGATACCCAGCACACCCTGCCCTATGGGACACCGGAGGAAGTGTACCGGGAGGTGACGGAGCGCCTTGGGTATTTCACTCCCGGAGGCGGCTATGTGTTTGCCACGGTTCACAACATCGTGGCCAACGTGCCCCCGGAAAACATCATGGCCATGTATCAGGCGGTCAATGACTTTCGGGGGATCTGATGAGCCGTCAAGAGATGTAAGCACGTAAAGAAAGAAGGCGCACCCCGCAGGGGTGCGCCTTCTGATTATTCTTTGTTCTACTTTGTTCTACTTTTTTCTGCTTGTTCTGTTTTCTGTTCTGATCTTTGTCCTGTTCCCTGCCTTATTCTTTGACCTCTCCTGGATCCTCACCGGCATCCTTGTCTTTATGCCTCTCCTTGAAGCCCTCGATGTTGGCATGGATTCTGGACCGTCTCTCCTCGATGTCCGCCTTGCGCTCCGCTTTTTTCTGCTCCCGCAGCTCTTCACGGGCAACACGGCGCATGTTTTTCTCTACCCTCTTGGCCTCGTCCACCTCGGCGGCGATGGTGGCGGCGTCCCATCTCAGGATTTCCGCATTGAACTTTTCAATAATGCGGTTGAAGATCGCCTCGTCCGATTCCTGAATCAGAACCACCAGGGCGATCTGGCCGTCATGGAGTCTGTCTGAGACTTTCTCCAGCATGGATGTGTTCTTGGAGGCATCCCCTGCATCCACGGCGCTTCCAACCAGAGCGCCTACGCCGCTGCTGAGCAGGAAGAAAAGGGGTCCTCCCAGAAGCCCGATGAGGCTGCCGATGAGACCGCCGGTAACCGTATCATCCGTGGTGTTCACTCCGGAATCGTATTCCTCCAGAACCTGGATTCTTTCGTCCTGTTTCTTCACAAGACCCATCTGGGAAATTGTGTAGTAGTCATTTACGGATTCGTGCTTCAGCTCAGTAATGGCCTGAAAGGCCTCGCTTTCCACATCAAACACAACCATTGCTACATTTTCTTCCATAATAGACATCCCTTCCTTTCATTTGGGGAGATTGAGTGAAATATTGAAACACCCGGCCGGGAACCGGCCCGGTATTTTTTCTGATGAAAATCATAACATGAATTTTTCAAAAATTCAAACATTTTAGAGAACTTTTCAGGGTTCACCGGGACCGGTTGATCTTTGGGAGGGAGATAAACGGGACTTTATGGAGGCTTTCCCTGGAGCCTGTTGCTTTTTGCAAATTTTTCAAAATTCACAGTCTTTTCATTGCAATATTCTCTTCTATGTGTTATGGTATATATAACACAGTAATTTCTTTCTGTCAATCCCCTTCGGGAGGGGCAGGAGTAAAAGGATGGAGGAGATCTATGAAAGATAATAACAGCAGCAATAAAAAGGAACCTGGCAAACGCCCGCTGTACGTCTATTACATTCTTGCCGGTGTGATCATTCTTGTGCTGAATTTACTGATTCTTCCTTCTCTGGAGAACAGAAGCGTAAGGACCACCGACTACAGCGCCTTTCTGGACGGGGTGGAGCGTGGTCTGGTAACCCAGGTCACTGTGGACAGTGACTATATCTACTACGTGGTTCAGGCGGACGGCATGTCTGCCATGTGCCGGACCGTCCGCATGGACGATCCGGATCTGATCCAGAGGCTCAGGGTGGCGGGAGTACAGAGCATCGAGGCCTCTGCACCCCAGAGACAGTCATTGATCTTAAGCCTGCTGCTCAGCTACGGTATTCCCATCGCGATCTTCGTGCTCCTGGGCCGGTGGCTCAGCAAGAAGATGATGAGCTCCATGGGAGGAGGCCCCGGAGGGGCCATGTCCTTTGGCAAGAGCAATGCCAAGGTTTACGTCAAGTCCTCTACCGGAATCAAGTTTTCGGATGTGGCCGGCGAGGATGAGGCCAAGGAACTGCTGACGGAGATTGTGGACTATCTGCACAATCCCCAGAAATACAAGGAGATCGGTGCTTCCATGCCCAAGGGCGCACTGCTTGTAGGGCCTCCCGGAACCGGTAAAACCCTGCTTGCCAAGGCTGTAGCCGGTGAGGCGGAAGTTCCGTTTTTCTCCATCTCCGGTTCTGAGTTTGTGGAGATGTTTGTTGGTATGGGCGCCGCCAAGGTAAGGGATCTGTTCCAGCAGGCCAATGAGAAGGCACCCTGTATCGTCTTTATCGATGAGATTGATACCATCGGCAAGAAGAGGGACGGCTCCGGCATCGCCGGCAATGACGAGCGTGAGCAGACATTAAACCAGCTCCTCTCCGAGATGGATGGTTTTGACGGTTCCAAGGGCGTGGTGATCCTGGCGGCCACCAACCGTCCGGATTCCCTGGATCCCGCTCTGCTGCGTCCCGGACGTTTCGACCGGAGAATCCCCGTGGAGCTTCCGGATCTGCAGGGCCGTGAGGAAATCCTGCGGGTTCATGCCAAGAAGATTAAAGTTTCCGATTCCGTCCGCTTTGACGAGATCGCCAAGGCTGCAGCCGGCGCCTCCGGTGCAGAACTGGCCAACATCGTCAACGAAGCCGCTTTGCGGGCCGTGCGGGACGGCAGAAAGTTTGCCACCCAGGCGGACTTTGAGGAGAGCATTGAGGTAGTCATCGCCGGTTATCAGAAGAAGAACCGGGTACTCTCCAGCAAGGAAAAGCTGATCGTATCCTACCATGAGATCGGTCATGCCCTGGTGGCAGCCAGACAGACCGACTCCGCACCGGTGCACAAGATTACCATCATCCCCCGTACTTCGGGGGCTCTGGGCTACACCATGCAGGTGGATGAACAGGAGCACTTCCTCATGACCAAGGAGGAACTGGAGAACAAGATCTGTACCCTCACCGGAGGACGTGCCGCCGAGGAACTGATCTTCCACTCCATCACCACCGGCGCTTCCAACGATATCGAACAGGCCACCAAGCTGGCCAGGGCCATGATCTCTCAGTACGGCATGAGCGAGGAGTTCGACATGGTGGCCATGGAGAACGTGACCAACCAGTACCTGGGCGGGGATACCTCCCTGGCCTGCTCCTTCGAAACCCAGACCAAGCTGGATGAGAAGGTGGTTTCCCTGGTCCGCGCTCAGCATGAGAAGGCCCAGAAGATCCTGGAGGACAACATTGGAAAGCTTCATGAGCTGGCCCAGTACCTCTACGAGAAAGAGACCATCACCGGCGAAGAGTTCATGAAGATCTTAAATGCGCCGCCGCAGGCCGTTGAAAGTGCCGAACCGGCCCAGATTGCTACGACTGAAGAGGAAGAAGAACAGGAACAGTAACAAACAGATCGCCGGGGAGCAGCCGCTCCCCGGCGAT
>CAZJYM010000055.1:0-8242 GCA_964550245.1 uncultured Blautia sp. | reverse complement strand
ACAAACAGATCGCCGGGGAGCAGCCGCTCCCCGGCGATTTTGTTTATTCTACTTTCTGTTTATTCTACTTCCTGTTCATTTTATTCCTGTTTATTTTACTTCTTTTTTCTTTCCCCTCTTTTATTTTACCTCTTCTGCATAGCCGGCCAGCAGCTGATAGAGATCCGGGGCGTCTTTTTTCAGAGACACCAGGGATCCCTTTCCGTTTATGAAGCAGTGGAGGGTATAGCCCGTAGCCCGAAGCTCCTTCGTCTGCGCATCCCTCACCTCGTAGGTGAATCTGATCCGGATGCCGTTGGTGTAGGAAATCCCGGCCGTGATTTCCACCGTTTCCCCGAAGCGGGCCATGGTCTTGTACGTGCACTGGGCTTCCAGTACGGGACACAAAATTTTGTTGACGGACTCCATCTGATCGTAGGCGTAGCCCGCCTCCTCCATGAAGCTCACCCGGGCCTCCTCAAACCAGCGGATGTAGTTGGAGTGGTGGACGATTCCCATCTGGTCCGTCTCGTAGTACTGAACTTTGTGAAGACAGGTGTATGTTTTCATCGTATCATCCTCGATTCCAAAAGTCTTTTTTTCTTTCCGTATTTTACACCTCCAAATCCGGAAAAACAAGGGAGGAAGCCGTAAAACAGGCAAACGGCGTTTTAACTTGTCTTTTCCCGCTTCTTCCGGTATAATCAGAAAAAAGAACCGGGAGGTGGATTCGCCATGGAAAAGCAAAAAAAGCAGGTTCTGGACTGCAGGACGGCGGAGGGAATGGTGGGCCGGTATCTGAACCATACCCTGAGCGCCGAGGAGCTGGAGAGCTTTCTGGATCATGTGGAGAGCTGTCCCTCCTGCTACGATGAGCTGGAGACGGGATTTATCGTCAAGGAAGCCCTGCAGAAGCTGGATGCGGATGATTCGGAGGAGAACCTGGACTTTCGAAAGCTGTTGAATGAGGACCTGGAGCATTCCAGAAAGCAGGTGCAGGGCAGAAGGATGCTTCGCATGGTCTGGGCCGTGGTGGTTTTCGCAGCCATCGGCGCCCTGCTGGTTCTGCTTCTGTTTGTTATTATTAAGGTAAGAGAAATCCTGTAGAGGAGAACTTATGAAAGAAAAAATCGTACTGATTGACGGCCACAGCATCTTAAACCGGGCTTTTTACGGTCTGCCGGATTTGACCAATTCCAAGGGACAGCACACCGGGGCCGTCTATGGATTCTTAAATATTCTTTTCCGCATTGTGGACGATGAACAGCCGGATTACCTGGCGGTGGCCTTTGATCTTCACGGGCCTACCTTCCGCCATGAGATTTACCCGGAGTACAAGGGAACCCGGAAACCCATGCCCGATGAGCTGCGGGAGCAGGTTCCCCTGATTCAGGAGATGCTTGGCGCCATGGATGTGGAGATTGTAACCCTGGAGGGGTATGAAGCCGATGATATCCTGGGCACCCTGGCCAGGAGAAGCCAGGAAAAGGGCATGGATGTGACCATCCTCTCCGGGGACCGGGATCTTTTGCAGCTGGCCACGGATCAGATCTTAATCCGTCTTCCCAGGACATCGAAGGGCAGTACTACCATTGAAAACTACCGGGCGCCCCAGGTGCTGGAAAAGTTTCAGGTAACCCCGGAGCAGATCATCGATCTGAAAGCCCTGATGGGGGACAGCTCGGACAACATTCCGGGAATCCCGGGGGTGGGGGAAAAGACTGCGGTCAAGATCATCAGCGAGTTCGGATCCATCGAAAACGCCCATGATCACCTGGAAGAGATCCGTCCCAACCGGGCAAGGGAGTCCCTGCGGGATCACTACGATCTGGCGGTGCTCAGCAAAACCCTGGCCACCATCAATACGGACAGCCCCCTGGAGTTTGACTATGAAAAGGCCAGGATGAAGAACCTCTTTACCCCGGCGGCCTATGAGTACTGCCAGAGGCTGGAGTTTAAGGCCATCCTTTCCCGGTTTAAACCGGAAAATACGGGGGAAGACCACCTGGAGGAGGGGTTTTTCACCTGTATGGATCCGGAGGGTGTATGTGCCCTCTTTGCCAAAGCCGCCGATAAGGAGATGGTGGGAGCCGCTCTTATGGGGGAGAAGGACACTTTCTGTGCCCTGGCTCTGGCTTTGTCCTCGGATGAGGTCTATTACCTGCCGGTTGGCGGACTGATCACCGGAGAACTGCTCTCGCAGGAGCTTTCTCATCTTTCCGAAAAGACGGTGATCAGCTCCCTGGATGTGAAGGGAATGCTGAAGTTTGTCTCCCTTCCGGGACCTTCCCGGGTCTTTGACGTGGGAGTGGCGGCCTATCTCATCAATCCGTTGAAGTCCTCCTACACCTACGAGGATGTGGCCCGGGACTTTATGGGGGGCGTGAACCTTCCCTCCCGGGAGACACTTTTGGGGAAGACCTCCCTGGTGAAAGCCTGGCAGGATGATTCGGAAGGCTTAAAGCGCTGTGCCTGTTTTTCTGCCTGGGCGGCTTTGGGCTGTACGGCACCCCTTAAGCAGAAACTGGAAGAGCAGGGCATGTGGAAGGTCTATGAGGAGATCGATCTTCCCCTGGTGTTTACTCTGGATTCCATGGAAAAATGGGGAATCCGGGTAAAGGGGGAGGAACTGAAGGCCTATGGAGACAGGCTGGTGGTGCGTATCAAAGAGCTGGAGCAGCAGATCTACGATCAGGCCGGAGAGGAGTTTAACATTCAGTCCCCCAAACAGCTGGGGGTAATCCTCTTTGAAAAGCTGGGACTTCCCGGGGGCAAGAAGACCAAGACCGGGTATTCCACGGCCGCGGACATCCTGGACAAGCTGGCACCGGATCATCCCATTGTGCGGGACATCCTGGAGTACCGGCAGCTTACCAAGCTGAAATCCACCTATGCGGACGGCCTGGGGAATGTAATTGAAGCCGACGGCCGGATCCATTCCACCTTTAACCAGACCATCACCGCCACCGGACGCATCAGCAGTACGGAGCCCAACCTCCAGAACATTCCCGTGCGCATGGAGCTGGGGAAACTGATCCGCAAGGTGTTTGTTCCCGAGGACGGGTATGTCTTTGTGGATGCAGACTATTCCCAGATCGAACTGCGGGTGCTGGCCCACATGTCCGGGGATGAAAAGCTGATTCAGGCCTACCGGGAAGCCCAGGACATCCACAGACTTACAGCTTCTCAGGTGTTTCACGTGCCCTTTGATGAGGTGACGCCTCTTCAGAGAAGAAACGCCAAGGCGGTAAACTTCGGCATTGTCTACGGCATCAGCTCCTTTGGCCTCAGCCAGGACTTAAGCATTACCCGCCAGGAGGCGGCCGACTATATCGAAAAATATTTCCAGACCTACCCCCAGATCAAGGTCTTCCTGGACGGAATGGTGGAGGAAGGCCGGGAGAAGGGGTATGTGACCACCCTCTTTGGAAGAAGACGTCCCATTCCCGAATTAAAGTCCGCGGTCTTTGCCCAGCGCTCCTTTGGAGAGAGAGTGGCCATGAACAGCCCCATTCAGGGAACAGCCGCCGACATCATCAAGATTGCCATGAACCGGGTGTATGAGAGAATGGCCCGGGAGGGACTGAAATCCAGACTGGTGCTGCAGGTCCACGATGAACTCCTCATCGAGGCGAAGGAGGAGGAACTGGAACAGGTCCGCCGGATCCTGGAGGAAGAGATGAAGGGAGCCGCAGATCTCTCCGTAGAGCTGGAAGTGGACATGCATGAGGGGAAAAGCTGGTACGATGCCAAGTAAAAAGATGAGAGTGATCGGGATTACGGGAGGCGTGGGATCCGGAAAGAGCCGGGTTTTACAGTACCTGCAGGAGCACTGGAAGGCCTTTGTGATCCAGGCGGATCTGGTGGGACATCAGGTGATGGAGCCGGGAGGTCCCTGTTACGGGGCTGTCCTTTCCCTCTTTGGAGATTCCGTAAGGGGAGAAGAAGGATACCTGGACCGGAAAAAGATCAGTGAGATCGTCTTTCAGAATCCGGAGATGAAGAAAAAGCTGGAGGCCATTATCCACCCGGCGGTAAAGGAGGAGATCCTCGAAAAACTGCGAAATGAGGAGAGAACCGGCCGGGAACTCTCCGTGGTGGAAGCCGCCCTTTTGCTGGAAGATCACTATGAAGCGTTCTGCGATGAGATCTGGTACGTGTACGCCCCGGAGGAGATCCGCATTGAAAGGCTTATGGAAAGCAGGGGGTACTCCCGGGAGAAGGCCCTGGGGATCATGAAAAATCAGGGATCGGATGAATTTTTCCGCTCCCGGGCCGATACAGTCATCGAAAACAGCGGGGACTGGGAGAGTACCCGGGCCCGGATAGACGAAGAGGTGGAAACGCCATGCGGTTTTTAAGCATTGCCAGCGGCAGCAGCGGAAACTGCACCTATGTGGGAACCGAACGGACCCATGTGCTGGTGGATGCGGGAGTCAGCGGAAAGAAAATCGAGGAGGGGCTTAAAAAAGCGGATCTTTGTTCAAAAGATCTGGACGCGGTGCTGGTAACCCATGAGCACGGGGACCACATCAAAAGTCTGGGGATGCTGATGAGAAAGTATAAAATCCCCATCTACACCACCGGAGGCACGGCGGATGCCCTGCTAAGATCCGGCTGCCTGGGAAACATCCCGGAGGGGCTGATCCATGAGATCCGGGAGGATGAGCCCTTTGAGATTGAGGATTTACGGGTAAGGGCCTTTACCGTTCCCCATGACGCCGCTCAGCCGGTGGGATACCGGCTGGAGTCGGGGAATCAGTCCGTGGGCATTGTCACGGATCTGGGAAAGTACGGGAAGTACATCATCGACAACCTGCAGAAGCTGGACATCCTGCTGCTGGAGGCCAATCACGACGTACGCATGCTGCAGGTGGGAAAATACCCCTACATCTTAAAGCAGCGGATCCTGGGGGACCGGGGCCATCTCTCCAACGAAGATGCGGGAAAGATGCTCTGCAGTCTCCTGCACGATGACCTGAAGGCCGTCTTTCTGGGACACTTGAGCAAGGAGAACAACTATGCCGAGCTGGCCTACGAGACGGTGTGCTCGGAGATCGCCATGGGAGACAATCCCTATGGCGCCAGGGACTTCAACATCTCAGTAGCGGACCGGGAGGGCCCTTCGGAACTGGTTACATTATAGGATGAAGAGAGGACAGGGATGAAAAAAACAATTATCACCGTAGTGGGAAACGACTGCGTGGGAATCATCGCCAGGGTGTGCACCTACCTGGCCGGG
The DNA here is from genome assembly GCA_964550245.1 of uncultured Blautia sp. Taxonomy (GTDB): domain Bacteria; phylum Bacillota; class Clostridia; order Lachnospirales; family Lachnospiraceae; genus Blautia_A. The sequence goes on along the minus strand of CAZJYM010000055.1, from coordinate 3,021 downwards.
AACAACGTGAACATTCTGGATATCTCCCAGACCATCGTCCAGGGATACTTCAACATGATGATGATCGCCGATGCCAGCGCTTCATCCAAGGATCAGGCCACCCTTTCCAGAGAGCTCTCCGAGCTGGGAGAGCAGATCGGGGTGGTGATCCGCTGCCAGCATGAGGACATCTTTAATCGGATGCATAGAATCTAACGGGAGATGCAGGGATGATCAATATTTTTGAAGTCAATGAGACCAACCGGATGATCGAGCAGGAGAATCTGGACGTGCGCACCATCACCATGGGCATCAGCCTTTTGGACTGCATCGATACGGATCCTGTGAGGCTCTGTGAAAAGATCTATGAAAAGATTGTCCGCAAGGCGGAAAAGCTGGTGGAGACCGGGGAGAACATTTCCATGGAGTACGGGATCCCCATTGTAAACAAGCGGATCTCCGTTACCCCCGCCGCACTGGTCTGCGGGGCGGCCTGCCGGCATATGGAGGATTACCTCCTGGTAGCCCGGACTCTGGACAAGGCGGCCAGGGCAGTGGGAGTAAACTTTATCGGAGGATATTCCGCACTGGTGAGCAAGGGGATGACACCGGCGGATGAGGGACTGATCCGCTCCATTCCCAGGGCTCTGGCGCTGACGGAGAGAGTCTGCAGCTCCGTAAACGTGGGTTCCACCCGCACCGGCATCAACATGGATGCGGTAAGCCTGATGGGACAGATGGTGCTGGAGACGGCCAAAGCCACCGAAGACCAGGATTCCCTGGGCTGTGCCAAGCTGGTGGTGTTCTGCAATGCCCCCGATGACAATCCCTTTATGGCGGGAGCCTTTCACGGGGTGACGGAGGCGGACTGTGTGATCAACGTAGGAGTCAGCGGTCCCGGAGTGGTCAAGACCGCACTGGAATCTGCCAGAGGGGCAGACTTTGAAACCCTGTGTGAGACCATCAAGCGCACCGCCTTTAAGGTAACCCGGGTTGGTCAGCTGGTAGCCCAGGAGGCCTCCAAAGCCCTGAATGTTCCCTTCGGCATCGTGGATCTTTCCCTGGCTCCCACCCCGGCGGTGGGGGACAGCGTGGCGGAGATCCTGGAGGAGATGGGCCTGGAGAAGGTGGGAGCCCCGGGAACCACGGCGGCCCTGGCCATGCTCAACGATTCCGTGAAAAAGGGAGGCGTCATGGCTTCCACCGAGGTGGGAGGCTTAAGCGGAGCCTTTATCCCCGTCAGCGAGGATCAGGGCATGATCGATGCGGTGAGTGCGGGAGCCCTCACACTGGAGAAGCTGGAGGCCATGACCTGTGTCTGTTCCGTAGGTCTGGACATGATTGCCATTCCCGGAGATACGAGTGCTGCCACCATCGCCGGAATCATCGCCGATGAGATGGCCATCGGCATGGTCAATCAGAAAACCACGGCGGTAAGGCTGATCCCCGTCATCGGAAAGGGTGTGGGAGAGAGCGTGGAGTTTGGAGGTCTGCTGGGCCATGCTCCCATCATGCCGGTGAATTCCTTCTCCTGTGAGGCCTTTATCCGCAGGGGAGGACGGATCCCGGCACCCATTCACAGCTTTAAAAACTAAATGTTGACAGGGATTCTTTCCTGTGCTAAAGTAGGAAACAGCAAAACCGATGAGGAAGAAAAGTAGACAGTTCAGATGCATCCCAGAGAGCGGAGATGGTGGAAATCCGCATGACAGGAGCTGTTGAATGGGCTTCCGAGGGCGGCCTGAAATCCTTTTGGGGAGAGTAGGAGCCGACGGGAACCAAACCCGTTACCAATAAGGAGTGTATGTTTGTACATGGAAAGAGTGGGCAGGGGATCTGCCAAGTTGAGTGGTACCGCGATAATAAGATTCTTATTACCGTCTCAAGCAGTGGCTTGGGGCGGTTTTTTATGGGCCACGTTTCTCCATGTACCAAAAAGAAGAGAGAGGAGACAAGGTTATGAAAAAATCAACAGCAGCAAAAGTGATGAGCGCCGCATTGCTGGCCATGACTCTGACGGGAGCCGTAGCGGTGCAGGCAGAGGATGCCCAGTACACCATCGGCATACAGCAGTTTGCCGAGCATGCTTCCCTGGACAACTGCCGGGAGGGCTTTCTGGAAGGCCTGAAGGAAGAGGGCATTGAGGAAGGTGTAAACCTGACCGTGGACTACAAGAATGCCAACGCCGACATGGGTATTGCCGGACAGATCGCCGACAGCTTTGTCACCGACAAGGTGGATCTGATGTGCGGTATAGCCACCCCCAGCGCTCAGAGCTGCTACAACAAGGCCAGTGAGGCGGGAATCCCCGTGATCTTTACCGCCGTTACCGACCCCATCGCCGCTGAGCTGGCAGATGCGGACGGAAACCCCGTAGGGGAAATCACCGGAACCAGCGACAAGCTTCCGGTTCAGCAGCAGCTGGAGATGATCCGGGCCATGCTTCCCGATGCCAAGACCATCGGCATCATCTACACCACCAGCGAGGCCAACTCCGAATCCGCCATCAAGGAGTATGAGGCTCTGGCCGGAGACTACGGCTTTGAGATTGAGACCACCGGCATCACCGCCACCGCAGACATTCCGCTGGCTGCCGAGACCATCCTGGGCAAGGTGGACTGCATGACCAACCTGACCGACAACACCGTGGTTGCCTCCCTGGCTACCATTCTGGAGATGGCCAATGAGAAAAACATCCCTGTATTCGGAAGCGAGATCGAGCAGGTGAAGATCGGCTGTCTGGCAGCAGAAGGACTGGATTACATCGAACTGGGCAAGCAGACCGGCAGAATGGCCGCTCAGGTGCTCAAAGGCGAGAAGAAAGCTTCCGAGATCCCCTATGAGACCATCGAGGAAGCCAGCCTGTACCTGAACAGCCTGGTAGCGGAGAACCTGGGCATTGAGATTCCCGAGGAGCTTACTTCCACAGCTGCTGAGACATTTACGGAGATTACTGAATACACACCGGCTGAGTAAGCCATAAGGAGAAAAGCCGGGGGACAAGGAGGTCATACCGCATGGACTTTGTTATCACCATACTGG
>CAZJYM010000054.1:5918-14427 GCA_964550245.1 uncultured Blautia sp. | reverse complement strand
GCTCTGTCCTCCACCTCGATGCAGGTGCAGCCGTCGTATCCGATATCCGTCAGGGCTGATACATATTTGCCCCAGTCCACATCCCCGAGGCCCGGAAGCTTGGGAGACATGAAGGAGAGGGGATATGCCATGGTGCCCACTCTCTTTAACTTCTCCGGATAAAGCTTGATGTCCTTGTAGTGCACATGGAAGATTTTGTCCTTAAACTCGTAGATGGGAGCGATGTAGTCGATCATCTGCCACACGAAGTGGGAGGGATCGTAGTTGATTCCCAGGTTGTCGTAGGGGAGAAGCTCAAAGACCTTGCTCCAGATCTCCGGGGTGGTCATCAGGTTCTGTCCCCCCGGCCACTGCTCGGCTCCAAAGAGCATGGGGCAGTTTTCGATGGCTACCCTGACATCCAGGGACTTGGCCAGATCCAGGATGGCCGGCCAGACGGTCATCATCTCATCCAGGTTCTCCTCCACGGTTTTGGTCTGATCCCGGCCGATAAAGGTGGTGACCAGGTTGATGCCCAGAGCGGCGCTGGCCCGGATCACATTTTTCAGGTGGTCAACGGCTGCCTGACGTTTTTCCGGGTCCCCGTCCAGGGTGTTGGGATAGAAGGCCAGGGAGGAGATCTCTACGCCCTTTTCCTTAGAGTAGGAGAGGATGTGCTCCCTGTAGTCTCCGTCATCAATTACCCGGTCCACATCGATGTGGCTTACACCCGCATAGCGGCGCTCGGCCTTTCCCCGGGGCCAGCAGGCCACTTCCACGCACTGGAAGCCCAGGTCGGAGGCGATGTCCATCATCTCCTCATAGTTGGACTGATCCAGAATAGCACTGACAAATCCTAACTTCATCTTCACTCCTCCTTAAAAAAAGATCTCTTTTCCTTCCCGGTCGGAGGTGTAGATTCCCTCCAGGATCTGGGTGACCACAAAGGCCTCTTCCGGTTTTACCAGGGGCTCGGTGTCGTTTAATACCGCCAGCAGCCACTGTTTTGCCTCCACATACCCGGGCTCTGCATTGGCGCCTTCAAAGTAGGCCACGTTGCCCTTGGGGGAGATGTGCTCCTCCATCAGCTGGCCGTTGCGTCCCCGGTTGTAGATCAGCTGGTCTACGGGGTAGCCCATGCCGGAGAGGATCTCGGCACCTGCTTTAGTGCCGCAAAGGGTGGTGGAAGCTTCCTTGGACTCCCTCAGGTTAATGGCCCAGGCGGCCTCCAGGTTGATCAGGGCTCCGTTTTTCATCTTGATAAAGCCCATGGCGGAATCCTCCACCTGATAGGTTTCCGGATCCCAGGGACCAAACTCATTGCCTTCGGTGGCTTCCGGCAGATGGCCCAGCTTGTAGAACACCTTTCCGGATACGGAGGCGGGCTCATAGTTGTCCATGCACCACAGGGTGATGTCCAGGGCGTGGGTGCCGATGTCGATTAAGGGTCCTCCTCCCTGCAGGGCCTTGTTGGGGAATACGCCCCAGGTGGGAACGGCACGGCGTCTTACGGCGTGGGCCTTGCCGTAGTAGATCTCACCCAGATCTCCGGCCTGGCAGGCTTTCTTCAGGTTCTGGACCTCGGGACGGAACCGGTTCTGATAGCCGATGGTGAACTTGCGGCCCGACTTTTTCCAGGCTTCCAGCATTTTTCCGGCATCGGCGCTGGTGTGGGCCATGGGCTTTTCGCACATCACGTGCTTGCCGGCTGCGAAGGCGTCCACGGTGATGGGGCAGTGGGCCACGTTGGGAGTCAGCACATGCACCACATCGATGTCCGGGTTGGCAAGAAGCTGGTGATAGTCAGAGCACACCAGGGCATCCGGTCCCCCGTACCGGGCGGCCAGTTTCTGGGCTCTCTCGGGAATGATGTCGCAGAAGGCCACCACATCGCAGAGATCGGGAAGCTGGTGCAGGGCGGGCAGGTGCTTGTTGTTGGCAATGCCTCCGCAGCCGATGATGCCGATCTGAAGCTTTCCGTTTTTCATGTCTTAATCCTCCTTTTCAAGGTTTCTGGTCATGAGGGCCACGAAATGGCGCAGCTGCTCCTCGGAGTCGATGGTGTCGTCGAAGTGGTGTCCCTCGTACTCGCTGGCGATGTATCCCTTGTATCCCAGTCTCTTAACCTCCGCCACAATCTCCTCAAAGGGGATGCAGGGATCGTGCTCGTCGTTGTCCAGGTAGTAGAACTTGCCGTGCATGTAGAAGGCGCAGTCGATCATGTCCTTCCACTGGGAGATCTTCGCCGGAGCCGAGAACTTGGCAAACATCTCCTCGGCGGTGTGCTTCTCGATGTCGTTGAAGTCTCCGTTTTCCACCACGGAATAATCCGCATGGTTTCTGTGCAGCTCCACGATCTCAGAGAGCTTTTCAGGACGGCAGCCGAAGGAGACGGCCTGATCCAGGTAGAGTTTGTGGGGCATGGTCTGGAAGATGGAGAAATCGGGAACAAAGCCCAGCCAGCCCTTTCCCTCTCCCTTCATGATTTCAAAGTACTCCTTCCACACCGGCACTTCCGGATGGTGGGGATGGTGCATCTCGATCGTGAGCTTTACGCCCAGCTCTTTGCAGAAGGGCAGCATCTGCCGGAAGATCTTCGGGGAGATGGCGTGCTGGGTGCGGACCATGGGGAAGCCGGCCTTTTTGGCGTAGATCAGGTCGTTGACCGTGAACTGGATGATCTCCTCCTCGGTCAGGTCCCGGTCTCCCCGGATGCCCATGTCGATGTAGGCGCTCCAGCACACGGGCTCCAGCTCATACTTTTCCATCAGGCCCTTAAAGTAAGCCAGCCACTCGTCGGTGGGGTAGGGGTAGTCGGGAACCATCTGGGCGGCCACGATCTCGATGCCCTGGTATCCCATGTCTCTGGCCTTTTTCAAAACTCCCTCCAGATCCAGCTTTTCCTGGATGAATTCGGTGGAGAAGCTGTAGAGGGAGACTCCCAGTTTGATATCGCTCATGGTATTTACCTCCTTAACACGCTTTTCTGGTTTCGGTGACATCGCTGATCAGGGTGAGATACTGTCCGAAGTAGCCGGTATAGGGAACCCGGTGCTTCATGTAGACCCGGATCTGATGTTCTCCCGCGGAGATGCCTCCGGGGACTCTCACAAAGATCACGGCCGGATCCCGCACATACCAGTACTCCTTGAAGCACTCGGCCAGCTCGGAAAGAAGAAAGTCCTTGCCGTTGAGCTTAAAGGTTACGGCGGAGGCGGGAATGCTCTCTCCGTCCACCTCAAACCGCAGATCCTCGATGCAGCTGAGGAAGGCCCCCCGGTAGGAGGGATACTTGATCTTAAACTGGTAGCCGATGGTCACATCCCCCACCTGCACGTTGGTGATGTCATCCTTACAGATGAGAATCCTGTTGTACGCCTGAAAATCCATCTTTTATTTCCTCCTTTTGGTCTTAGAGTTCCACAGCCTGATGAGTCCGGGCGGATTCCCGCACCGCTTCCATAACGGAGAGCACGGTGCGCACCTGATTAAGCTTTACCGCATCCTCCTCCAGGCCCTGCCGGGCCTTAAGATAGTGCAGGTAAAAGTCCCGATGTTCCGTGTGAATCTCCGGCAGGGGCTCCTCGTAGAGAAGGCCCGGCTCCGGCTCCCCGAAGCTGCGGGTGGGGCCTGCGCTGGTCATGGTGAGTTTTCCCGGTACGCTTTCCAGCAGATGCCGGGTACGGACAATCTTTCCCTCGGCGCTTCCCTGAGCCCGGAAAACACCGTCGATCACCGCGCTTCCGGTGGTGCCCCCGATAAACCAGGCCCTTTTGGGTGTCAGGTAGTAGGTGCCCAGCTCGATCTCCGCCGTCATTCCGGAGGCATACTCGAAGATCAGCTTAAAGTAGTCGTCCACCCGGGCGTTGATCACGTTTTTAAGATCCGCATACACGCTGACCGGCTTTTCCTTTGTCATCATCAGGATCTGATCGATCAGGTGCACGCCCCAGTCGTAGAGCATGCCCCCGCCTTTTTCCGGATACACGTGCCAGTCGTGCATGTTTCCGTTAAAGCCGTAGAGCTGGGACTTGATGATGTAGGGCTTTCCCACCAGGCCCTGATCCAGCACCGCCTTCATGGTGGTGTAGTCCACGTCCCACCGGCGCTGCTGGTGGACGGTCATGTGAATGCCGGCGGCCTTTACAATCTCGCACATCCGGTCAAACTCGGCCACACTTAAGGCCGCCGGCTTTTCCAGAAGGATGTTTTTGCCGGCATCGGCGCAGAGCTTTACCATCTGCAGGTGCAGGTCGTTGGGCACGGAGATGATCGCGGTGTCAAAGTCAGCCCCGGCAATCATCTCTTCGGCGGAAGCAAAGGTCTTTACCCCGGCCGGAGCGTCAGCTAGCTGATCCGGCACGATGTCGCATACGGCCGCCAGTTCGATCTCCGGCAGGGTCTCCAGCATGGCGGCGTGTTCATGTCCCATAAAGCCGAAGCCGATGATTCCCATTCGTATCAGTGTACTCATCTGTTTCCTCCGGTCTCCTCCCAGAAATCCCTGATATTCCGAAACATGGTCTCCGTCTCCCACAGGCTGTGGCGGGCCAGGATCTGGGTGAAGGTGAGATCCGCCGGTTTTCCGCCCTGGAGCTTTAACACGGTGTGACCGTTTTCAAAAGAAGCCCCGACCCAGAAGTTCACTCTGGTCTCATAGCCGTCCGGCAGCAGGCGGTAGTAACAGAGCTCGGTCACATACAAAGGTTCGGCATCCGGCTGGTGCAGGGGATGGCAGAAGGTGTTGGCTCCGGTAAGGCCGATGCAGTACCTGTCCCCGGAACCGGTATGAAGGCCCACCTTCTCCGGTGTCATGCCCTCGTAAAACTGGATCAGGGAGAAGCCGTTGCCCACGTCCTCGATGGCGCAGTCCGCGTAGTGGCGCAGATGGGCTCCCGGACACCAGATCTTGTAGTAGAGATCCCCGGGGGGATTGAAGTTTTCGATGAAGTGGCTCACCATCCCGGCGGTGATGCCGGGGCAGGTGATGGTGGCGGCGGCAAAGCCCACCCCGTTGGGAAGGACGCAGTAGCCGGTGCGGGTGGGGCAGCACCCGGGGATGTCCATGTGGGCTGCATAGTCTTCAATGAGAAACGCATCAGCGGGATCCATCTGCGCTCCCGATTCCACGGCGATCAGATCCCGCTCTTCCGGCATGACGATCCCTTTGTAATAATACCTTGCATACGGAGATTTCTTTTCCGCCTCCGTGAGATCCGAGGTGAGGCCGGTGACCTCACTGTAGTGCTCCCGGTCCGGCTTGAAAAGCTGGCAGTCTTTGGGGAAGAGGATGGGTTTTTCCTTATCAAAGGGAACATCCCACTTCCACTCTTTATCCATATCGAAATCCATAACGGATCATTCCTTTCTCTTCAGTTTTTTTCATGGACATACCGGGCCATGTTTTCACCGGCCATGCGGCCCGTGTTCAGGCAGTAGCCCATGGAGTTTCCGGGCAGCAGGAACATGTAGCTGTCCCCGTAGATGGTGCAGGTGTCGGTGCCGGCGGCATAAAGGCCGGGGATGGGCTTAAACCCGGGAGTGAGTACCTCTGTCCGGGCGTTGATCTTAATCCCTCCCAGGGTGCCGTAGGCTCCGGGGAAAAATTTGGCCCCATAGTAGGGCGGAGTGCGCAGGGGCTTTAAAAACTTCTTTGACTTTCCAAACCGGAAGTCGTACGTGTCGCAGCACCGGTTGTACTCCTTTACGGTTTCAAGGAAGGTCTCCCTTTCGATTCCCGCCTTTTCGGCCAGCTCTTCCAGGGTGTCGGCCTTGAACACGTAGGGGCTGCCTTTCTGGATGGCTCTTTCCAGATCCGCATCGAAGCCCTCCAGGTTTTCCACGTTTAATACCAGGCTCTGGACGTCCAGACCGTTTTTCAGGTAGAAATCCCGGGCGGCGCTGTCCATCACCATGATTCCGCACCTGTCTTTCTGGATGTTGACCGCATTGGCGGCAAAGGTGCTGTTCTCAAAGAGCTCCTCATTGAAGAACCGTTCCCCCAGAAGGTTGACCAGCAGGTTGGGCTGATGGAAGGCGGCCCGCACCGTGTCGGTGAGGAAGTTGGTGGGGAGCATGATCATCAGCTCCATCTGGATCTCCGTGGAGGCGGCTCCCGCTTCCCGGGCCATGCGGATTCCGTCCCCGGTCAGTCCCGGGATCTGGAAGCCGAAGAAGTCCTTTTTGTACTCATAGCCGGTGATCTTTTTTACCAGCTCCGGATCCCCTCCGAAGCCTCCGGTGGCAATGAGGGCTGCGTCACAGGTGATCTCAAACTCTTCCCCTTGCGGGTTTCTGGCGATGACGCCCTTTACCTTTCCCTCCTCCAGGTGAAGACGCACCCCCGGGGTTTCCATGAGAAACTCAACCCCCAGGGCTTTGGCCCGCTCGGTCATGCGTTTGATCATGGTGCCGGCGGATCCGGGACCCGCCTTGCCGTTTTCCCGCATGACGATGTGCCAGGTGGCTTCGGAGCCGGGGAAGTAGCGGGCGGCCTTGTAGAACTCCACCCCCATGTCCTCCAGCCAGCGGATGGTATCCGCCGACTTTTCAAAGTAGGCTTTGACCAGGTTGGCATCCACCCGCCAGTGGGTGTAGTCCATAAACATCCGGAAGGCTTTGTCTACCGTCACGGTAGAAAGTTCCCTTCTCTGTACGTCCGTATCCAGCCCCAGAGGGCCCATGCCGGCGTTGGCCGCCCCGCCGGTCTTTTTGCCCTTCTCCAGGGCGATGACGGAAAGTCCCGCCTCCGCGGCGGCGATGGCGGCGGCCAGCCCGGAGGGGCCGCAGGCCACTACCACCGCGTCTGCATGCATATCTTGATTCATGTCGTTTTTATTCCTCTATACTCTCTGTCTGGATCCCTTCTGCCGGTGCTCAAACCAGTCAAAGGAGGCCTCATTGCCGGAGTCGGTGCCGTTGCCGGAAGCGAAGACGCCGATCATGGTGCCGGTCATGCAGCCCACCTTTTCCGGGTTGATGGCAAAGCCGTCGGAGACGGAGAGCACGTGCAGATCCTCCTTACCGGTTCCCCAGGAGAAGGTGTAGCGGTTTCCGTCCATGTCCAGGGCCAGGATGATGCTGCCGCCCTGCCAGGGTGTCTCTACGATTACCTTTTCGTGCTGGTCGGCCTTAAAGCCGGGAATGTAGGCGGGCATGTCAAAGTCGGTGGTGGTAAGAACCAGCCGCAGCACCTGTTCTTCTCCCTTACGGGCCAGTTCCAGGCGGTACTGATGATTCATGGCCTGGCGGACCACCAGACCGGCGGTTTCCTTTCCCTGGGGGACAAAGGTCATCTCGCAGGCGATAAATTCCCTTGGTTCCAGCTGGCGCTGGCAAAGAGCCGGTGCAAAGTAATCATAGGCCATCGTGTGTACAAAGCTCATGGGCCGCAGGGGTTCTGCCATGGCCTGGGGGATGCAGCGGATGTGCAGCCTGGAATCCTCCACCCGGTAAAAGTCCGTGTAGGGACGCCCCCAGAAGGACCAGTCCAGAGAGAATCCCGGGGTGTCAAAGTCGTCCAGGGGATTCTTTCCCGGGAAGGGGCATTCCGGAAGAGCAGGTTCAGGGTATTCCCACTCCACTTTTCCGGTCTCCGGAGAGAACAGGGGCCAGTCCCGCTCCCAGACAACCGGGCAGATAAAGGTCTCCCGGCCCATGTTTTTGCTGACTCCGTCCACCAGACGGGAGGCCAGCATCACCGCATACCAGCTGCCGTCGGGAAGCTCCACCAGGTCGGCGTGACCCACGTTGCCGATGGGGCACTTAAAGCCCATGTGGCGGTGGGTGATCACCGGGTTGGCCGGGTTGTTCTCGTAGGGCCCAAAGATGTTTCTGGCCCTGGCCACGGTGGCGGAGTGGTAGTGTTCGGTGCCGCCCTCAGCGATTAACAGGTAGTAGTAGTCCCCCTTGTGATAAATGTGGGGGGATTCGGGGGAGGCCACACCTGCGAAGGCTCCTCCAAAGATGGGTACGGGTTCGGAAGCCATCCGGTAGTTCTGGATGTCAAACTCCGCAACCCAGATGCCCTGGCGCAGTCCTCCCTTTCCGTCGGGCCAGTTGTCCCCGGTGCCCATCACATAGCAGCGTCCGTCCTCATCGAAGAAGATGGAGGCGTCGATGCCGGGCACGTCCCGGAGCCAGTGGGGTTCGGACCAGGGTCCCTTTGGATCCGCGGCGGTTACGATGTAGTTGCCGTCATGGGAAAAGTTGGTGTTGATGATGTAGAAGGTTCCCTCGTGATAGCGGAGGGTGGGAGCCATGACGCCGCCGTTCATGCAGTTTCTCTCCACATGAAAGCCGTTGTCCCTGGTCATGACGTAAGAGATCTGTTCCCAGTTCACCAGATCCCGGGAGTGGAAGAGGGGAATCCCCGGATACTCCTCAAAGCTGGAGCAGGCCAGATAGAAATCCTCCCCCACCCGGCAGATGGTGGGATCCGGATAAAAGCCGGGAATAATGGGGTTTTTCAGTACACCCATGGGTAAAACCTCCTTAAAGAAGGGGCCTGTCTTGAAACAAAGGCAGGCCC
>CAZJYM010000054.1:0-5818 GCA_964550245.1 uncultured Blautia sp. | reverse complement strand
ATCACTTGTGATCCCATGCATGCCTGCCGGCATCCAGGTCGGCCCGGATCTCGGCCACCTTTTTGTCGTCCAGCTTGTAGAAGAACATGGGGATCAGAGAAACAATGGCCAGGATGGCGGGAAGGATGTTCACCATGAAGTTGATGCCAACCTTGGTGGAAGCAGCCTGCTCCACGTTGGGAACATAACCGACGGCCTCGATCAGCATGACGGCCGGTGCGCAGATGGCGGTGGCCAGTTTTACACCGAAGCTCAGCATGGAAGCGGCCATGCCTTCCTGCCGTTTGCCCAGCTTCCAGTCTCCGTATTCGATGGAGTCGGCAACCATGCCGTAGCAGATGGCGGGTGCGCCGAATCCCAGGGAGCCTATGAAGGACAGACCGATGAGGATCACCGGGTTGTTGCTGGGGAAGAAGAACAGCAGTACAAAGCCTGCGGCCATCACCAGGTTCATGATGATCATGTAGTTTTTCTTGCCAAAGGTTTTGGTGCCCCAGGGAACGGTCAGGGTGCCCACCAGCTGTCCGAAGGTCATGGCGGTGAACATGGTGGCGATGTACTGGGGACCTCCCACCACGTAGATTACGTGATAGGTGAGGATTCCGTAACGTCCGGTTACGCAGATGGTGCCGGCTATGGTGGCCAGAACCACCATCAGAAGCTGATCATTTTTGATCAGGTCCTTGATGCTCTGAATAAAGCTTGTCTTCTCACCGGGCGCGCTGGTGCTGTGCAGCTGGTCCGTATATTTCTCCTTGCATCCTAAAGCGCAGAGCCAGAAGATGGGGATCAGCATCAGGGAGAAGATCACGGTTGTCACAAAGTAGCCGTGTGCATCCGCCATGGGCTCACCGGTGGAGGGATTGGTGGCGGAGGAGAAGTGAAGAATCAGGGGCATGGCAACTGCGGAGAGGATCATGCCGATGACGGAGGCGCCCACCGATCTGGCGGTTGCCAGGTTCTGGCGGACTCTGGAGTCGATGGCGATCACGTTCTGCAGGGCCTGATAAGCGATGGAGCAGGCTGTGTAGGCCATGCCGGCGCCCACATAGCAGACCAGACACAGTACTGCCTTCAGGACGCCCTTTACCGGGAACACGGTGAAGGTGAGGATGTTAAAGATGGCCAGGAACGGCGGCGCAAACATCAGCCAGGGACGGAAACGGCCCCAGCGGGTGTTGGTGTGGTCGGCGATCATGCCCATCATGGGGTCGTTGACCGCATCCCAGATCCTGGCGATCAGGACGATGACGGAAATGGCCGCTCCGGTCAACCCTACGATGTCCGTGTAAAAAATGTTCAGGTAGTTGTTGATCATGTACCAGCTCATCTGGCAGCCTACTTCGCCCAGGGAGTAGGCTCCCAGCAGTTTGGGACTGGTTTTTTCCTGTGTGGTTGTTGCTGCTGAACTCATGAAACCTTCCTTTCTCTGCAGGCAGGACCCGTGGTGCTGCCCAGTTGTGATTATTCCGGCTTTTTGTACCGGTAAAACTTAACTTAATTATAAAGGAAAGGAGGAAAACCCTCTCTCCGGCTGTTGCAACTTTTGCTGATGATTGTTGCAGATTTCCCCTGTAAGGAGGGATGGTGCAAAAATCGTCATCATCTTTTTGCATCAGTACTTAAAGAGCTCCACCATCAGGCAGGTGAGGGAATCTCCCAGGTGCAGGCTCATCTTTTCATCTCCGTTTAAGGTCCTTCCCGGGATCCATTCCCCGGCCCGGATATCTCCCTCCTGCAGGGTGAGGATCTCTGCTTTCAGGTTCTCCCCCGGCTTTACCCGGAAGGTGAGGCCGCTTCTCATGCCCACAATCAGAAACTTCTCCGGGGTGAGCTCGTAGATCAGTCCCACGGCCAGAGGCTTTCCCGAGATCCGGGGATCGTAGGAGACGGCCAGGTCATAGCTCTCAAAACCGAGGAAGGCTCCGTAGTCTGTTTCTGACTTTCGAAGCCAGGTTTTAAGATGCCCCGTTCCCCTGTACTTCAGGTATAAGGGCTCCATCTCCCGCACCATCCGGTAAGTCTGCCCCAAAAGCTTTCCGCTTCCCGCAATGTCGAATGCGGAAGGGTCGATGTTTAAGGCCATCATCACCTCCATGGGCGGCTGGTCCACCATCTCCGGGGGCAGGGCCAGCTCCTCAATGCCGAAGGGGGAGTAGCAGATGGCGTTATGTTCCCCGAAGGCGTAGAGGCAGTAGGAAGCGGTGACCGCATCCTTTCGGACTTCGGGAATCACCAGGGGATTGCCGGGATAAGCGTACTCATCCAGGATCTGCGCCACATAGGACACATAGATGTCCGGGGCAAAGGTAAAGAGGGAGGGTGCCGCTGTTTTCCAGACCGGATGCATGGTCTTTACGGGACCTCCGGAGGGGTAGGAACCGGTATACCAGGGATACTGGCGCAGCCAGCAGTTGGCATAGCAGGGCAGGGGATAGACGGCACGCCCGGCAGAGGCGATCTTTTCCACCGCGGTGCCGAAATGCCAGGCCATGAAGGATTCCTCCGCATCGGTTCCGAAGGCTTCTCTCCAGGTGCCGGTTACGTGAAGAGCCGAAGAGAGGGTTTCCGGGATCGGTTTTTCAAAGGCTTCGTCAGCCTTCTCACAGTAGTCCCTTTCCGTGCCCATCACCCCGATCTCGTTTTCCACCTGGATAAAGATCACCGTGGACTCCTGGGAATCAATCTCTTTCAGATGAGTCATCACCGCGGTAAAAGCATGGGCATCCTTTTCCACCGCTTCTTCACAAAGAGGCGAGATGGTGTTGATGGGCTCCCCATTTACCTTTCTTACCCGGAAGTACTTTTCCGGGTCTTTTTTCATCCAGCCCGGCACATACATGGACTCCCCGTTTTTCCAGAGGCCGAACCACAGGAAAACCAGGTGCATGTCCCGCTCCCGGGCCTGCCCGATCAGGCCGTCCATCAGGGTAAAGTCGTACTTTCCCTCCTCCGGCTCCAGGCTCTCCCAGTAGAGAGGCAGAAGAACGGTGTTCATGTTTAAGCCGGAAAGATTGGGCCATACAGACTTTTCCATGTATTCCAGGGAGCTGGCGGCGGAATTGTGCAGCTCTCCGGCCAGGGCGAAGAAGGGTTTTCCCTTTACGTAGAGGGTGGGGATCCCGTTGAGGTCTTTTATTTCAGGTATGGATTTCATGAAATTTCTCCTTTCAGTTTTTAAAACTTTATTATAGTGAAAATCGCCGGGAAAAGCTGTGCTGTGGTTGCAGTTTTTGGTTACTTTTTTGCGATTTACCCCCTCTTGGGGGAGAGAACGCAAAAATCATCACACATTTTTTGCCTGTGAGGCCATTTCGTTTGTATTGTTTGACAGAACATATTGCCTGTGATACAATTTTTGAATCTAAAGGGATCTTACTGACTTCCATACTGAAGTTTTTCATATTGTCATGGAGGGAATTGTTGTGGGCGGGGTGTATCCGGGAATGGGGATGCTGCTCCTCTGCGGAAAGGACACGGAGGAACACTGGCATCCGGAAATCGACGTTCTTTTTACAGCCCAGGGCCGGGCCGCGGTCCGGCTGCAGGGAAGAACGATTCACATGAACGAGGAGGATGTGTTCCTCATCAACTCGGGTCTTCCCCACAGCGTATCCTGTGAGGAGGAGACGGTGCTTTGCTGCGCCAAGTTTCCCTGGCGGATGGTGGCTGAGTACCTGGACACCGGGGCCGTGCTGTTCCGCTGTTCCAGCTCCGAGGATCCCTCCAGAACCTACCATGATCTGAGGAGCATCTTTCGGGCCCTGGTGCACTGCTATTTTCAGGGCCAGAGAAGGACCGACTGCCTGCTGGATTCCTATCTTTTAAAGCTTCTGGACTGTCTCATCGAGCAGTACCTGGTGGAGATGTCCTCCTGGGCCGGTGCGGACATGAGCGATGAGGCCAGGCTTCAGCAGATCTTCCAGTACATCAATCAGCACTACCGGGAGAGCGTCAAGCTCACCACCCTGGCCTCCGAGATGTTTGTCTCCCCCTCCACCCTGTCCCGGTTTTTCAAGAAGGAGACGGGCATGGGCTTTGTGGACTACGTAAACGTGGTCCGGGTTCACGCCGCCGCCATGGAACTGGAAAACACCGATGAAAACGTGACCCGGATCGCGGTAAACTGCGGCTTTTCCAACCTGTCCGTTTTTAACCGGGCTTTCCGGGAACGGCAGGGGGTAAGCCCTACCGAATACCGGAAACAGCGCCGGGAGGCCAAAAAGGAGGAGGAAGCCCAGCTGGAGTCCATCCGCAGGTGGAAGCCGGACAGCACCAGAAAGCCCTCCGGTCCCGAGTGGGGCTTTACGGAGAGGCTGCGGCAGATCCCGGTCGAAGCCGACGCCGCCGGGGGTACCCGCTATGAAAAGGTGTGGAATCAGGTGATCAACATCGGTCCCGTTCTCCTCCTTTTGCAGGCGGGGATGCAAAACCACGTGCTGACTCTTTCCAGAGGCCTGGGTTACTCCTGCATGCGGATCTGGGGAGTGTTTTCCACCAGCATGATGATTGCCGACGGGGAACACCTGGGGGGATACAACTATTCCCAGCTGGACAGCGCCCTGGACTTTCTGGTGAGCAACCATCTGAAGCCCTACTTTGACTTTGGGAAACGGAGCCATTCCATCAACCGGGACGAAAAGAACTTTGTACTCCAGGAGGATGTCTACATTCCCTTTAAGACCCGGGCCGCCTGGGAACACCTGTTTAGGGATTTCATCCGCCACATCTCGGACCGCTACGGGAAGGATGAGGTGAGCGGCTGGATCTTTGAACTGAACTACCCCTTTATCTGCGGGGACTTTGACGCCATCTACCAGGACGGGGATGACTTTGACTTCCTGAATGCCTACAACTATTTTTACAATACCGTAAAGGCTGAGTTTCCCCAGGCCCAGGTGGGAGGCACCAGCGTGATTCCGGGCTGGAAGGAGGACCGGCAGAAGGAGTTTTTAGCGGGCTGCCGGGAGAGAGGCATTGTCCCGGATTTCTGGTCCCTGATTCTTTATCCCTATACCTCGGAGGAGGGGGATTTCGGTCCCCTGCCCCGCCGCTGTGAAGATCCCCGCTGTGAGGAGGAGCAGCTGCGGCGGGAGCGGGAGCTTCTGCGGGAGATGGGATGTGACTGCAAACTCTTTGTCTCCGAGTGGAACAACTCGGTGTCCGACCGGAACTACCTCAACGACAGCCTGTACCGGGCGGCCTACTTTGCCCAGAAGCTCCCCAAGATCTGGGACATGGCCGATCTCATTGCCGTCAGTTTCGGTTCTGACATCCTGGGAAGCCACTTCGACACCTACCGGGTTTCCTGCGGGGGCATGGGCCTGATCACCACCACGGACATCAAGAAACCCGCCTACTTTGCCCTGCAGCTTCTCTCCCGACTGGGATCCTGGGTGGTCACCCGGGGAGAGAACTATGTGATCACCCGCTCCGGGGACGGAAGCCTCTACATCCTGATCTCCAACCTGAAGCGGTTTAACTCCGGATACTACATGCGCTCCGAGGCTTCCTTCGAGCCCGGCAGACTGGATGAGCTCTTTGAGGATCTGGATCCCATCGAGCTTCGCTTCACCCTGAAGAGCATGCCCTCGGAGGGGCTCTGGACCGTGAAGGCCAGAAGCGTGACGGAGGACGGCAGCATCCTTAGCGGCTGGCACAAGCTGCAGTTTGGATCGGATCTCAAGCCCTACGACATTCAGTACCTGCGGGAGATGGCTCATACGGGGCTTTCCCTTTCCACCCATGAGGTGCGGGACGGGGTGCTGCGCTTCACCCAGACGGTGCAGCCCAATGAGGTGGTGCTGCTGCACATCTA
>CAZJYM010000053.1:8604-14943 GCA_964550245.1 uncultured Blautia sp. | reverse complement strand
ACTTTACCCAGGCGACGGAGGAGCTTAAAAAACTGGGGGTGGAATAAGCCCGGATTTAGAAAACATACAGAAAAACTCCTGACAGAGTCAGGAGTTTTTTATTTTATTGATGCCTTATCTTTCCTCTTTTTCAAAGCTGTCAGGAATCTGAATCAGATGGAAACCCCAGAGCCATGTTTAACGATTCACCTGTATGAGATGAGGGTAAATTGGAGTAATAACGGGGGAATTGTGGGAATAATAGACAAAACAGGGGGAGGGGTATTGTGCAGGATAGCTAAATTTAATGAAAATTTAAGAAGCATCTTGCATATATTTCATAAGTGGCTTACAATCTTCCTATACAAATTGGTGTAACGTATAACAAGAAACCGGTGACAGCCGGTAAGAGAGGAGGGATGGGAGAGTCTGGCCGAGTATCCGGCTTGAAGAAAAAGGTTATTGTTTTCTGACTGTCGACATACCAATATAATAGGAGGAAAGTATATGAAAAACAGGAACAAGAAAGGAATCGCCGTTTTATTAAGCTCCGTTCTCTGCCTGAGCCTGGGCTGCGCCCCCGTATGGGCGGAAGCCGCCGAAGTGGAGAGCGACTATGATGAGAACCTGACGATTCAGTACGCCAATGTAAGCCCCATCGAAGGCTACGACTACAACAACGGCGATGCGTATGCTTCATACTGGTCCAAGAAATTCAACTGGAACCTGGACATCATTTCCTTCTCCTGGGACAACTGGGATGAGACCATGCGGATCTGGGCCAGCTCCATGGACCTTCCGGATGTAAGCGTATTCAACTACACCAAATCCACCCATGCGGACGCCGCTTCCTGGGCGGAGCAGGGACTGGTAAAGAAGATGCCCGACGACTGGAGAGAGCGCTGGCCCAACGTGGCAAGGGTTTACGACAAGACCACCCTGGGGCCGTACCTGGAAGAAACGTTCGGCGGTGTGTACTATCTGCCCAGAGCCCGTTTCGATGAGAACCTGCCCGGCGATCCCCTGCCCAACCATCAGATGATCAACATCCGTAAAGACTGGGCCGACGCAGTGGGATTCCCCATCAAGGACGCCTACACGATCAGCGAAGTTCTGGAATATGCCCGTCTTGTAAAAGAACAGGATCCGGGCGGAATGGGAGACAATCTGGTTCCTCTGGCTCTTGATCCCAACAATGCCGTAACACTCTTTGTGGCCCACAACAGCACCTATTTCGATACCTTCTACAAGGACGAAAACGGCGAGTATCAGTGGGGCGCCACCAGCCCGGAGACTCTGGAAGGCCTGCAGCTTATGTATCAGGCTTACGAGGAAGGCCTGCTCTATCCTGAATTCTACGCTCTGCAGAATCAGGAAGACGCCGACATGTTCAACGTAACCGGCACCGCCGCTGCGGATTACTGGAACGGCACCGCCACCGGCATGCAGGTGGATATGGCCACCAAGTTCACCCCCGGCATCGGCAAGGATGCCAGAGAGACCGTACATATGGCTCCTGTTCTTGGTGAGGACGGAAACTTCCATCAGCAGGATCTGATCAACTACTGGGGCGTGCTGGTATTCTCACCGAATATCGAAGATGCCAAGTTTGAGCGCTTCATGGATGCCCTGGATTTCGGATGCACCGAGGAGGGTTACCGGATCCAGACCGCCGGCTTTGAGGGCGAGGACTACGAATACGACGAGAATGGCAACATGGTCAGCCTGGTTCCCGAGGGAATGCCTCTGGAAGGCTCCGACGGCAAGTATCCCAGCATCGGCGGATACATGATCGCCAACCTGAAGCTGTGGGACGACTTCAGCTTTGATACCCCCGTTGTGGATCAGCACTGGAGAGATGTATCCAAAGCCGGATATGACACCAAGGTGAAGTACGGCACTCCGGAAACCTTCCCGCCCACGGACTGGACGGTATGGACCTATGATTCACCCGCCAAGCGGCAGGCTTCCTTCAACTACACCGATGAATACATCGGCATCGTCACCAGTTCCAACAGCCTGGAAGAGGTGGAGACCAACTGGCAGGCCTGGATCGATTCCAAGATGTCCGTCGTGCAGCCGGTTCTTGACGAACTGAATGCCCTTGAGGAATAAGAGAAATCTGAACCAGTTTTTGCAGTAAAGTGAATTCGGGAGAGGGCGCCGGAACGAAAAAGTCAAGCATATTGGCGCGTTCTGGCGCCCTCTCTTTCTATTTAAGGAAAGGGGGGAATGCGTCGTGAGTGAGTCAGAACAGAAGCCATCGCGCATTGCCAGGTTTTGGAAGCAGGTAAAGAGGAACCGGCAGATCTACTTTCTGCTGATCTTCGGACTCCTGTGGTATGCGGTTTTTGCCTATATCCCCATGTACGGTCTTACCCTGGCCTTCAAGAGGTACAGGGCCGTGGACGGTATTTTCGGCAGTCCCTGGGTGGGCGGGGAGGTATTCAAGTATGTTTTCCGGGATCCCGCCTTCATGGCCTCGGTGATCCGTACCCTGAAGATCAACGCCGGACGTCTGATCTTCCAGTTCCCGGTACCCATCATCCTGGCCCTTCTGCTCAATGAGGTGAGGCTGGGGAAATCCAAGAAGGTCCTGCAGTCCGTCTTTACTTTTCCCTATTTTCTCTCCTGGATCATCGTGGCCAGCATTATGCTGAACGTGCTGGGCAGCCAGGGCGTGTTAAACTCCATCATCAAGCTCTTCGGAGGGGATCCGGTGTCGATTATCGGAAATTCCAAGGTGTTTGTGCCCATGCTGTACATCACGGAAAACTGGAAGTCCGCGGGGTGGTCGGCCATCATCTACATGGCTTCCATTGCCGGCATCGATCAGGAACAGTACGAGGCGGCGGAAATCGACGGAGCGTCCCGTTTCCAGAGGATGATCCACGTCACCCTTCCCGGGATCATGACCACCGTGACGGTTATGTTTATCCTGGCCGCCGGAAACATGATGACCGCCGGCTTTGACCAGATCTTTAATCTCAGCAATTCGGCGACGGCAAGTGTGGCAGAGACACTGGACATGTACATCTACCGGATTACGTTCCAGTCCACGTCGGATTTTTCATTCTCCACTGCGGTAAGCCTGTTTAAATCCGTCATCAATTTTGTCCTGCTCTTCGCTGCTGACCGGCTGTCGAAACTATTTGGAGGGAGCGGGTTGTTCGGATGAAAACGAAAGAGAATACCAGAAAAAGGCCACTGAGAAACCGCTTTGAAACCATGGATGCGGTCATCCTGGCGATCCTCCTGATCCTGGCTTTGACCATCGTGATTCCCTTTCTCAGCGTTATTGCGATTTCCTTTGCCACGCCCCAGGAATACCTGTCATCTAAGCTGCTGCTGATCCCCAGGCATCCCACCCTTTCCAACTACAAGACTCTGTTTGCGGACGGCAGGATCTGGGTGGGCTACCGGACCACCCTGCTGATCCTGATCCTGGGCGTGCCCTTGAACATTTTTCTCACCACCTCCCTGGCCTACGCCCTCAGCCGGAACCAGTTTCCGCTGAAGAAGTTTTTCCTGTACGCCATACTTTTTACCATGCTCTTTAACGGGGGCATCGTTCCTCTGTATCTGCTGATGATGGATCTGAACCTGACCAACAGCATCTGGTCCGTGATCCTGGCCTACGGGGTAAACACCTTCTACATGATCATCATGCGGACCTACTTCCAGTCCCTGCCGGACTCCCTGATGGAATCCGCCAGGCTGGACGGGGCGGGAGAGTGGCAGATCCTCTTTCGGATCGTGCTGCCGCTTTCCAAGCCCATCATGGCTACCGTGATTCTGTTCTACAGCGTGGACCGCTGGAATGAGTGGTTTAACGCCATGATCTTCCTGCGCAGCAACGACATGGTGCCTCTGCAGCTGGTGCTGCGCTCCATGGTGCTGGAAGCCACGGCCCAGAGAACCATGATGGCTTCCTCCGCCGTGACCACCAAGTCCACCTTCTCGGACGGACTGAAGATGGCGGCCGTAATTGTGACCATGCTGCCCATCATGTGTGTGTTCCCCTTCCTGCAGAAGTACTTTGTCAAGGGGATCATGGTGGGAGCCGTGAAGGAGTAAGGGCCAATGGAACTATGTACCAACAATTATAAGACGGTGTTTCGGGACGGAGGCGTGGAGGTCTTTAAGGGGAATACGCTGCTGTACTTTAACCGGCGTCCCCTCTACGCCTTTATCAAAACGGCCCTGGCCGTCACGGAATTTTATGATTCTTCCTATGAAAAGGTGACGGAGACACAATCCGGGATCCTGGGAGAGGGATCCCTCCAGGTCCCCGGAGGCACCGTCCTGGAGTTTGCCGATACCTGGCAGATCTCCGGGGACCTGCTGCGGGTTGACCGGAAGGTGCGGGTGGCACATGCCGGGGACGACATGGGTTTTGCCACAAAAATCTCTCTGGTGCTGGCCTCCTCGGACAACATCAGGGATTACGACTGCTTTGCCCCCTCCGCCTGGTACCGCCAGAATGAATTCGCCAATCCGGACGTGATGGGCTATGACCTGGATGCGGAGTACTTCTGGCGCCGGGAAACCTGCTATACCCTGCCGGTGTTTGCAGCCCAGTATAAGGCCTCCGGGGAAACCGTCTCCCTGTCCCGCTGGGCTTCTGATGTGGGCATGAGAGACCTGAACTTTGTTGAGTCCGAAAACGCGGTGGATGCGAAATTTACCATCGGCTCCATAGGCCTAAGCCAGCCGGATAACAAAACCCTGGACTGCCTGTACTACGGATTTCCGGTCCGCAGGGAGATCCCTACAAAAAGGGACGGCCTTACCATCGACTACGTGTATCCGGGAACGGACGGAGAACTTCCCAGAAGGGGAAGGGGCTACAACATCGACTACATGATGCACACCAAAACCATGACCCGGGTGTTCCATCCGGTGGAGGAGGGCTTTTCCGACAGTTATTCCGTGGCCATATCCTTTGGACAGTATGAGGGCTTTTACCCCATGATGCGGGACATCTGGAGACGTACCTCGGAGCGCTTAAAGGATCCGGTCTTTCAGGTGGACCAGGAGCTGCAGTACAAAAACTGCATGCAGTCCTTAAAAAAGCTTACCCGTCAGTACGGGGAGGCCTGGGGACTTCCCTTCTCCTGCCGTCTTCCCCAGCTGGATGTCTCCAGCGTGTCCTTCCAGTTCGGCTTTGTGGGACAGCAGCCGGGCATCGGCTACCAGCTCATCCGCTACGGGGATCTGGAAGGCGATACGGAAGCCCTTGAAAAGGGAAAACACATCGTGGACTTCTGGGTAAAGACCTCCATGACGGAGATCGGAGCCCCCAACGTGTGCTACAATCCGGCCATCCAGGGCTTTGAACCCATGCCTTTCTGGACCCGGATGATCGCCGACGGTCTGGAGAACATCCTGGATGCCTATGTGTATCTGCGGAAAAAGGGAGAGATCCGTGCGGACTGGCTTTCCTACTGTAAAAAGGCCGGAGACTGGTTTGTGAGAATCCAGAATGAGGACGGCAGCTGGTACCGGGCTTACAATACCTCGGACGGATCCATGCGCATGGACTCCAAAGCCAACACCATCAGTGCGGTGCGCTTCTTAGTCCAGCTTTTCCTGGTGACAGAGGAGCCCTCCTACCGCACGGCGGCTTTAAGAGCCGGAGAGTGGTCCTATCAAAACATCTATACAAACATGGAATACCGGGGTTCCACCTGCGACAACACCGACATCACCGACAACGAGTCGGGGATCTATGCCATGTTTGGGTTCTTTGCCCTCTACGACCTGACCGGAGAAGAAAAATGGCTGGAGGCCCTCATCGGAGCAGCAGACTACACCGAGACCTGGACCTACATGTGGTCCTATCCCCTGCAGGTGCCCTGGCCCAACCATCCCTTTACCAAAAACTCCTTTAGCGGACAAAGCCCGGTAACCATCGGGGGAGGCGGCGGAGACATGTACATGGCGGCCTGCGCCTACGTGTACTACCGGCTCTACATCGTCACCGGGGACCGGCACTACCATGACTTTGCGGAGTTCATCCACAACAACACCCGCCAGGCCAACGACGTGGACGGCAGTTTCGGCTATGCCCTTCCGGGGCTCTCCCATGAGGGAGGACATTTCGCGGATCAGACCTTCGGAAGCTTCTATCACTGGCTTCCCTGGGTCACCTACGTGGAAGTCGATCCCGCTTCCAGGCTCTACGACACCTTCGGGGCCTGGGATATCGCCGGGGCGGACGCCATGAGCATGGAGGAGAGGATCAGAAGAAACCGGATTTACGAGACCTTTGCCGATTTCCCTGATAAATAAAAAGTAACCTTAACCCCCCGGGGGGAACCCCGGGGGGTTTCTTTCTTTTCTTCACCTGTTGACTCT
>CAZJYM010000053.1:0-8504 GCA_964550245.1 uncultured Blautia sp. | reverse complement strand
TCTTTTCTTCACCTGTTGACTCTTACAGGCGTTTCTGGTATCCTTTTCCCTGTGAAAACTTACGGGAAGGAGTGGGCAGGGATGGAAAAGAGACGCTGCAGTTTCGGCGGAGCCTGGGAGGAGTCCTCCATGTCGGAGCTGGCCAGGATCTATCACGACACCCGCTGGTGCAAACCGGTGCACCAGGATCAGGAGCTCTTTGCCATGCTGGAGCTGGAGGGCATGCAGGCCGGGGTGAGCTGGGAGCTGATCCTGAAAAAGGAGCAGGGCATCCGCACCGCCTTTGACGGCTTTGATCCTCTGATCGTCTCCCGCTACGGGGAGGAAAAGATCGCGGAACTGCTGGAAAACCCCGGCATCATCCGCAACCGGGCCAAGATCCGCTCCGCCGTAACCAATGCCCGGGCTTTTATAAAGGTGCAGCAGGACTTTGGCACCTTTGACCGGTACATCTGGGGATTTACCGACGGAAAGGTGATCGATCACCGCCTGAGAGACGGAAAGGACATGCCCTCCAGGGATGAACTCTCTGAAAGAGTAAGCGGAGATCTTAAAAAACGGGGCTTTAAGTTTGTGGGCCCGGTGATCATCTACTCCTACCTGCAGGGCATTGGAGTCATCAACGATCATCTGATAACCTGTGACTACCGCTGAAGGCGGCAGATCCGGTGAGAGAAAAAAGAAAAGAGGACAAAAAACATGAGTGAAAAACCTTTACTCACCCAGTGGAAGGAAAAAGTCTACAACCCCAATGCCAACAAGAAGAAGATGCGGCATTTCTGGGATGAGTATTTTAAAATCGAGAAGAATATCTACGCCACCCTGCTGGAGAACCCGGATCAGGTGGTGCGGGGCACTGTAAAAGAGCTGGCGGAAAAGTACAATCAGCACCTGCTGATCATGGTGGGATTTCTGGACGGGATCAACGAGAGCCTGATCGAGCCCAACCCCATCGAGACCATGGATGAGAACACGGTGGTAAACCTGGGCTTCGATAAGGAGCTCCTTTTCCGAAACATGGTCCGTGCCGGAGCAGACTGGCTCTACAACCTGCCCCAGTGGAAAAACATCTTTCCGGAGGAGAAGCGCCAGGAGATGATCGCCGCGGAGAAAACAAACACCACCGTGGTCAAGCCTCCCAAGATCGGCAGAAATGATCCCTGTCCCTGCGGCAGCGGCAAGAAGTACAAGAACTGCTGCGGGAGATGAAGGATAAACCGGACCTGGACTACCTGATCGTGCTGGGAGCCCAGGTAAACGGCACGGTGCTGACCCGGGCCCTGAAAGGAAGAACGGACCGGGCTCTTTCCTATCTGAAAGAAAATCCCTCCACCAAAGCGGTGCTCTCCGGAGGACAGGGAAAGGGGGAGGAGATCAGTGAAGCACAGGCCATGTGCCGGTATCTTACCAGTCAGGGAATTGACCGGGAAAGACTCCTTCTGGAGGACCGTTCCACCAGCACCCGGGAGAATCTCATCTTCAGCTTTCAGGTCATCGGCACCACCGATGTGTCCGTGGGCGTGGTGACCGATTTCTACCATGTGCTGCGGGGTGTGCTGATCGGCAGAAAGTGCGGCTGTAAGAGGATCTGTCCCGTACCTTCTCCCTATCGGAGCTGGAGGCTTCTGATCTACATTCCCAGGGAGTTTTTAGCCCTTCTAAAGGATAAGATATTGGGGTACTGGTAAGGAAGAGATTTTTTCATTGACAAATGCCCCTTCCCTCTTTATAATGGGGGGCAGATCAGAAAAGACAATGCGTTGAGGAGAAGAGTAAGCTGTGGCAAGATCCAGAGAGAGGCGCAGATGCTGGAAGCGCCTTATCCGAAAACAGCCCAAAACCGGCTCCGAGCGGCCCCAATCCGGCCCGGTGATTCCGTTATCATCAAAAATGAGCGGCTGGGACATCTGCCCCGGCAAGCGGGGTGGAACCGCGGGTGAGAATCTTATCCGTCCCCTGCAGTCCTTACGGACTGTAGAGGGCGGATTTTTTTGATTACAGCTTCAAAAGCCTTAAACCCGCGGCAAGCTCGCTTGCCAGCGGGTGAAAGGCTTTTGAAGCGCCCCGACATGAGGAAGAAGCGGGGTAGGGGCCCCGCGGATTCCGAATGCCGGGCAGGATTGTGAGAGCCGCGAAGCGGCGGAACAATCCGTAATCAATGATACTTCAAACATTTTTTGAAACATAAAGACAGCAGCAAAGGCCGGGTATCCTGCTGTTCTTACCTTGTATCCCGGCGGAAAAGGAGACAATCATGATCATTACATTAAAAGACGGTTCAACAAGAGAGTATGAAAACCCCATGTCCATCATCGACATAGCCTCCGATATCAGTGAGGGCCTGGCCAGAGTGGCCTGTGCGGGGGAAGTGGACGGAAAGGTGAAGGATCTGCGTACGGTCCTGGACAGTGACTGTAATCTGAACATCCTCACCTTTGACAGCGATGAGGGAAAGGGAGCCTTCCGTCATACCACCTCCCACATCATGGCCCAGGCCATCAAGAGACTGTATCCGGATGTGAAGCTGGCCATAGGCCCCTCCATCGCGGAAGGATTTTATTACGACGTGGACAGCGATACTCCCCTGACGGCTGAGGATCTGACCAGGATTGAGGAGGAGATGAAAAAGATCGTTAAGGAGGCTCTTCCCATCACCCGCTTCACAAAGCCCAGGGAGGAAGCCATTCAGTACTTTCAGGAGAAAAACGAGCCCTACAAGGTGGAACTGATCCAGGATCTTCCCGAGGATGCGGAGATCAGCTTCTACCAGCAGGGAGAGTTTGTGGACCTGTGCGCCGGTCCTCACCTGATGAGCACCAAACCTGTAAAGGCCTTTAAGCTTACCAGTCTGGCGGGAGCCTACTGGAGAGGCAGCGAAAAAAACAAGATGCTCACCCGGATCTACGGAACTTCCTACACGAAGAAGGCCGATCTGGATGAATATCTGACCAGGCTGGAAGAAGCCAAAAAGAGGGATCACCGGAAGCTGGGCAAAGAGCTGGGTCTTTTCATGCTCCGGGAGGAAGGCCCCGGATTCCCCTTCTTCCTTCCCAACGGCATGGTGCTGAAAAACACCCTGCTGGACTACTGGAGAGAGATCCACAGAAAGGCGGGCTATGTGGAGATTTCCACCCCCATCATTCTGACCAGACAGCTGTGGGAGACCTCCGGCCACTGGGATCACTATAAGGAAAACATGTATACCACCGTCATCGACGACACGGACTACGCCATCAAGCCCATGAACTGCCCGGGAGGAATCCTGGTCTATCAGAGCGAACCCCGTTCCTACCGGGATCTGCCTCTGCGAATGGGAGAGCTGGGCATTGTGCACCGCCATGAGAAATCCGGCCAGCTGCACGGCCTGATGCGGGTGCGCTGCTTCACCCAGGACGATGCCCACATCTTCATGACCCCGGATCAGATCCGGGATGAGATCAAGGGTGTGGCCCGGCTCATCGATCAGGTGTATCAGCTCTTCGGCTTTAAGTATCACGTGGAACTGTCCACCCGTCCGGAAAACTCCATGGGCAGCGACGAGGACTGGGAGATGGCCACGGAAGGACTGCGGGGAGCTCTGGACGACCTGGGACTTCCCTATGCCGTAAACGAGGGAGACGGAGCCTTCTACGGTCCCAAGATCGACTTCCATCTGGAGGACTCCATCGGCAGGACCTGGCAGTGTGGCACCATCCAGCTGGACTTCCAGCTTCCTCAGCGTTTCAACTGTGAGTACATCGGACCAGACGGAGAGAAGCATCAGCCCATCATGATCCACCGGGTGGCTTTCGGATCCATCGAGCGCTTTATCGGCATTCTGATCGAGCACTTTGCTGGGGCCTTCCCCACCTGGCTGTCCCCGGTACAGGTAAAGGTGCTTCCCATCTCGGAGAAATACATGGACTACGCCCGGAAGGTGCTGCAGCAGCTGCTGGATGCGGACATCCGGGCTGAGCTGGATTCCCGTTCCGAGAAGATCGGCTACAAGATCCGGGATGCCAGAAACATGAAGATCCCCTACATGCTGGTGGTGGGAGCCCGGGAGGAGGAAGAGGGCACCGTTTCCGTGAGAAGCCGCTTCCTGGGTGATGAGGGACAGAGATCCCTGGATACCTTCATCGGTGAGATCAAGGAGGAGATCAGGACCAGGGTGATCCGTCCCGTTGAAGTAAAAGAAGCGTAAATCAAAAAAAGCTGCCCCGCAGGGGGCAGCTTAAAGTTCATACAGAAGCAGAAGAGAAATATTTGGGTTTGATCACATCCACCGGCATGTCCATTCCGGTCCAGAGACGAAAAGCCTCCGCCCCCTGGTAGAGCAGCATGTACATGCCGTTAAAGACCCGGCAGCCCGCTTCTTTTGCCTGGCGTAAAAGAAGAGTCTCTCTGGGGTTGTAGATCACATCCGATACGATCAGATCCGGCCGGAAGATGGAGACATCCCGGATAATGGATTCCTCCGTGTGGGGCGCCATGCCCACAGAGGTGGCATTTAGAAGCAGGGCGCTCTCGGCGGCAGCCTCCCGCAATGCCTGTCCGTCGTCATTGTCGTGGACCAGGGCGGTGCAGGGAAGTTCCCGGGTGATGGTCTGTGCCAGATGCAGGGTTCTCTCCCAGTAGCGGCTGGTGGGTCTGGCGAAGAAATGGATCTTTTTTACCCCGTCCATGGCCGCCTGAACGGCAATGGCGCTGGTGGCTCCTCCGGCTCCCATGATGGTCATGGTCTGTCCCGTCAGGTCATACCCGGCATCCCGGACGGACTGCATGTACCCATGTCCGTCGGTGTTGTAGCCGATGAGTTTCCCTCCCTCGTTGACCACCGTGTTCACCGCCCCGATCATCCGGGCGGTGGGGGAGAGCTCATCCAGCAGTTCCACTACCTTATTTTTGTTGGGCATGGTCAGGTTAAAGCCCCGGCAGCCGCAGGCCCGCAGGCCTTCTACCGCCTGAGGCAGCGTTTCTTCATTCACGTCAAAACACAGATATACGTAATCCAGGCCCAGGAGGCGGAAGGCCTCGTTGTGCATGAGAGGGGAAACACTGTGTGCTACCGGACTCCCGAGAAGGGCGGTCAGCCCGGTTTTTCCCGTGATCTGATCCATGATAATTCCTCCCTTTTTGATTCTGAAACTATCATACATGCAACGGCGGGAAATTTCAACAGAAAACCCGGGAAGAAAATAGAAAGAGAGCGTGACAGCCATGACAGAAGAAATCCGTATCCGGGACCTGGTACTGGGATCCGGGATCCCTAAAGTATGTATCCCCCTTACCGGAGCCTCTCTGAAGGATTTAATACAGGAAGCGGAGACGGTCAGGGAAAAGGGCCCGGATCTGGTGGAGTGGAGGGCGGACTGTTTTGAAAGTCTGGATCCTGCTGCCCTGCGGGAAGCTCTGGAGCAGATTTCCCGGATTCTTATGCCCATACCCCTGCTCTTTACCCTGCGCACCGTGCCGGAGGGGGGAAAGGCAGATGTCTCCTGGGAGAAATACTGTTCAATCAATCTGCTGGCTGCCGAATCAAAAAAGGCGGATCTCATCGATGTGGAGGCCTGCAGGTGTCCCATTAAGGCCCGTTCCCTGATCTCTTCCCTTCAGGAAAAGGGCGTGAGAGTCATCGCCTCCAGCCATGACTTTCAAAAGACGGACAGCCGGGAGAAGCTGAAGGAACGATTTAAAGACCTGGAAGATTCCGGCGGGGACATCCTGAAACTGGCCGTCATGCCCCAATGCCTGGAGGATGTGACCAGCCTGATGCTTTCTACCCGGGAGACGGTGGAAAGTACCAAGAGGCCCGTGATCTCCATGGCCATGGGAAGTCTGGGAGCCATCACCCGCATCTCCGGAGAGATCTCAGGCTCCTGCCTGACCTTTGCAACCGTGGGGGCGGCCTCCGCTCCCGGTCAGCTCTCCCTGGAGGATACGAGGCAGGTGCTGGAGGTGCTGCACCGGTCTCTGGGCGTAAAATAAAAAACAGGAGGGAAATAGAATGATAGCAAACTGTCATCTGGCCTTTAACTGCCTGGATCTGCAAAAAAGCGTTGAGTTTTATGAAAAGTTCCTGGGCTGCAAAAAGAAGTTTACCCTTTCCTACGCCGAATGGGTAAAGGACATGGAACAGAAGGGAAATACCGGGGGAAACCTGGAGAAGTACAAAGGATACGCCGCCCAGGGCCTGGACTGGATCGTATACATGGAGTGGCCGGAAAACCCCGGATACTTCCTGGAGCTTTTCTACGGGGAAGACCGGCAGCAGAAGAGCCTGCCCGGCTTTGACGAGATCGGATACACCCACTTCGCGGTGATCGTGGATGACCTGAAGAAAGTGAGAGAGCATATCCTTTCCCTGGGTGGAGAGGAGTACCTGGATTCAGACATCTCTCTGGGCCTTGATCACACCTGGCAGATGTGGATCCATGATCCGGACGGCAACAAGATTGAACTGATGGAGTATACCGGGGAGTCTTTGCAGCTTCAATAAGAAAAACTTATTATTTTTAATCGAAATCCCGATTGATTCTTCTGTGGGGTTCCTCTACAATGAATGAGGAAAAATAGAAAAAAGAGGTGTTTCATCTTGAAAAAGAAACCCGTTACAGCAGTCTTAACCGCTGCCCTCCTTGCAGGCTTTGCCTCTCAGGCTGTCTTTGCCGGGGAGCAGCAGGAAGCCCCGGTGGTGTATTTTACCTCCGATATCAGCAGCGAGGGCATGCTGAAGGTCTATGAGGCCCTGGGCTGGGAGAATGAGGGAAAAACCGCCGTGAAGCTCTCCACCGGAGAACCTCCGGCCAGCAACTATCTGCGTCCGGAACTGGTCAAAGATGTGGTGGAAGCCGTAGACGGCACCATTGTGGAGTGCAATACCGCCTATGGAGGATCCCGCTCGGAGACCGCCATGCACTATCAGGTGGCGGAGGACCACGGCTTTACCGAGATCGCGGACTTTCAGATCCTGGACGAGGACGGCTCCATGACTCTGCCGGTGGAAGGAGGCAGTGTCCTGACGGAAAACTATGTGGGAGCGGCTTTTGGCGACTATGATTCCTGTCTGGTTCTTTCCCACTTCAAGGGACATTCCATGGCCGGCTTTGGCGGAGCCATCAAAAACATTTCCATCGGTCTGGCCTCCAGCGAGGGAAAAGCCTGGATCCACAGCGGCGGAACCAGTAAGAGCAATCCCTGGGGAGGAGATCAGGATGCCTTCCTGGAAGCCATGGCGGAGGCGGGCAAGTCCGTATCCGACTACCTGGACCAGGGAAAGAAGATCGCTTACATCAACGTGATGAACCGGCTCTCCATCGACTGTGACTGTGACGGAAACCCGGCCGAACCGGACATGCATGACATCGGTATCCTGGCATCCCTGGATCCGGTAGCCCTGGATCAGGCCTGCGTGGATCTGATCTACGAACAGAAGGACGGGGACGGAGCCTCCATGGTAAACCGCATCGAATCCCGCAACGGTCTTCACACCCTGGAGCATGCCGAAGAGATCGGTCTGGGAAGCCGGACCTACAATCTGGAGAACCTGGATGACTGAGATTCTCCGCCGGGAGGGAGTCTACCTCTGGTACTACTTTGAACTTCAGCTGCGGCAGATCCTGCCCTACTTTGTCCTGGGCATCCTGCTGGGCTCGGTGATCTCAGTCTTTGCCAAAGAAAAGATTCACAGCGCTGTCCGCCGCCTGAGTGGAAAGGGAACGGGATTTTTCGCCCTGGCGGCGGCCAGCGTCCTGGGGATTGCCTCGCCGTTGTGCATGTATGGGACCATCCCT
Source organism: uncultured Blautia sp. (assembly GCA_964550245.1). Taxonomy (GTDB): domain Bacteria; phylum Bacillota; class Clostridia; order Lachnospirales; family Lachnospiraceae; genus Blautia_A. Next base: position 732 of record CAZJYM010000053.1, on the reverse strand, counting down.
CTGGCGGCCTCCTTTTCCCAGAGCGGCATCCGGGATGATGTGCTCTCCGCCTTCATGATGAGCTCCATCCTTCTAAATCCCCAGCTCATCATCTACAGTACGGCCCTGGGAGCCGCAGCCCTTTCCGTGCGCATCATCTCCAGCTTTATCTGCGGCATTGCAGCCGGTCTTATGGTGCGCTGGTTCTATAAGGAAAAGTCCTTTTTTAACTTTACCGGCTTTGAGGAGCCCAAAAGCCACGATACGGATCCCAACCCTTTTCTCCGGCTGATCAAGAACATCGGGAGAAACTTAAAGGCCACCGGTCCCTGGTTCCTTCTGGGCGTGGTGCTTTCCGCCCTCTTTCAGCGCTATGTGCCTGCGGAGGCGGTAAGCCGGCTCTTTGGAAAAAACGAGGGCTTTGGAGTCCTGATGGCGGCCACCATCGGGGTTCCCCTTTATGCCTGCGGGGGCGGCACCATTCCTCTGCTGATCCAGTGGCTCTCCGACGGGATGAGCATGGGCAGCGCAGCCGCCTTTATGATTACCGGTCCCTCCACCAAGATCACCAACCTGGGAGCCTTAAAGATTGTGCTGGGGGTGAAGCGGTTTCTTCTTTACCTGGCTTTTGTAATGGCCTTTTCCCTGGTTACGGGTCTGATTGTAAACCTGCTGTTTTAGAGGGAGCAGTTAAGCTGCTCCTTCTTTTTTTGCCGTCCAAAGTCGAAAATGACCCAAATTTGAATGAAAATG
>CAZJYM010000052.1:13108-14983 GCA_964550245.1 uncultured Blautia sp. | reverse complement strand
CTTGGTCACTGACTTAGTCACTTCTTAGTCACTTCTTAGTCACTTCTTAGTCACTTCTTGGTCACTACTTGGTCACTGACTTAGTCACTTCTTGGTCACTTAGTCACTTCTTGGTCACTGACTTAGTCACTTTCTGAGTATCCCGGCAGTTCAGCTGATTCCATACGCTCATCAGGCATGAGCGATATTGGTGTACTCTGAAATCTCCCGACTGATGGTGGCCAGGTCCTCCACACAGAGATCATGAACGCTGGAATGTCCGGTGATACGGGCGAAGGTTTCCAGTTCTTTCCGGCTTACATTCAGGAAGTTGGCCACACGGGCAGCACTTTCCTCCACATGGATCCGGGAGCGCAAGGCGGGATCCTGCGTGGCAACGCCTGTGGGACAGGCTCCGGAACCGCAGATCCGGTACTGCTGACAGGCGGCTGCCATAAGGGCTGCAGAAGCTATTGCCACAGCATCCGCTCCCATGGCCAGGGCTTTGGCAAAGTCTGCCGATACCCTTAATCCTCCCGTAATCACCAGGGAGATGTCTGAATGAACCGAATCCAGATACTTTCTGGCCCGGTACAGGGCATACACGGTGGGAAGGGTGGTGGCTTCCCGCAGGAAGAGGGGACTGGATCCGGTGGCTCCGCCCCGGCCGTCCACGGTGATGAAATCCGGTTCCGCATACACGCAATACTCCAGATCTCTCTCGATCTTCCCGGCGGCGATCTTGATGCCTATTGGACGTCCGTCGGACCGGGCTCTCAGCATGGAGACCATCTTTTTCAGATCTTCCCTGGTATTGAGTTCCGGGAACCGGCTGGGACTCTGGATGTCTTCCCCCGGCTGTCTTCCCCGGAGGGCGGCAATCTCCTCCGTCACCTTCTCCCCGGGGAGATGGCCGCCCATCCCGGGTTTGGTGCCCTGACCGATCTTGATCTCGATGGCGTCCGCCAGGCGCAGGTTTTCATCCGTCACACTGTAGCGGTTGGGAACGTATTCAAAGATGTATTTCCGGGCCGCCTCCCGCTCCTCGGGGAGAATTCCTCCCTCCCCGCTGCACATGGCGGTGCCTGCCATGGCGGAGCCTTTGGCCAGAGCGATCTTGATCTCTTTGGAGAGAGCCCCGAAGGACATATGGGAAATGTACACCGGGCTTTTGAGGATCATGGGCCTCTTGGCATTCTTTCCGATTACCGTGGTCGTATCCACCGGATCATCGTCAAAGAGAGGCGGAGGATTTAACTGGGCGCCCAGAATCAGAATGTCGTCCCACCCGGGCATGGCCATCCTGGTTCCCATGGAGCCGGAAAGAGAGGTTCCTCCTGCTGCCATCTGATGAATCTCGGCCATGTACCGGCAGGAGGGATCCCGACGGGCAGTGGCGGGATCGTATCCCAGATCCGGGGCTTTCTCCTCCTCGAGGTTGGCAGGTTCTGCCTTCTCCAGCTCCTCAAAGGTCCCTTTCTGATGGCAGAGAGGGCACTCTTCCGGAGGAGTCTCCCCCTCAAACTCGTATCCGCATACGGAACACTTAAACTTTTTCATGGTGTTGACATCTCCCTTCTTTTTCATTTTCTTTTACCATATCACAGGGGTGCGGGATGTGTCAATCTCCAAATTAATGCCCATGATGTTTTAAGAGGGGAAACTGGCCTGAATTCTTTGTTTTGAGGAAAAGACCACAACAAAATACAAATCCTCCCGGTCTTCTCCATGTCCGGTCATTCAGGCATATCTTTTATCATCATCAGGCGCAGTATTCCTTTAAGATTCCCTCCAGGGCAGCCGCACTGCTGGTGTGGCAGCGGTATACGGGAATGGACTTACTTCTGGCCTCATCTATGGCCGCATTGACCATCTTGTGGGAGACCGTGCCGGTAA
>CAZJYM010000052.1:9721-13008 GCA_964550245.1 uncultured Blautia sp. | reverse complement strand
CTTCTGGCCTCATCTATGGCCGCATTGACCATCTTGTGGGAGACCGTGCCGGTAAAGAGGATCACCAGATCCGGATCCCCGATCTTTTTCTTCATGGATCCCTTCTCCTTGGCCAGAACCTTGGCCCGGCAGCCGTATCCTCTGCAGATCTCCTCGTATTGACAGACCATCCGCTCATTTCCCCCGATTATCACGATGCTCATGTTTCTCTTTCCTTTCTGTTCTTCTCTTCTAACTGTAATTAGTTGTATCTAACTACAGTTAGAATACCACTATTCTCTGTCGGTGTCAAATAAAAAAGGAGAAGGATCACTCCTTCTCCAGCATTTTTATCTCACAGACCGTGAGGACATCATCTTTCACCCGAAACCGCACATCCATCTGACGGAAGCACATCCCGTAGATTCTCTCCGGATCATGGTGATACCCGGGCCGGGGATCCTCGGAGAGTACTGCCTTCAGTGTTTCCAAGGCCTCTTCCGGCACCATTTCCTTCCACTTTTCCGGAAACACCACCTGAAGAGGGGAATCCTTCTCTTCTTCGGAAAATCCTCCCCTTGCCCCGGGATAACAGTCCGATGAGGGCAGGTAGGGTTTGATGTCGTAGATGGGGGTTCCATCCATGAGATCCGCTCCCAGCACATGAAGCACCGGTCCCAGTTGAGGATTAAACTCCACTCTTTCCAGTTCCACACAGGAAAGCCCTATGGGATTTGGGCGAAAAGGAGAACGGGTGGCAAACACACCCTTTCTCACATTTCCTCCCAGTTTGGGAGGACGGACCGTGGGGGACCATTCCTCCCGGACCGATTCTGAGAATTCCCAGATCAGCCACAGATGGGAAAAATCCTCGATTCCTCTTACGGCATCGGGGTTCCGGTACTCCGGCTCAAAGACAATCTCGCCTTTAAGGGAAGGAACCCGGCCGCTCTGTCTGGGGATCCCAAACTTAGAGGGAAACTCGGTATGGATCCTGGCAATCACCTTCATTTCTCCACCACGTCTCCCACCCGCTCCATGTCTTTCTTGTAATCCCAGAGGAATCTCTTCCTGTACATGATTCTTCCATAGGAAAGGATCTGATTCATGCAGACGGCGTCATAGGCTCCACCCACGGCTCCCACCAGGGGAATTCCCTGTAAAAACTTCAATGAGAGAAGCTCAGCAGAGAGTACCTCCGCCGTCTTTTTGATCTCCCCGTCCATACCGGCAAACCTGGGGACTTCCCCGGTGCGGATGAAATCCCGCACGGCCTCATGAACCGCTTTCTGATCCTCTCCCCGGCTAAGGGCTCCCCGGATCAGAAGAAGGATAAAGTACCTCTCCTTGGGTGTATCATAGCGGTAGCCGTAGAAAAGGGCCAGCTGGTACAGGTTTCTAAGGATCAGCCCCGTAAAGATGGGAATGTCCGGCAGTCCCACTCCCGCCAGTCCCAGGCCGATGCCCTCCCCGGCACAAAACAGCAGGTTTTTGCTTCCGGAAACAGCTGCTCTTTTGGAGAAGGCCCGCAGGGACCTGCGGTCTTCCAGCAAGGTAGCCGCAAACATGTCCACCTGCACCTGCTTATTGATCTCTTCCTTATTAAAGGTCTTCTCAAGCAAAGGTGTACCCTTTTCAAAGATCAGACGGAAAGCCTTGAAAAACAGGTCATCCATCCGCTTCTCCAGTCCTTCCGGCACCTTTTCCCGGAGTTTGTCTACCGGGGAATCCTCCCTCTCCTTTTCCCGGGAGCGGATGTAGCGCTGTTCCTTCTTCCCCAGCTCATGCCATTCCTTCTCCCAGGCAGTCTGGTTTCTTCTTTTCTTCGTCTTCTTTTTTTGAATTTCTTCCATTATAATAGTACCTCCTGGAGATTGTCAGGCCTGTTGGGAAGAAGCGGCTTTTAACCACCTGTTTCCTCCCAGCCGGATCAAAAAGAGAATTCCCCGGATACAAAGCTCCAGACACATGGCAAACCACACACCCTGAAGTCCCACCCTGGGAGCCAGAAAGGCAGAGAGGGGAATGCGGATGGCCCACATGCTGAAAAAGTTGAGGCAGCTGGGAACCAGGGTATCCCCCGCTCCCCGGAAAACACCCGAAGCCACGATGGAAGCCCCGAAAAGAGGTTCCGCAAAGGCCTCGATCCGCAGCACCTTTGTGCCCAGTTCCCGGATGGCTCTGTCCGGGGAGAGAATACCGATCATCCAGGGGGCAAAGAGATAAAGCAGGATTCCGGTGCAGGTCATGACCGCCATGCCCAGACCGGTGGTAAGCCACCCCAGCTTTTTGGTCAGATCCTTCCTTCCGGCCCCGATGCTCTGTCCGATCAGGGTGGTGGCCGCCGCGGAGATGCCGTAGCCCGGCATGTAGCAGAGACTCTCCGCGGTGACGGAAAAGGAGTTGGCAGCCAGGGAAACGGATCCCAGCGGGGATACAATCCTGGTACCCATGATCTGGGCTCCGCTCATGATCACCTGTTCAATTCCCACCGGCAGGGCAATCTTCCAGGCTCTGGAAAGCTCTGCAGATGAGAAGTGGAGATGTTCATCCCTTCTCAAATGGAGGGAAGGGGAACGGACCAGAAGAAACCACAGCATGAAAGCGGTCACCACCAGCTCCGCCAGGGCTGTTCCCAGGGCGGCTCCCGCCACACCAAGACCTGCTCCATAAATATTTAACCGCATGCCTCCCAGCTCCAAAGTCCTGGTTGGAAAGATCAGCAGAGAGTTAAAGACCACATCCAGAAGACACATGAGGATGTGGAGGACGCTGGGCACCTTCATGTTTCCGCTGCACTGGAGCATGCCTCCGGCGGTGCCGTTTAACTGCACCACGGGAAGAGACAGCCCGAAGATCAGGAAGTAGAGGGAAGCATTCCTGCGGATGGATTCCTCTCCTCCCAGCCATACGGGCAGGGATCCGCTGATCAGACAGGCAAAAGCCATCAAAAGACAGCCGAAGAGAAAACCGATTCCCAGTCCCTGCCGCACAATCCCCCGGGCACTTTTCTCTCTCCCCGCTCCGATCTCCTGGGCGATCTGCACGGTAAAGCCGGTGGCCGCTGCGGAGCAAAGTCCTCCCAGAAGCCAGGTACTGGAGGAAATGAGGCCGATGGAGGCGGACTCCCCCGCTCCCAGCCTTCCCACCATGGAGGCGTCAATGTACTGCATCACGATGGATGAAATCTGTGCCATGATAGCCGGGATGCTAAGCTGCACGATCAGCGTCAGCTGCCGGCTCACGCCCAGCGGTTTCCCGCTGCGCAGCGAAGCCAGTAGATCTTCTTTCAAAATGGAAACCTCCGT
>CAZJYM010000052.1:0-9621 GCA_964550245.1 uncultured Blautia sp. | reverse complement strand
GTTTCCCGCTGCGCAGCGAAGCCAGTAGATCTTCTTTCAAAATGGAAACCTCCGTAAAGTAATAGTCGGTTTTACAAGTATAACACATCCTCTGCTCTTTGACTATTCCCGGTTCATCCGGTCACTGTTTTCAGAATGTTTTCCTCTTCCCGTTATCTTTTATATTCATAAGCCTCATTTTCTGACTATTATCCAAAAAAGAGCCTCTGAATTCCCAATTTTTCTCCTTTGCATCGCTTCCCAACTGTGCTAGAATAGGGAAGGCAGTAAACACATCTTTTTCGGATTTCCCGAACTTACGAAAGAAGGAGACACGCATGAGCCAGAACGCACCCATCAAAGACGCCCGAACCCTGGGCATTCCCAAAATGCTTCTGTTAGGACTGCAGCACATGTTTGCCATGTTTGGAGCCACTATTCTGGTTCCCATTCTGGTAAACGGATATTTCCACGGTGAAGGTCTTTCCATCCAGGTGACCCTGTTTTTCGCCGGAGTCGGCACTCTATTCTTCCATTTATGTTCCCGGTTCAAAGTACCGGCATTCCTTGGTTCCTCATTCGCTTTTTTAGGAGGATTTGCCACGGTTGCCGAATTGGACACGGGAATTTTTGCTGACATGACCTATGGAGAGAAGCTTCCCTATGCCTGCGGCGGTGTGGTAATCGCCGGTCTTCTCTACCTGGTTCTGGCCCTCATCATCAAGGTGGTGGGTGTTCAGCGCGTGATGCACTTTCTTCCCCCGGTAGTCACCGGTCCCATGATCATCTGCATCGGGCTGAGCCTGGCCCCCTCTGCGGTGAGCAATGCCTCCACCAACTGGCTTCTGGCCTTTATCGCCCTGGCGGTGATCATCGTCTTTAACGTGTGGGGAAAGGGCATGTGGAAGATCATCCCCATCCTCATGGGTGTGGTGGTTTCCTACGCCGTGGCCTGCATCTTCCAGGCCGTGGGCATGACCAATCCGGACGGCAGCGCCATCCTGGACTTCTCCGGCGTAGCCGCCGCTTCTCTTGTGGGAATCCCCGACTTCCAGATCTGCAAGTTCAACCTGACCGCCATCCTGGTCATGGCTCCCATTGCCCTGGCCACCATGATGGAACACATCGGGGACATCTCCGCCATCTCTGCCACCGTAGGATCCAACTTCATCGAGGATCCGGGTCTGGACCACACCCTGGTGGGAGACGGTCTGGCCACCTCCCTCTCCGCCTTCTTCGGAGGCCCTGCCAATACCACCTACGGTGAAAACACCGGTGTACTGGAACTAAGCGGTGTCCATGATCCCAGAGTGATCCGGATTGCCGCCTGCTTTGCCATTATACTGAGCTTCATCCCCAAGATGTCAGAATTAATCAGCTCCCTGCCCGCCTCCATCATCGGAGGCATCAGCTTTGTTCTTTACGGCATGATCTCCGCCATCGGCGTCCGCAACGTGGTGGAAAACCATGTGGACTTCAAACAGTCCCGGAACCTTTTAATCGCCGCCATGATCCTGGTGTGCGGTCTGGGCTTCTCAAACGGCATCACCTTCCATGTGCTGGGCACGGACATCACCATCACCGGTCTGGCCCTGGCAGCCATCGTGGGCATCGTGCTCAACGCCATCTTCCCCGGAAACGACTATGTATTCGGCTCCAATCCGGAAGGGGACCAGCACAGGGGCGTAAGCATCCGCACCGGTAAATAATCTGTAGATTTAACATACATGAAGGAGGAAACCCCATGGAAAATGTAACCATTCTCACGCACCCGCTGATCCAGCACAAGATCTCCCGTCTGCGGGACAAGAACACCGGCACCAATGAATTCCGGGCTCTGGTGGAAGAGATCGCCATGCTCATGGGCTTTGAGGCCTTAAGCGATCTTCCCCTGGAGGACGTGGAAGTGGAGACTCCCATTGAAAAGTGCATGACACCCATGATCTCCGGCCGAAAACTGGCAGTGGTGCCCATTCTCCGGGCCGGTCTGGGTATGGTCAACGGAATCACCTCCCTGGTGCCTACCGCCAAGATCGGCCACATCGGCCTGTACCGGGATGAGGTGACCCATGAACCCCATGAGTACTACTGCAAGCTTCCCAGCCCCATCGAGGAGAGAACCATTGTGGTGACGGATCCCATGCTGGCCACCGGCGGTTCCGCCGTAGCCGCCGTCAACTTCATCAAGGAGCACGGAGGAAAGACCATCAAATTTTTAAGCATCATCGCCGCTCCGGAGGGGTTAAAGAGACTCCATGAGACCCACCCGGACGTACAGATCTATGTGGGCCATCTGGACCGGGAACTGAACAAAGACGCCTACATCTGCCCCGGCCTGGGGGATGCGGGAGACCGGATCTTCGGAACCAAGTAGGAAAAGCCCTTGAAGATCTGCGGACTGAACAAAACCACCCTGCTGGACTACCCCGGAAAGGTGGCCGCCACCGTCTTTGTCACCGGCTGCGACTTCCGCTGCCCCTTCTGCCACAACAGCTCCCTGGTGCTGCACGGGGATCTGGAGCCGGAGATACCAAAGGAAGAGATCCTCTCCTTCCTGAAAAAGAGGAAAGGGATCCTGGAGGGTGTCTGCATTACCGGCGGGGAACCCTGCCTGTATCCGGAGCTTCCTGACCTTCTCAGTGAAATCAAAGAGCTGGGATACGCCGTCAAAGTGGATACCAACGGCTCCCGACCGGAGATGATCCGCCTGCTGGCCGAAAATCACCTGGCGGACAAGATCGCCATGGATGTGAAGGCCTGTCCGGAAAACTATGAAAGGGTGTGCGGAATCTCCCCCCTGGATCTGGATCCCGTCCTGGAAAGTGTGGAGTACTTAAAAGCCGGTCCCCTGGACTACGAGTTTCGCACCACGGTGGTGAAGGAACTTCACACGGAAAAAGACTTCTCTATGATCGGGCAGTGGCTTGTCGGTGCAAAGTGTTATTATCTTCAGGCCTACAAAGATTCTCCGGGAGTGATGAAGCCCGGCTTTAGCAGTTACTCCCTGGAAGAGCTCACCTCATTTCAAAACCTTCTTAAAAAAACCATCCCCCTGGTGGAGATCAGGGGGATAGACTAAAAAACTGCCGCAGAAGCTGCGGCAGTTTTTTTATAACAAAATTTCCTGAAAGGCAATGCCCTCCTTTTCCAGCAGTTCCAGCTCCCGCTTCTGGCAGGTGCTGATGATGATCTGCCTCTTTTCCTTCTCCAGCCAGTGGAGCACGCCGCTAAGTCTCTCCTCATCGTACATCCCGAACACATCGTCCAGAATCACCGGAAACTCTTCCTCCCCGCATAAGATCTCCCCGGCCGCCATGCGCAGGGCAAAGTAGATCTGTTCCAGGGTTCCCCGGCTGAGTCTCTCCAGAGGCACCACCCGCTCCTGGGTGTTTACGCTCATGCGCAGGTCCCCATCCAGCAGCACTTCACTGTACTTTCCCCCGGTGATCTCCCGCAGGATCTGGGAAACCCGGTTTTTCAGCCGGTCTCCCACCTGGTTGTGAATGCCCCCGGAAAGCCGGGTAATGGTATCCATGGCCAGGTTTAAGGCTTCCACTTCCTCTTCCTCGGGAGAGCTTTCTTCCAGTTCTCCGTCCTGGTAGTCCTGCTGGAGATTGCGGTAGTCCATCCTCTTTTCCCGGTAGGACTCCCGCAGGTGATCCATGTTCCACTGGAACTTCTCTTTTTTCGAAAGCCTCTTCTCCCGCTGCTTTACCTTTTTATCCAGCTCCCGGCCCGCTTTCTGCCCGAAGTAAAACTCGGCAAAAAGAGCCGCCGCTCCAACAAGCAGTACCCCAAAGAGAAGAAGCAGGTTGTCGGGAAAGAAGATCCCCAGCAGAATACCGGAGAGGATCATGGCCGCCACCGTAAGGACCAGAGCCCCGTTGAAAAGCTTCTTCCTTCCGGTCAGATCTTCAATCTCCTCATCCATGGCTTCTTCTGAAAAGTCATCCGCAGAGCGCTCCAGCAGTTCCCGGCGCTTTTCCTTCAGGCCTTCCATCTCCTCCCGCAGGTAATCCATGCGGTTTAAGATCTGCTCTTTTGCTGCCTGATCCTCCTTCTTTTTCCGGTCCGCCTGGACCTGGTACCCCTTGCGGGTCATCTTGAGCATCTGCATGGCCCGTCCCAGGTCCAGGGAACCGTCCCCGGCTCCCTCATAGCTGGCCATGTAGTTCTGAAGCTCACGGACAAGTTCCGGTCCGGTGACACTTTTTAACTGGCCCACTGCCACCGTGTTCTCATAGACCACCTCGCTGACTCCCCCCAGCACACCCTCCAGGTCACCCTTTTCCACGTCCAGCACTTCCCCGTCGTCCTCACAGAGAAGCTCACTGGCGGGATTGATCCGGGAAAAGTTCCGGGAGAGACGAAAGTTTCTTCCCCCGTTTTCAAACCAGAGGATCCCTCCGTAGACGGAAGGATCTTCCCAGGGCTCGTAGGTGGAATAGGCGTCATTTCTGGCGGCTTTTCCCCGCTGGCGGCGGATCCCGTAAAACATGGCCTTTATAAAGGCATGGACCGTGGACTTTCCGCTTTCATTCTCCCCGTAGAGCACGTTGATGCCGGGGGAGAAGTCCATGGTCTTCTGATGGATGCCGCCGAAATTTCGAATACACAGTCGTTTGATCTTCATGGCTCTAACCCTGGGGCCGGCTGGTCTCCAGGAGAGCCTGCAGGCCGTAAAAAAGCGCTTTTTCCTCCACCGGTGCAAGAGAGTCCTTTTCCAGGAAGTACTCGATGTAGTCCCCGATCAGGGTTCCGCTGTACTGCCGCAGCAGTGCCCGGGGATCGTAGGCGGGATGGGAGAGATCCTCCACCGAGATCACGTTTCCCAGACCTTTCAGCTTTTCGGTGAGAAGCATCAGGTCCGGTGAACGGACTCCTTTTAACACGATTTGATAGATGTTGCGGACTCCCTGCTTTTTGATGTCCATCCGCAGCATGTCCTCCAGGGACATCTGGGTGGAATCCTCCCGCAGTGTGAGGACAATCTTCTGGTAGGAGCGGGTGGCAAAGGGCACAAACTCCGCCTCCACCCGGCCGTTCTCAAAAGTTCCCTCCACGTACCCGTGGGGTCCGGTGTCATTGCGGTCAATGGGCTCCAGGGCTCCGGGGTAGATGACCCGGTTGGTCTGCATCACCTGAGGTCTGTGGATGTGGCCCAGGGCCACATAGTCAAAACCTGACTGGGAGATCATGGAAAAGTTCATGGGGATGTGATCCCGGTCTCCTCCGTGGGCCAGCAGTACCCGAAATCCCTCATCCTCCCCGGGGCTTACCTGATCGTAGAGGCTCTCCTCAATCTCCTGGTGCTCGTAGGAGAGTCCCGTCACCGTCACCCGGGGAGATTCCAGAGAGATGCGTTCTATTTTCTCCCCGGAGAAGAAGTGTACGTTCTCCTCCCAGGAAAAGGTGCGGTAGAAACTGTCCTTCCGCATGAAGTCATGGTTTCCCGCCATGAGAAAAACTTCCGTCTCCGGGATGAGGGAAAAGAGATAGTTCACTTCCTTCAGCTCTCCGGGAAGAGGCTGACGGTGAAACAGATCCCCGGCAATAAAGAGCAGATCCACCGGGTTTTTCACAATCTCCTCAATCAACCGCCGGAAGGTGTCCCAGATCTCCTGGGCCCGGGAGGCGCTCCAGGAGCAGCCCCGGTCGGGAACGGCCCCCAGATGTACGTCTGCTAGATGGATAAATTTCATACCGGCCCTCTCAATTAAAAAACTTACAGTTCACAGTTGTTGACTGTTCTGGGGAAGGGCACCACATCCCGGATGTTGGACATGCCCGTCAGATACATGACGCAGCGCTCAAAGCCCAGACCGAAGCCCGCATGTCTGGTGGAGCCGTACCTTCTCAGATCCAGGTAGAAGCCGTAGTCCTCCTCCTTCATGCCCAGTTCCTGAATACGGGCTTTAAGCTTCTCATAGTCATCCTCTCTCTGGCTTCCCCCGATGATCTCCCCGATGCCGGGTACCAGGCAGTCCATGGCCGCCACGGTTTTGTTGTCATCGTTTAATTTCATGTAGAAGGCCTTGATCTCTTTGGGATAGTCCGTGACGAAGACGGGTCTTTTAAAGATCTCCTCCGTCAGGTACCGCTCGTGTTCGGTCTGCAGATCACAGCCCCAGGACACGGGAAAGTCAAAGTGGTCATTGTTCTTCTCCAGGATGGAGATGGCCTCCGTGTAGGTCACCCGGCCGAACTCGGAATTTAACACGTGGTTCAGCCTGTCCAGCAGTCCCTTATCTACAAAGGAGTTGAAGAAGTTCATCTCCTCCGGGGCGTTCTCCAGCACGTAGCGGATGATGTATTTCAGCATTTCTTCTGCCAGTTCCATGTCGTCATTCAGATCCGCAAAGGCGCACTCCGGCTCGATCATCCAGAATTCAGCCGCATGCCGGGTGGTATTGGAGTTCTCCGCCCGGAAGGTGGGACCGAAGGTGTACACGTTGCGGAAGGCCTGGGCGAAGATCTCCGCATCCAGCTGACCGCTCACCGTCAGCTTGGTCTCCTTTCCGAAGAAGTCTTTGGAGAAATCCACCTCTCCCCCGGGGGTGAGGGGAGGATTCTTCAGATCCAGGGTAGTCACCTGGAACATCTCCCCGGCTCCCTCACAGTCGCTTCCGGTGATAAGGGGAGTGTGCACATAGACAAAACCCTTCTCCTGGAAGAACCGGTGAATGGCATAGGCGCACAGGGAACGTACCCGAAATACCGCCTGGAAGGTGTTGGTCCGGGGCCGCAGATGCGTCATGGTCCGCAGGTACTCCAGGGTATGTCTCTTTTTCTGCAGGGGGTAGTCCGGTGCGGAAGCTCCCTCTATGGTGATCTCCTCCGCCTGGATTTCAAAGGGCTGCTTGGCCTGCGGTGTGGCAACCAGGGTTCCCCGCACTATAATGGCGGCGCCCACGTTCAGTTTGCCAATCTCGTTGAAGTTTTCCATGGTATCATGATAGACCACCTGCAGAGTCTCAAAGTAAGTGCCGTCGTGAAGCACGATAAAGCCGAAGGCTTTGGATCCCCTTACGCTGCGGACCCAGCCTCCCACACTCACTTCCTGATCCAGGTAAGCCTCCCTGTTTTTAAAAATTTCCTTTACGGTTGTAAGTTTCATGCCAGTTTCCCCTCTTCCATAAGTCCGTAAAACGGTCAGATTTCCTTATCAACGATGTGTTTATCATTATAAGCTGTAAAAGATCTTTTTTCAACAAAAAGAATTTTTCCCGTTATCCCCTAGATTCATGTTCTGTTACGTGCTGTCTTTGTTCATCTCCCACAGTCCCGGAGCGGGACAAAACCCTTGTAAAGTCCGGAAAATCTGGGTATAATGGGATCATGATTGAAATCAGGTCAGCAAACACAAAGGAGGAATTCTAGAATGCCTGAAAAAAATCTGATTGTGGGACAGTCCGGCGGACCTACCCCGGTGATCAACAGCAGTCTGTATGGAGTCGTCTCGGAGGCTTTGGCCAACCCGGATGAGATCCGTCACGTATACGGCATGGTTAATGGCATCGAAGGCTTTCTAAAGGGAACGGTTCTGGACTTTGAACAGGCTCTCCCGGGAGAAAAACTGGAGAGACTGCAGGTTACCCCCGGGGCCTACCTGGGATCCTGCCGGTACAAACTTCCGGAGTCCCTGGATGATCCGGTATACCCCCAACTGTTCCAGAAGTTTGAAGATATGAACATCGGCTGGGTGTTCTACATCGGCGGCAATGATTCCATGGACACGGTGAGCAAGCTGTCCCGCTATGCGGAAAGGATAGACAGCCCCATCCGGGTAATCGGAGAGCCCAAGACCATCGACAACGATCTGGTTCTGACCGACCATACCCCCGGCTACGGAAGCGCAGCCCGCTATGTAGCAGCTACCGTCCGGGAGATCACCCTGGACGCCTCCGTGTATGAAAAGCCCTCTGTCACCATCGTGGAGATCATGGGAAGGAATGCCGGGTGGCTCACTGCAGCCGGATCCCTGGCCAGAAAGTATCCCGGGGACAATCCCAGATTCATCTATCTGCCCGAAGAGCCCTTTGACCAGGAGGAATTTCTCTCCCGGATCCAGGAGGCCATCAAATCCAACTGCAACGTGGTAGCCTGTGTCTCCGAAGGCATACGGGACAAAGAGGGCACCTTTATCTGCGAATACGACAATTCCGTGGGCACCGATACCTTCGGCCACAAGATGCTGGCGGGATGCGGCAAGTATCTGGAGAACCTGGTGCGCAGCCGTCTGGGCATCAAGGCCCGTTCTGTAGAGCTGAACGTAAGCCAGCGGTGCAGTGCCTCCCTCATGTCCGCCACAGACCAGCAGGAAGCCGTATCTGCCGGCCGTTTCGGTGTGAAAGCCGCCCTTTCCGGGAAGACCGGCCTCATGGTATCCTTTGTACGCCATACAGGAGAGGATGGTTCCTACTCCCTGGAATGCTCTCTGGAGGATGTGAATGCGGTCTGCAATGAGGAGAAGAAGTTCCCGAAAGAATGGATCACCTCCGGAGGATCCGATGTAACGGAGGATTTCATACGCTATGCCGCTCCCCTGATCCGGGGAAAGGTGGACGTTCCCCTGGGTGAGGACGGACTGCCTGATTTCGTTTACAGGAAATAGGTAAATACCAGGAGGACAGATGCGGGATACTGCTGCGCCTGTTTTAAGAGGAAGGTCATCCGGATGAATCCCGCCTTCTGTTCCTCCTTTTTGTCTTTGTTTGGGATGACAAAAAGACAGAGCTGATTTGGAGAGTACAGTTATGGGAACTTTTTTAAACAACACAGATGTGGCTCGTCTTTTTGCCAAAGAAGTGAACAGGACATATTTTGTGGATAAATCTGCTATACTGAATGTACTGAATTCATACATTGCAAATCAATCATTGTGGGACTTCCCGGAAGACGAAGATTCATTAGATGCGAACGAAATAACAACCGGAAACAAATATGTCTGTATCACCCGTCCTGCAGGTTTTGGAAAGTCTGTAGCTGCACTCATGCTCGCAGCATATCTGCAAAAAGGCATTGAAACAGAAGAGATTTTTGACAAATTGGAGATCCATAAATGCAGCAGATATAAAAAGCATTTGAATCAGCATAATGTTTTTTATATTCGAATGGATGCAGTTCCTGAAAGCTGTTCTTCATATTCAGAGTATATTCGTTGGATAGAGAATACAATAATCGATGATCTGAAATCTGCTTTCCCTGACATGTCTCTCAAAGAAGGCAGACCCATATGGTATTTGTTGAACGATATCTTGGATCAAAAAAAAGAAGAATTAAACTTCATTTTTATTCTGGATGAGTGGGACTATATATTTGGCGCATCATACTGTACGGAAACTGACAAAAGAAAATATACAGATTTTCTCAGACATTTGTTCAAAGATCAGTGCTACGTAAAAATGGCCTGTATGACAGGAATTCTTCCTATCGCAAAATATACATCAGGATCAGATTTGAACATGTTCTATGAATACAACATGGAATCAGGAACGAAATTCTGTGAGTATTTTGGATTTACTGATGAGGAAGTTGACGAACTCTTTGACAGATATCAAAAGATCACAAATAACCCCCAAATAACACGGGAAGAACTTCGGAACTGGTATGACGGATATGGAACAGCAGAAGGATTCAGGG
>CAZJYM010000051.1:0-15134 GCA_964550245.1 uncultured Blautia sp. | reverse complement strand
TACACAGTTTTCCTCCGTTTGACAAGAGAGATTCCATAAAACAGCAAAGAAAAAAGGAAAAAGAAATATATAAAGCCCGGCTCTACTCCCGTGCAGGATCCGAAAATCTTGACTTTTTAAAGATTATCCGGTACAATAAAGGTATGGTGTGAGCGGGGAGCATTTCAGTCTGTCCCGGTTCATGAGCGTCTGTCCTTAAAAAATCGTCAAAAGGAAAGGAGAATCAGGATGAGCCAGCTGCCGGAAAACTTAAAGCCGTATTTTTGGGATACGGATTTTGAAAAACTGGACATTCACCAAAACAGCGACTACATCATTGCCCGTCTCTACACGTACGGAAGAGTAGAAGGGTTCTTCTGGGTGGAGAAGACCTATTCCAGGGAAGAGATCATCCACGCTGCCAGAACCCGGAGAGATCTCAATGCAATAGCAGCCAACTACCTGAAGGAAAAGTACGGTCTCAGGGAAGAAGAGATGAACTACTACCGCATCCGGAAGGGAATCCCCTGGAGGTAGCCATGTTTGTACATGTCCTTGACAAAGATCAGAACTTTGCATTGAGGGAGATCGCCTCCAGGATAGAACCCGGGGATTTCTATCTGGCGGGCGGTACCGGTCTGAGTCTGCAGCTGGGGCACAGGAAATCAGAGGGCCTTGACTTCTTTGTCCCTCACAGGTTTGATCCTCCCTCTCTTTGCGAGCAGCTAAGATGTATCTGCCCGGAAGACACCCGGGTGATAAGCGCTAAGGAAAAATACTCCTGCGAAGTATCCATGCTGGGAATACCGGTAAGGTTTTTTGAGTGCAGGGACAAAGTTCTGTGTGACTATGTGTGTTCCCCCGATCTTCCCGGGTTGAAAGTGGCGGGTATCCCTGACATTGCAGCCATGAAGGGTAGATCCATCGGCATGCAGGGCTCAAAAAAGGATTTCTTCGATCTCTATGAGATTTTTCAGCTGACTGACTATGATGTACACGATCTGGTGAATGACCTCCATGCCAGGTATGGAAATCGTATCAATTTTGCCTACATCGGCATGGCTTTGAATTTCTTTCAAAAAGCGCAGCAGGAGGAGTTTTCAGAGACATTGATCCCTTATGACTGGGATGAGATCAAAAGGTTCTTTTCGGGCATCCAGCCAGAGTTCTTTCGGGAACTGAAGTCTCTTTTTTACTCTTCCCCGGCCGGCATCTGCATGTGATGCCGGCTTTTTCACTGCCTGGTTGGGCTTACAGCGGAAAAGGCTTGTTTCACATCCGTCCCGTATGGTATACTGATTCGGGGTTTCCCCGTTCTCTCCCCCTGGGGAGATATGACCCGTACCTGTTTTGCAGCATGTGTGAGGAGGATTTGAAGATGAAGTATTCAGAACTGATCAGCTTTCATCCCATAGAGGATGTGATCCAGCTGACTTCCGCCAATGATACCGGCAAGGCGAAAGAGTATGTCCAGACCTTTGTCATGACCAGCAGTATGGCGGAAAACCTGAAGACACTGGTTCTGGACCAGCTCCGGCTGGAGGGAAGCCCGGACAGCAAGGGGATTCTGGTGGTGGGAAACTACGGCACCGGTAAGTCCCATCTGATGAGCGTGATCTCCGCCGTGGCCTCGGACGCCTCCTATCTTCCTTATCTCCGCAACCAGAGCTTTGCAAAAGATGCCCAATGTATCGCCGGACAGTTTGAAGTCCTGCGCTTTGAGCTTACGGGAGTCACCATGCCCCTTCGGGAGATCGTCCTGGGCTTTATCGAGGATGACTTTAAGGAGAGAAAGATTCGTTTCAAGGCCCCGGATTTCAGCAAAGTAAAGGACAACAAAAAGCTGATGGAGGATGTGATGGCGGCCTTCGGGAAGAAATATCCCGGAAAGGGCTATCTCATCGTGGTGGATGAGCTCTTGAACTTTCTGGCCTCCCGCACCGAGCAGCAGCTGGTCATGGATCTGGAATTCCTGCGGATCCTGGGGGAGATGTGCTCCCGAAGCCGGTTAAGGTGCATGTTTGGGATGCAGGAAAAGCTCTTTGACAATCCCCGCTTTGGCTTTGTGGCCGACACCCTGGCCCATGTGCGGGACCGGATCACGGAACTGGTGATCGCCAAGGAGGATACCGCCTACGTAGTCTCAGAGCGAATCTTAAAGAAAACCCCGGAGCAGAAGGAAAAGATCCGCGCCCATCTGGAGAAGTTCAGTCCCCTGTACACCGGCATGGCCGCCCGCATGGACGAGTTTGTGGACATGTTTCCCATCCATCCCGCCTACGTGGACATCTTCAACCGGGTCTACCTGATTGAGAACCGGCACATCCTGAAAAACATCTCCATCACCATCCGGGAGGTCTTTGACCGGGAGCTGCCGGAGGACGAGCCGGGAATCATCTCCTTTGACGACTACTGGCCCAAGATCAAGCAGACTCCCATGCTGCGCACCAACCCGGAAGTGCGCCGGGTTCTGGAAGCCAGTGAAAAGCTGGAGGACATCATCACCCATGCTTTTCCCAAAGCTGCCTACAAGCCCCTGGCCATCAAGATCATCTACGCCCTCTCCGTACACCGGCTCACCACCAACGGCCTGGATGTGCGCTTCGGTCTCACTGCGGAGAACTTAAAGGATGATCTGTGCCTCTACCTGCCGATGCCCGAGCAGGACGGGGAGTTTCTGCTGGGGGTGATCAATGCCACCCTAAAGGAGATCATGTCCACCGTCTCCGGTCAGTTCATCATCTTCAACGAATCCAACAGCCAGTACTTCATCGACGTGAACAAGACCGTGGACTACGATGAGCGGATCCGCCAGAGAGCCACCCTTCTCTCCGACGACGACCTGAACCGCACCTTCTACCAGGTGGTGTACAGCTGCCTGGAGTGGGACGCCAGACAGTATGTGACCAACTTTGAGATCTATGAGCGGGATTTGAACTGGAACTCCCGAAACATCTTTCGGGAGGGGTATCTGTTTATGGGGCTTCCGGGGGAACGCAGCACGGCCCAGCCGGAGCGGGACTTCTACATGCACATCATGCCGCCCTATACTTCGGAAGAAACATCCGTGCGCAACCTTCCCGACGAGGTCTACTTCTACTTCCGCTCCACCCCTGAATTCCGGGAGATGCTGGGCTTTTACTCGGCGGCAAACGCCCTGGCCCAGATCAGCGAGGGCAGCGACCGGGAGACCTACCTGTCCAGAGCTTCTCAGACCAGAAAGAAGCTGATCCGTTTCCTCTCGGAGAACAAGAGCACCTGCTTTGAGGTCTCCTGCCGGGGAGTGCGCCGTCCCATGACGGAGGTAGTAAGGGGACATGTGCGCCCGGAGACGGACTTTAAGGACACTATCGATCTGGCGGCCTCCATCTGCCTGGAAGACTGCTTTTTGGAAAAGTATCCCGACTTCCCGGTGATGAAAACCCGGATCACCAGAAAAAACATGGCCGAGAACGTGCGTCAGGCCTTCGACTACTTTGCCGGCAGGAAATCCGCCCTGGCCGCCTCCATGCTCCAGAGCTTCGATCTTCTGGACGGAGAGAGGATCCGGCCGGAGGGATCCCGGTATGCCTGCTGGTTTATTGATAAACTGAGAGATCTGCCCCCCAGGGGGGTATTAAACTACGAGGATCTCTTTGAACCCCGGTTTATGGATACCTGGGTGGACAAACACTTTCAGATCCCCTGCTTTTTTACCCCCATCATCTTTCTGTCTTTAGTCTATGGAGGCTTTGCCACCATTACCCTCCAGAACGGGGAGGTGATCACCGCCTCCACCCTGGATCAGGTTCCCCGGATCTTAAGCCGGGATCTCTACGAGTTTAAGTACCTGTCCAGACCGGCTCAGACATCCGTGGCAGAATTAAAGAGGCTCTGTGAACTGCTGCTGGTCAACCCCGAACTGCTGGACACTCCCGGAAGCCGGGAGGAGGGAGTCCAGAAGATCCTGGAAGAAACCGGAAAGCAGTGCCGGGATGCGGTTATCGCCGGCAGGAGGCTGCGGGAGGGGTTTGAGTGCTGGGGAGAACCCCTGGTAAGTCCCAAGCTGCACAAGCGGATGCTCTCCGCCTGCACCACCATCCAGGAGGAGTTCAGCAACTACCCGGCCAGGTACAGCACCCCGGCCAGACTGAACAACTTCAGTCTCTCCATGGAACAGGTGGAAGCCCTGGGAGAAGCCATGAACCTGATCCGCCTGGTCCAGGAGTATCTCTCCTTTCGAAACGGCTGCTCCGAACTGGTATCCTACATGGCCCGGATCGAATACATCCAGGTCAGTCCCGACTTCGGGGAGGAACTGGAAACGGTAAAGGCCGCCTTCCGCCGGATCCGGGACAACATTGCCTCCGGCCTCTCCGGGGAGAGAGCCGCCGATTCAGTCAATGCCCTGCTGGAGAAGGTAAGAGACCGCTACGTGGACTTCTACTGCCGGGAACACCAAAAGAAGAGGCTGGACAGGGAAGGAGCCGAAAGACGATCTGCCCTGATGGAAAGTCAGACTCTGGCCAGCCTTAAAAAGCTGACAAACATCCAGATCCTCTCCGGAGCCAGGCTTGCCGCCATCGAACAGGAGCTTTCAGATCTGAAGGTCTGTTATGAGTTAAATCCCGCAGAATTAAAGACCTCCCCCATCTGTCCCCACTGCCGCTACAGCCCGGCGGGCAGAGTCAAAAACGTGGAGGGACAGCTGGACCAGCTGGAAGCCAGAATGAATGACCTGCTCTCCGAGTGGACCACCACCCTTTTGCAGACCATCTCGGATCCCATCGTGGCCAGCCAGATGGAATACTTAAGTCCCGACCAGCGCTCTGTCATGGAGAACTTTGCCGCCTCCGGCACCCTGCCGGAAAAGGTGGATGATCACTTTGTAAAGAGCATCCAGGCCCTTCTTCGGGGATTCGATCCCGTGGTGATCGATCCGGAGGAGCTGATTGCCCGGGTGGACGAGATCGGCCCCTGTGAGGCCTCGGCCTTTAAAAACCGGCTGATCGCCATCGTAGATGAGTACACCCGGGGGAAGGATTTAAGCAAGTTGAGGATCATTGTAAAGAAACGCTGACAAATCAGGAGAACAAAGATAAATGGAACACAACAGACTCACCCGGCAGGACATCGACAAAGTGCGCCACATGGAAGGCTTTCCGGAAAGCTCTGATGAGGACATCTGTGCCCTTTCGGATCCCCCCTGCTACACGGCCTGTCCCAATCCCTTCCTGGAGGACTTTATCCGGGAAAACGCCACCCCTTACGAAGAGGGAAAGGGGGACTACCACCGGGAGCCCTTTGCCGCGGATGTGAGCGAGGGAAAAAGCGATCCCGTCTACATGGCTCACAACTATCACACCAAGGTGCCCTACCGGGCCATCATGCGCTACATCCTCCACTACACCGATCCGGGGGATCTGGTGTACGACGGATTTTGCGGAACGGGAATGACCGGGGTGGCGGCCCAGATGTGCGCATCAAAGGATGAAGCCCTGCGGCAGATGATGATCTCGGAAGTCCCCGGGGCCCGCTGGGGAAAGAGAAAGGCCCTCTTAAACGATCTGTCCCCCGTAGCCGCCTTTATCGCCTACAACCAGAACACCACCATGGATCCGGAAGTCTTTCACCGGGAAGCCCTCTCCATCCTCTCCGCCTTTGAAAAGAGATACGGCTGGATGTATGAGACATCTCTCCCGGGAGAGGCGGGCCGAAAGGGGTTTATCAACTACACGGTCTGGTCCGATGTGTTTATCTGTCCCCACTGTTCCGGAGAAATCGTGTTCAGTGAAGCAGCCTTTGATCCGGAGACCAAACGGGTGGAAAAAACCTTTGTCTGCCCCCACTGCGGGGGAAAGCTCTCCAAAAAGGACTGTCTTCCCGCCATGGAGATGATTCATGACGAGCTGCTCCATGAGACCATCCGCATTGCCAGACAGAAACCCGTGCTGATCAACTACACCTTCGAGGGGAAAAAGTATGAGAAAGCCCCGGATGAAGGGGATCTGGAAACCATCCGCCGGATCGAATCAGAACCCTTCCTCTTCCCGGTTCCCTGCCAGCGCATGCCCAAAGGAGGGGAAACCCGCAGAAACGACAAGGCGGGAATCACCCACATCCATCACTTTTACACCAAGAGGAACCTGCTGGCCCTCTCCTTTCTGATGGATGCGGCAGCAAACTCTCCCCATCCCCAAAAGATGCGCTTTGTCTTTGAACAGGCCGTCCCCGGCATGTCCAAGATCGCCCGCTACGTGCCCGCCCATTTTTCCCAGGTAAACCAGTACCTCAGCGGTACCCTCTATATCGGCTCCCAGGTGGTGGAGGCCTCCCCGGAGTACATCCTGGGGGGAAAGATCGAAAAGCTCACAAAGATGTATGCCATGCTGCCCTTCACCAACGACGGGGTGTGCATCTCCACCTGCTCCACAACCAAAACCGGGATCCCCTCCGACTGCGTGGACTACATCTTTACCGATCCCCCCTTCGGCAGCAACCTGGCCTACTCCGAGTTAAACTTTCTCTGGGAAGCCTGGATGCGCTGCATCACCAACAGTACGGACGAAGCGGTGGTCAATCCGGTAGTGGGAAAAAACCTGCCGGACTACCAGTCCCTGATGGAAAAGTGCTTCCGGGAGTACTACCGGGTTTTAAAGCCGGATCACTGGATGACGGTGGAATTCCACAACTCAAAGAACGCGGTGTGGAACTCCATTCAGCAGGCCATCCTGCAGGCCGGTTTTCTCATCGCCGATGTGCGCACCCTGGACAAGAAGCAGGGCACCTTCAAGCAGATCAACAACGCCTCCGCAGTCAAGCAGGATCTGGTGATCTCCGCCTACAAGCCTGCTGCCCGGATGGTGCAGACCATGACAAAACTTTCGGGAACCGAAGAGACCGCCTGGACCTTTGTCCGGGAGCACCTCTCCAACATACCCGTATCCGTTGTGAAAGAGGGAAAGATCGAGGTGCTCCCGGAGCGGCAGGCCTACCTGCTCTTTGACCGGATGGTGGCCTTCCACATGATGCAGGGAATTCCGGTGCCCATGGATGCCTCGGAATTCTACCGGGGTCTGGATGAACACTTCCTGAAGCGGGACGACATGTACTTCCTTCCGGATCAGGTCACCGAGTATGACAAAGTAAGAATGGAAAACCAGCTGGAGACGGTCTCCTTTGAATCCCGGGTGACCAATGAAAAGAGCGCCATCTCCTGGCTCTATCATCAGCTGGGAGAATCACCCAGAACCTACGGGGAGCTGCAGCCCCTTTTCATGCAGGAGGTCAAGGCGGTGGACAGATTTGAGGCCATGCCGGAACTCTCCGTCCTTCTGGAGGAAAACTTTCTGCAGGATGAAAAGGGAAGGTGGTATGTGCCGGATGTGACAAAAGAGGGGGATGTGGCCAGACTTCGGGAAAAGAATCTCTGGAAAGAGTTTGAGGGGTACTTAAAAAGCAGAGGAAAGTTAAAGCTCTTCCGCTCCGAAGCCGTCCGGGCCGGTTTTGCCAGGCTCTGGAAGGAAAAGAACTATCAGGCCATTGCGCAGATGGGAGAGAGACTGCCGGAAGCGGTGATCTCCGAGGATCCCACCCTGCTCATGTATTACGATATCAGCTTAAGCAGACTTCATAACGACTCCCCCGGATCCTGAAAGGATCCGGGGGAGTTTTGGTTCAGTCAGCATCCTCAATCACCAGCTGGGAGTTCAGCAGAAAAGAGACGGCCTTCTCCTTTCTGCGGATCAGGGGAAACTCCTGGATCCACACGTTGGCGGCCTCCCACACGGAGAAGGAGCCGATGGTGGAGACGATGAAGGCTCCCACCTCCCCCATCCGGTTGGTAAAGACGAGTCCGAAGACGATGAAGATCACGCCGATGGTCAGAAGCCGCAGGCTGTTGATCCAGCTGCTGCGCTTCTCCCGCTTTACGCTTATGTTAACCGAATCGATGTAGGTCTGGATGGCTTTCTCCAGCCTCTCCTCATTCAGATCCAGCGTGCTCACAAAGGACAGCCGCAGCTGCTCTCCCATCCGCTGTCCGTCCATGGCGCTTATGATGTAGGCCAGCACCTCATCGCTCAAAGTCTGTCCCTTCTCATCAAAACTGCAGTACAGATCTTCCTCCCGGTCGATCTTCACCCTGATCTCAAACATGGTCATCCCTCCCCGGTGCTTTTTACAGAGTCTACCATGAAACCGGCCTTCTGTCACCTGAAAACTCCGGTAGAACTTGAATTCACACCCCGGATACCCTATAATGAAGTCCGAGTTTAAGAAAAGGGGTGTAAAGATGATTCAAACCGGAGAGATGGTCTATGACCGGGCGGCCGGGGCCCGGGTGGAAGTGCTGGAGCGGATGGAGGTCTGGGGCTGTGCCTCCTGCAGGGTTTTTAACCCGGCAACCGGTCAGGTCTACCGGGTGGCGGAGGATCAGCTTGGCAAAGAGGATGAAAACCGGCCGGCTCCGAACGAGAATTATCTCCGGTACCTGGTGTGGCTTTCCCGGATCAAAAACCAGGCAGCAGACGGGTTTCTCTCCTCCTCCCCGGACATTCTTCCCCTTCCCCACCAGATCCATGTGCTGAAAAGGGCCCTGTCTAATCCAAACATCCGTTACATCCTGGCGGACGAGGTGGGCCTGGGAAAGACCATTGAAGCCGGCATGATCATAAAGGAATTAAAAAGCAGGGGTCTTGTAAAGCGGGTGCTGGTGGTCTGTCCCACGGGACTGGTAACCCAGTGGGCCCGGGAGATGCGGGAAAAGTTCCATGAGAAGTTTCAGGTGATCCTGCCCTCGGACTTTGACACCATCCGCCGGCTAACAGACAGTGAGGACGTGTACGGCCAGTTTGATCAGGTCATCTCCCCCATGGATTCCATCAAGCCCCTGGAGAAGCGCTCCGGCTGGAGTGAAGAGCGGGTGGAAAAGTACAATGAGGAGCGCATCTACTCCATCATCAACAGCGGCTGGGACCTGGTCATCATCGATGAGGCCCACCGGGTGGCCGGCTCCACCGGAGAGATTGCCCGCTACCGGCTGGGAAGTCTTCTCTCCCAGGCCAGCCCCTACCTGCTGCTGCTCACCGCCACACCCCATAACGGCAAGACAGAACCCTTTCTCCGGCTTGTAAGGCTTCTGGACCAGGATGCCTTCCCCAACGCCAAATCCATCGTGCGGGAACAGGTGGCACCCTTCCTGATCCGCACGGAAAAGAGAGAAGCCATCGACAACGAGGGAAACCGGCTCTTTAAAAACCGGGTGACCCATCTGGTAAGCCTCTCCTGGGATTCCCGGAACAGTCTGCAGAGAGACCTTTACCAGATGGTCAGCAGCTATGTGGCTTCCGCCTACAAAAAGGCTCTCCGCAGCCGGAAGAAAAACATGTGTCTCATCTTTCTGCTGATTATCATGCAGCGCATGGTCACCAGCAGCACCGCCGCCATCCTGGAAAGCCTGCAGCGGCGCCTGGATGTGCTGCAAAACCATCAGACTCATCCGGGGAACCTGACGGAACAGGATCTGGATGAGCTGGATGTGGAAAACGGGGCGGAGGATGCCCTGGAAGCCCTGTCCCTGGATGCGGAAGGGGAGATCCAGGAGGTACTAAACCTGATCGAAGCCGCCAGACAGGCCCGTTTTCAGAATCAGGACGCCAAGGCGGAACCATTGCTTGAGACCATCGAATCTTTGCTGGCGGAAGATCCGGAAAGAAAGATCATCGTCTTTACGGAGTTTGTGGCCACGGAGGAGTACCTGCAGGATCTGATCTCCAGACGGGGCATTCCCGTCACCGTCTTAAACGGCTCCATGGGCATGGAGGAGAGAAATGCGGCCCTGGAAGAGTTTCGGGACAAAACCCCGGTCTTTATCTCCACCGATGCGGGAGGAGAGGGACTCAACCTCCAGTTTGCCAGCGTCATCATCAACTACGATCTGCCCTGGAATCCCATGAAGATCGAACAGCGCTGCGGCCGGGTGGACCGCATCGGTCAGAAGCGGGATGTAGACGTGTACAACTTTATCCTGCAGGATACGGTGGAAAACCGGGTGCGTCAGGTGCTGGAGGAAAAGCTCTCGGTGATCACCCGGGAGATGGGGGTGGACAAGTACTCGGACGTGCTGGACAGCGAGGTGGCCGAGTATGACTTCACCGAAGTCTACATGGATTCCCTGGCCCATCCGGGGGATCCGGAAAAGAGGGTCTCTCCCGTGGAGGCAGAGATCAAAAGACAGATGGCCAACGTGAAGAAATATAAGGACGTGATCCGGGAGGACAAGGACCTGCATCAGCTTCTGGGAGAGGGCTCCTCCTTTGACGCAAAAGAGGCCATAAGGACCATGATGGGCTGTTATGAGAGGTGGCAGGGAAAAAATCCCCGAAACCCGGACTCCTTCACCCTGGAGGACGAAGAGGTTCAAAAGTGTCTTCATGAGGAAGTATTCCAGGATTACCATGAGGATCTGCCCCTGGTCAGGATCCGGGACTTCCCCAATGAGGCCGGGTATTTCATGCTGTGGAAGCTCTCCATCTCGGAGGATGAAAAGGGAATGCGCATCCTTCCCGTCTTTGTAAACTCCGCCGGTATCCTTCGTCCCCTGGCGGGAAAGAGACTGATGGATGTTTTCCTGGATGAAAACAGCAGGCTGGAGGTAACCGCCTCTCCCGGCATTACCGATGAGGAATACCAAACGCTTGAAAAGCTTTCCCTGGACTTTGCCTCAGACACCTTTCTGGAGCTGAAGGAAAAGCATTTGAAGGCCAACGAGGAAAATGCCCGGAAGTACCGGTATGCCCTGAAGCTTCGCATGGAGGCGGCCGGGCGGATCGGGATCGACAACATACGCCGGGCAAGGCTTGACAGGCTTTCTCAGGAAAAGATCCGCATCGAGGAGGAATACCAAAAGGGAATGGAAGTGTGCCCGGATTTTCGTCTCATGATGCTGGCAAGACTGGAGGCATGAAAAAGATATGACACCTGTGATCAACAACAGGGCAGGATACGCCCATGGCTAGGGAAATCGGGTTCCTGTGTGATTTAAAACTTCCCTGGCTGAACTGGACTGCCCGGCTTGTATCGGAAAACCTTCCGGAGGAGGAACTTAAAAGGAAGCTGGACGAGTATCTCTCCTTTGAGATCAAAAGCCCCACCAACATTCGCAAGACCAGAGAGATCCTGCTGCATGTGTGGTATTATGAAAACAGGGCTTCTGCCCTTCTTTTCCCCTCCGCCCGGTCCCTTCTGTCCCGCTTTCCGGAGGAGTCCCCGGCCGTTCACTGGGCTTTGATGCTTCCCGCCTACCCCGTCTTTGCCGATCTGGCCCGGCTCATCGGAAAGATGGCGGAGTTTCACTCGGATCTCACCCTCTCCCAGATGAGGCGGAAGATGTCCGATGAGTGGGGAGAGAGATCCACCCTCTTTAAGTCCATCAAGGAACAGATCGCCACCATGCGCTCCCTGGGGGTTTTAGAGGATGAAAAGCCGGGAAAGTACCGGATTGTAAAGCATGAAGTCCGCCGGGAGGAGACTGTGCGTCTGCTTCTTTGTGCGGCTCTTGCCGCAGAGCCCGGGGGATCCTGCGCTTTTCAAAAGCTTATCAGCCTTTCCGTCCTCTTTCCCTTCACCTTCCAGGTGGAGAAAAAGAGCCTGCTGCAGGATGACCGCTTTGAGATCAAAAGTCAGGCAGGAGAACGGATCCTTACGCTTCGAGGAGGTGGAACATGTGGCTTCCCAAAAGCCTGACTACGTATTGAAATTTGCCGAAACCAAACCTGCACACACGGAGATCAAGTGCATCAACGGCCACTACTATCTCTATGAATGCTCCAGCCGCTATGATCCGGTGAAAAAGCGGGGCGTAAAGGTCTCGGGAAAGATGCTGGGAAAAATCACCCCGGAGGGATTCGTCAAAAGCGAAAGGCGCAGGGGCAGCAAAAACAAAGAACCTGTAAAAGAAACAGAAGATAACCTTGAGGCCGCCCGGAACATGAAAATCCCGTCTCCCCGCCTGAACAGTCATGTGGAGATCGGATTCTGCCTGTACCTGTATGCCCAAACGGAAGAGATCCGAAAGAACCTGAAGGAGTTCTTCTTCGAAGATCACTTCCGGGTGATGCTCTATGCCGTCTGCCTTCTGGGTGTCCTCTACTCTCCCAAACCGGAAGAACTGGAGGAACGTTACTGGAAGAGCCTGATCTCCCATATCTACCCCGCTCTTCCCCTGGATGAGGACAGCCTTTTGGACATGCTCCAGGTCATTGGCTGCATGAGGGACTGCACGGAAGGCTACATGAAAAAAGGCATCTCCCCGGATGGCGATTATGCGCTGCTGGAAAGACACTCTCTTTTGTTTCTGGTAAACCTCCAGGACGGTCTTCCGCTTTATTGCCGACCCTGCAGCGATGAAGAGGACATTCAAAACCCCGGAATCAACCTGACGGTCATAGGAACTCCCAACCGGTTCTCCGAGTTGGAATCCCGGGGAATCCGCTGCATCTCTCCCTGGAAGCACGAAGAAAAAGCAGAGGATCTGAAAAAGTGGCATACCTCCTTTGGCTTTGAGGACAGGCGGATCTATGTCCGATCATCGGATCTGGAAGGCAGAAAGATCCACCTGTACTTCGACTACAGGCTTTTCTCACAGGAAATGGGAAAACTGACAGAAAATACCCCTTTCCCCGCTCTGGAGAACCGTATCCGGGAGATGGAGGAAGAATCAGAAAGACGGGAGGAAGCGCTCGAAAGGGCAGTCTCGGCCAGGGAAAGGGCCGAGAGGAGGGTGCAAAGAGCCGAAGAAAAGTTTGACCGGGTCAAGCGGAAAGCCGAAATCAAACAGCTTGGTGTCGAGGAAGCGGTCCTGATCTCCATGCGCAGGCGCAGGGGAACCAAAACCCAGCTTCGTCTCGAAAAGGCCTGCGCCCGGTTAAAAAACGCCAGAGAGCGGGAAAGAAAGTGCCGGATCAGCCTGGAAATGGAGCAGGCGCTTCTGGAAGACAAGAGAAGAACAGAAAGTGCTGCCCGGGAAAAGGCTGAATCTTCCCAGGAGGCACTGGACAGGCTGAGAGCCTTATCCAAAACAGAGGACGGGGATCA
This sequence comes from uncultured Blautia sp., assembly GCA_964550245.1. Classification (GTDB taxonomy): domain Bacteria; phylum Bacillota; class Clostridia; order Lachnospirales; family Lachnospiraceae; genus Blautia_A. Next base: position 2,081 of record CAZJYM010000051.1, on the reverse strand, counting down.
TCCGCCTGTTTCTCCAGAGCCCGGCATCACCGCCCTGATCACCAACAGAACAGACCCGGCAGAACGGATCTATTCCTGGTACAACCTCCGGATTCCCTTCTTCGATGCCCTGGAGGAGGCTCCCGATCCGGAAGACGGAATCTTCTTTAATGCCTGGCTTTTTCTGAACCTCATCTGTTCCCAGATGGCTGTAACCTTCCGAAATACCCTGGCCGGAACCGGTTGCTCCCCGGAAGAGGCAACAGCGGCACTGAGAGGTATTACGGCAAGTCGGGAGGGAAACACCTGGATCCTGGATACGGTCAGTGAGGAAACAAAAAAACTCTGTGAAACCCTGAACTTTGATCCGGAAGCTGTGCTTCACTCCTTTGACTGGAATTACAGACCGGAGAAAAGCTGAAACATTCGGCTCTAAAATGGCAGAAGGAATGGAACACATGAAACAATAAAATATTAAGGAGGTAAAGACAAGGGAAAAAGAAAGTCAAGGTTTTTTGCGCATTGCTGCTGTCCCTGCTGCTGGCAGTGGGAGTAGCCCCCGTACAGGCTGCAACGAAAAGCATAGTATTTCCCACGTATGGAACAGTTTCCGGAAAATATTTGTACTATGGCTTTAACAAAAATCTATACCGATATAACATTTCCACCGGGAAGAGAGCCCTGTTGATGGAAAGAAAATGCAATGAAATCACAAAGAAGGGGACCTACCTGTATTTCACCAATGACGAGTACATCGGCAGTGACGGCACAGACTTGGGAATTTACAGAATCGGAACATCAGGGATGGGGAAGAAATTTCTGGATAATGGATGTGATCCTGTAATCATAGGAAATTATATCTATTACATCAAAATGAGGCATGAAGTAGAAGAATACTTTGAAAAAGATTTCGTTCTGGGTGTTTACCGCATGAATCTGGATGGAAGTGGATCTACCTGTATCTACGAGTCTGCAGATGTGGAATTACTGGCTTCCAGCGGAAACAATCTGTTTATACTTCCATCCTGTTCCAGCTCCATGTGTTACTGCTATAATACAAAAACGAAAAAGATCACGTCAGCCAACATTGCGGGTTATTCGCGAAATGTTACCAATTCGTCCAATGACGGCGGTATGTACGGCGGTGGCTATAAGTTTACATACTTCGGGAATTCCATTTACCGAAATAAAGCAGGAAAAAAGGCAAAAATTTTAACCGCAGAAGGCAATTTTGACTCTATGTTCTTTTCCAACGGTTATGTCATTGCCAAGTATCAAGGCCCCTATAATCCATCCGGGGTTGGAGGATGGAAAGCCGACATCTATATCGTAAAGAAAAACGGTACAGGAAAGAAGCTGGTCGAAGAGTGGCCACTCGCCAATTGATTCAAAACCGAGAAAGAAAAAGCTTACGAGAAAAGCCGTCCCGTGAATGGGGCGGCTTTTCATGTCTTTTCTACATCAGAGCTCCGCTGCACTGAAACCCCGGAGATTCTGATTATAGCCTCTCTCAGGGCTGAAGTTTTTTGAAGAAGGATTCTGAACTGATTGCTTTCCACACAGATGCCAACTCAGGCCGGAATCCTGCCGCTAACTTCTATTAAAATTCCCGCACAAGGCGTAAAGGTCTCGGGAAAATCACCCCGGAGGGATTCGTCAAAAGCGAAAGGCGCAGGGGCAGCAAAAACAAAGAACCTGTAAAAGAAACAGAAGATAACCTTGAGGCCGCCCGGAACATGAAAATCCCGTCTCCCCGCCTGAACAGTCATGTGGAGATCGGATTCTGCCTGTACCTGTATGCCCAAACGGAAGAGATCCGAAAGAACCTGAAGGAGTTCTTCTTCGAAGATCACTTCCGGGTGATGCTCTATGCCGTCTGCCTTCTGGGTGTCCTCTACTCTCCCAAACCGGAAGAACTGGAGGAACGTTACTGGAAGAGCCTGATCTCCCATATCTACCCCTCTCTTCCCCTGGATGAGGACGGTCTTCCGCTTTATTACCGGCCTGCAGCGAGAAAGAGGACATTCAAAACCCCGGAATCAGCCTGACGGTCACAGGAACTCCCAACCGGTTCTCTGAGTTGGAATCCCGGGGAATCCGCT
>CAZJYM010000050.1:14120-15265 GCA_964550245.1 uncultured Blautia sp. | reverse complement strand
CCTTCATACTCCACGATCTTCCATTCTCCTTCATCCCCCAGAACCGTTACTTCGGTTCCCTCATCCAGGATTCCCAGAGATTCAGACTCTGTGGAAGGCTCTGCCCTTACATTGCACTGCACGTTGGTGACCATGGTGACAGATGTCTGTTCTCCCTTGGATCCAAAGGAAACGATCACCTCATCTCCCAGCCCGTCCAGGAATTTCGCCAGATCAGCATCCGATGCTCTGGCCTCGTCGTTACGGCTCTGTACATCAGCCAGCAGATCCGTCACTTCCTTTTCATTGGCCAGTTCCTGGGTAAATTTGGTAATCTCTGAATCCTCCCAGGCTGAACCGTCCACCTTCCACTCCCCTTCCGCATCCTTGACCACGTAGAGCTCGGCAAGGGCCGGTGCAGGAGTTTCAATACCGGTGCAGGTAAAATCATAGCAGGCAAATACCACACGGGAGTCTTCCGTCAGTCCCTTGGCGGTATAGATGTCTCCCAGGGTGTATTTCTCTATAAAGTCATTGGAGTTGGTAATCCGTGCCTCATCCTCCGGAAGCAGGTTGTCCACAATAGTCCGAAGCTGTGTCACATCCTTGCTGCCCAGGGCATCATAAAACCTGGTAAGAAGATCCCGGATCTCCTCGTTATTCTCTTCAAGGACAGGCTCCTGGGCGGTGTTGGAACTATCGCCTTCCGGTGCCGGAGTAACCGTCTCCTCTACCACAGTCTCTTCGGAAGTGGTTTCCTCCTGGGCAGTCTCCTCCCCGGAATTCCCCCTCCTCAGTCTTGTACAGGCTCTCACACTGAAGAATAATACCAGAACAACCAGCAGAATTCCTCCGCCCAGCATGAAATAGCGGAGATTGTCCGACAGCCATTCTCTAAAATCATCGAAGTTCATGCCCTTCTCACTTCCTTCCCCTATTCACCTGGGGCAAATGGTGAATATACAAACAACCGGAACGGAGAGATCCGTCCCGGTCAACACACCTGAAGGGAATCGAACCCCCGCACATGGTACCGGAAACCACTGCTCTATCCACTGAGCTACAGGTGCGCACGTAAGCTCTTTTACAAGCTGGATTTACTATACCATATTTTTTTAAACTTGTAAACATTTTTTGACAGAAACATTTCAAATTCAGGGAGGAAA
>CAZJYM010000050.1:12580-14020 GCA_964550245.1 uncultured Blautia sp. | reverse complement strand
AGGATACAGGTCTTTTTCGCCATGGGCCCCGCATTGGTGCAGCGGGTCTCATCAAACATGGCCGGCAGCGGTTCCATGTATCCCCCGTTCTCCTCCATGATCTTCCTTAAGAAGCGGATCCTCTCCGGACTCTCCCCGTGCAGTTCTCCCCCGTGGGACCACCAGATGGGTTTATCCTTCCCTCTCTCAAAGGTTTCTCCGTGCTGGGCATATCCGCCCCGGGTATAGGCTTCCCAGAACCTTCTGACCAGCTCCTGTCCGCTGATGTTGCCCCATCCCAGAGGTAAATCTCCCTCGTAGGCAAGCTCATCCAGCACACAGGGCTTGCCGTAGCGGGTGCGCCAGGCATCCGTATTCTCTGCGGTGCGGTAGAGATCGATTCTCTGAATGCTGCAGTGGGTGATCCAGGCCCTGGTGTGATCATACATGGTGATGCAGTTGTGGATGGATCTGAGGTGGTGATAGGGATCCTGCCGGCAAAGGGTCCGGGCATTGGACTCCCAGGAAAGGAGGGTCTTGTTACGAAACAGATCGTACTCGTTGGCCATGGCCCACCACACGTTGTGGAAGGCGGACAGGCGGTTTACCACATATCGGAGGTAAGCATTCTCCTGCTCCGTGGTCATTTTGGAAAAGCCCCAGCGGTCGTAAGGGTGAAAGAGGATCAGATCCGCTTCGATCCCCATCTCTCCCAAAGCCTGTACATCCCGCTCAAGCCTGGTAAAATAGGACGGATTGGGCCTGGAGAAGTCCCATACCCTGTCCGGATCCTTCATCTCCACCTGTACCCCTGCAAAGATGTTTCCGGGAGCCTTCTCCAGTTTCTCCCGGGCATAGTCCTCCGGCTTCCAGGGGGAATCGGGACGCAGGGCAAAGGGATACTCCGGTGGTTCGTTTAAGTTGTAGAGGTAGTGTTTGGGGAACACACAGAAGCGCACCTTGTTAAAGGGACCGGCCTTAAAGGAAGCCAGGGACTTCTGTCTGGTCTCCTCCGGCTGCAGATGCCATACATAGCAGGTGGTGCCAACCGGGTAAAACACCGTGCCGTCCTCACAGGCGAAGTGAAAGGTGTTTGCCACCCTCACGGGACCGTGGTTTCCGGGAAGAGCCTCTTCAACTCTAAACTCCAGGGAAACCTCCTCTCCCCAGCTGGTTTTGATACGGCAGCTGTAGGACTCCGAAAAGGAGGGCATAAAGCGGATCCGGTAGATCCCCTCTCCGTCATAGAAGCCTTCCGTCTCCTTGGTCTCCGATGAACTCTCAAAGGTTCCCCGAACCCACTGCTCTGTAAAGGGATTTCCTTCCGACGGGCCGGTCAGTTCCGCCTCGTAAACCCCGAATCTTGTGACATTCTCTGTGCATGAACGAATCATGTCTTTTCCTTTCTATCTTTTCCCTTTCTAATAAGAAGAGACAGGCTGCGCCTGTCTCTTCTTATTA
>CAZJYM010000050.1:0-12480 GCA_964550245.1 uncultured Blautia sp. | reverse complement strand
CTTAATCCCTTCTCCTCTTTCTCCACATCACGGCTGATCCGGCCAGGATGGATACAAAGGCCAGAGCCAGGAAGTATCCGATGGGTGAATCATCAGCTGTGGAAGGCGGAGTGGTGGAAGTACCGGCTCCGGTTTCGGTTCCGTCTGAATCCTGATAGTAGGGATCACTCTCATCGTAGTAGTGATAGTAGCCGTCCTCATCATAGTAACCGCCGCTGCTGCTGCTTCCTCCCGGGTAATAGCCGCCGCTGTTGTCGTAGTAGGTGGTAGGAGTGGGTGTGGAGGTGGCTACCGCAATCTCTGCGGAGCGGAACTGATAGGTTACCCGTTCCACCGTATCCTGCTCTACCCACTGGGTGCCGTCATACTCTACTCTCTGGAAGAAGATGTAAATATTGTAAGTAGCTGCCGCGGTGATTCCCTGGGCGCTTCCGATCCTCCACCGGCGGTTGGCCTGGCTGGGATTGTTGGGATCCGGATTGGTGCTCATGCTCCAGTACAGAGGCTTCCACTGCACATCCCCCTTCACATAGGGAGGCTGGAGATCCGTGCCGGCACCGATGACCTGGAAATCATAGAAGCTGTTGGGATAGAACTCCAACGGCTGTTCCAGTCCGATTACCCGGCTCTGGCTGGCGGAAGGAACATTGGGCTGTCTGGAGGGGGTAGGAGTTACTGTAACCGCATCCAGGTTAAACTGCAGGTATCCGGAAAGGATTCCGGCGGTATCCCGCATTCTCACCCATACGGAGATGGGTTCTGAGGTATCGATGTCACTGATGGTCAGGGTCTGATCCACGTTGGCGGAGATGGCAATACCCTCTCCCTCGCAGTTGATGTCCGGGGTGATGTTGTCACTCTGTTTGGCCCACTGATAGTAGAAGGTACCGGCCTTGCTGGAGCGGAACACAAACCTGGCTTCATTCACAGAAAGCCTGTCGGCGCTCACGCCTGTCAGACGGGCGGGACGAACCTCCTCATCCATCTTGTAGCGTTCTACTACAACCTGTCCTCCGTCGGAGGGCTGGAAGTACAGACATACCACCACTTTCCTGGACTGATCCAGAGTCTTGGAGAAGTTCTCACTGAAGTGATTCTCCACGCCTGCCACGGCATCCGTTCCGTTCTGAGCCAGCTCATCGGTGCTGAAATCCGGTGTCTTGGTCTTGGCGTTTAATACCTTGATATAGTATCTTCCATCCTTGTTAAAGGTGAAATACATCTCCACGGAGTCTGCGCTGGTCCACTCCAGGCTTCTCACCGTTACGGCCGGCTGTTCCTGCTCTGCCGGTACGGTAGGAGTTGCACTGGGCTGTTCCGGTGTTCCGCTGACCTCCGGTGTGGGAGTGGGGCTTACTTCTTCAACCGGCGGAGCTTCGGCGATCACACCGTCCGGTCCTACGGTAAGAGTGGGATCATCGTAAATGATCTGGGCTGCCGCTTCGGCCACATCCATCACTGGCGTACTACCGTCTGCACCGGTTCCCACGGTGATGGCGGGTGTTCCCACCTGGGCGTCCGTGATGCGAAGACCGATGGAAGAACCTGCCATCTTTCCGGAGATGGTCAGCGTCTTTCCTGCGGGAAGCAGGATGTTGGCCTCACTCTCTGTGCCCTCTATGTTCTTTTTATTTCCCGTAACAGTGACTGCTGCGGGTAGGATATCGAGCGCGTAAACCTGCAGGGTTCCCTCTCCGGAAATGGCTGCCCCCTCTGCGGAGGTGGTGTTTCCGGTGATGGTTCCGCCTACCAGGGTTACGGTACTGCTGGCATCATAGCTGATGGCGCTGGCAGCAGCGGAAGTGTTGTTTCCGGTTAATGTGGCATCAGGACCCAGCAGGAAGTTACCGCCGGTGACCTCCACGATGGATCCGGTTACGGCTCCTTCCCCCTCCAGGGTTGCATCCACAGTCAGAAATCCATCAAGGTCGGCTCCTTCCACTCCATCCGCTACCGAAGCTCCGCCGGAAATAGAAAGGGTACTTCCCGCAGCCACGGTAAACAGGCTGCCGGTATACCCGGGAGCTCTCTTAATGGTGATCTGCTCAGCACCCGGCACTATCACAACGGCTTTTCCCCCGTCGATGGCAACGGGAGCATCCAGGCTCAGATCCCCCATAACCTCCAGCTTTGCAGGTTCACCGGTGGCGGTGATGGCGGCCACGGCCTCAGCCAGGGTGGCGTAGTTATAAGAATTAAAGGTCACTCCTACTCCCGGTGTGGGTGTGACGGATGGAGCGGGAGTGAGGTTGGGATCCACGGTCACGGAAGGGATCGGTGTCCCGCTGGGTTCACCCGAGGGAACAGGAGTCTCACTGGGAGTTCCGGAGGGTACCGGCGTCTCACTGGGCTCGCCTGAGGGAACTGGTGTTTCACTGGGTTCGCCTGAAGGTACCGGTGTTTCGCTGGGAGCCTCGGATACGCCGGGTTCCGAGGGTACCGGTGTCTCACTGGGAGCCTCCGAAACAACAGGTTCCGTGGGAACAGGAGTATCGGTGGGAGTCTCCGCAGTTGCCGGCGGATTCTGATTTGGATCCTCCTCCATTGGTTCAGTTGTGGGTTCAACAGTCGGCTCTGCTGTGGGTTCTGCGGTCAGTACCGGCTCCGGTAAAGGTGTTTCATCCGCAGGGGGTACTTCCTCCACAGGAGGCGCTTCTTCCACAGAAGGTTCTGTCTGTGGTGGCTGTTCCATCGCAGCCGGTACATCTATGGATCCTTCCACAGGTTCCGTCTGCTGCCCGGTTTCCTCCACCGTTCCCTGCTCCGCGGATACAAAAGCCTGGTCCTCCGCTCCCAAAGCCAGGGAAGGAACCGCGCTCACAGCCAGGGCGCCTGCCAGGAGCATTGCGAACAATTGTTTTCTTTTCATGAAAAATCCTCCCAATATGTCTTGCTACATGGAGATACTGCATGCAGTATATCATAAAACTTCATATAAAGTCAAACTGCCTGTGTCGCTTTGACAGTTTTTTCGGCTCAACTTAACCACGAACCTGCCCGTTTCCGTAAATAATGTACTTGCAGGTTGTGAGCGCCAGCAACCCCATGGGACCTCTGGCGTGAAGCTTCTGGGTGCTGATTCCGATCTCGGCCCCGTATCCGAATTCAAATCCGTCGGTGAAGCGGGTGGAAGCGTTCACATACACCGCAGCCGCATCCACCTCGTCCAGGAACTTCTGGGCGTTGGTATAGCTGTCGGTGATGATGGCCTCCGAGTGTCCGGTATTATAGCGGTTGATGTGGTCAATGGCCTCCTGTACGGACCCCACCACCTTCACAGAGATGATGTAGTCCAGGTATTCGGTTCCCCAGTCTTCTTCGGTAGCGGCCACAGAACCGGGAATCAAAGCCTGGGAGGCTTCATCCCCCCGGATCTCCACGTTCTTTTCCTGGAGGCGTTTTCCCAGCACGGGAAGGAAGGCATCCTTCACCTTTTCATGGACCAGCAGGGATTCACAGGCATTGCAGACTCCCACTCTCTGGGTCTTGGCATTGATCACGATGTCCGCCGCCATCTTCAAATCCGCGGTCTCGTCCACATAGATGTGGCAGTTTCCGGTTCCCGTCTCGATGACGGGAATGGTGCTCTCCCGCAGCACCGCCTGAATCAGCCCCCGGCCTCCCCTGGGGATCAGCACGTCCACGTAGGCGTTCATCTTCATAAACTCCCCGGTGGTCTCCCGGGAAGTGTCCCGGATGAGAAGAAGGGCATCCTCGGGAGCTCCCTCCTTCTTCAAGGTCTCCCGGATACAGTCCACGATGGCCTCGATGGAGTGGATGGCATCGCTTCCGCCTTTTAAGATGGCCACATTTCCGGTCTTAAAGCAAAGGGCAAAGGCATCTGCGGTCACGTTGGGACGAGCCTCGTAAATGATGCCCACCACCCCTAACGGTACTCTCTTCTGGCCGATCAGAAGACCGTTGGGACGTTTCTTCATCCCCGTAACCTCCCCGATGGGATCATCCAGGGAAGCCACCTCCTCCAGTCCTTCCGCCATGCCGGCAATCCGCTCCGGGGTGAGAAGAAGCCGGTCAAGAAGGCCCTCGCTCATGCCGTTGGCCTTTCCTCTTTCCATGTCCAGGGCATTGGCCGCCAGCAGTTTGTCTGTGGAGTCGACCAGGCTGCGGGCCGCTTCCCGCAGTACCCGGTTTTTTACATCGGTTCCCAGGGTGCGCATGGGCTTTTCCGCTTCCCTGGCTCTCTTTCCCAGATCTTCAAGCATTTCCAGCATCTATTCCATATCCTCCCTTATCTTCGAAGAACTTCCTCTTCTGTCACAATCACCCGGGGGCGGATATCCGTCTCCTCAAAGGGGACCTGATCCAGGATCTGGAATTCAAAACCCAGGGCCACGGTAAAAAGCCCCGGATGCTTTTCCAGAAACCGGTCATAAAAGCCTCCCCCGTATCCTACCCGGCGGTTTTCCCTGTCAAAGGCCACCCCGGGCATGATCATCAGTCCATCTTCCCAGTGTACGGTCTCTCCCTCCACCGGCTCCGGAATCCCGAAATACCCCGGTGCGAGATTGGAAAAGTCCTCCAGGAGGATAAATCTCATTTCCGTTCCTTCCACTTTGGGGACAGCCGCCTGTTTTCCCATTTTCCAGGCTTCCTTAATAAGATACTCCGTCCGTACTTCGTGGTTGTAATCTGCATATATGTACATCTTCCGGCAGTGGAGAAACTCGGGGAGGGCTAAAACCCTGCCTGTAATCGCAAGACTTTTTTCCTCCACTTCCTCATCCGAACAGGCCTTTCGAAGAGCAGCGATCTGTCTTCTAATGTGTTGTTTTGTTTCCATACTTCTCTCCCAGGTTGGTAATGCTTCCATCCCTCTCCTGAATGTCAATGGAATCCAGCTGGCCGCGGAGACTCATGCGGATGGCCGCGATGTATTCCCTGCGAAGCAGGGCCTGTTCCTTCTTCTCGCTCTCTGAAAGTCCCGGTCCTTTGGCCTTGCGGGCCAGTTCATTGATCCTGTCCAGCTGCGATGTGTTCATGTTCTCCTCCTGTCATTCCGGCATACTGCCGTGCTACGCCCACTTATATTACACCTTTTCAAAGGCTTCGTCCATGATTTTCCTGAAATTCGTCAAATTTTCACACTTCTAGCGGGTGATGCCAAGTTCAAGGAGGGCTTTTTCCTGCTTTTCCTCCATCCGGGCGGCATCCTCCTCCGTCATGTGGTCGTACCCTAAAAGGTGGAGCATGCTGTGGGCCACCAGGAAAGAAAATTCCCGCTTCACACTGTGGCCGTACTCCTTCGCCTGAGAGATCACCCGGTCTGCGGAAATCATGATGTCCCCCAAAAGCAGTTCCCCCGTATCCAGATCAAAGAAGGAGTCGTCACTTTCCACCGGAGAGAAATCCAAAGGACTGGAAAAAGAGATCATGGGAAAGGAGAGCACATCCGTAGGAGCCGCAATGTCCCGAAACTTTTCATTGACCTGACGGATCTCCTCGTCATCGGTGATCACCAGGTTTACGGACACTTCATAGGGACAGCCCTCCATGTCCAGCACCTTCTCCGCCACGGCACAGGCCAGTTCCGAACAGTCGATCCCCAGGTCCTGTCCCGCCTCATACTCAATGGAAATGGTCATCGTTTCTCCTTTCTGCGCCTTTTGGCAGCCGCATTCTCCCGCTTTTCATACTCCTCGTAGGCCATGACGATCTGCTGCACCAGGGGATGCCTCACTACATCCTTGCTGGTCAGGGTACAAAAGCCGATGTCCTCGATGTTTCGCAGAACTTTCATGGCCACATCCAGACCGGATACAGCCCCTGAAGGCAGGTCCTTCTGGGAGGTGTCCCCGGTGACAATCACCTTGGATCCGAAACCGATCCGGGTGAGGAACATCTTCATCTGGGCGGGAGTGGTATTCTGGGCCTCATCCAGGATGATAAAGGCGTTGTCCAGGGTTCGTCCCCGCATGTAGGCCAGAGGAGCCACCTCGATTAAGCCCCTCTCCATGTTTTTGGAAAAGCTGTCCGGACCCATGATCGCAAAAAGGGCATCGTAGAGCGGCCGCAGGTAGGGATCCACCTTGCTCTGCAGATCCCCGGGAAGAAAGCCCAGTTTTTCCCCGGCTTCAATGGCGGGACGGGTGAGGATGATCCTGGCCACCTCTTCATTTCGAAAGGCGGTTACCGCCATGGCCATGGCCAGGTAGGTCTTTCCCGTGCCGGCGGGTCCGGTGCCGAACACAATCATCTTCTGGCGGATCTGATCCACATACTCCTTCTGTCCCAGGGTTTTGGGCTTGATGGGCCTTCCCTGGATGGTGTTGCAGATCACATCTTTGTCGATTTCCGTCAGCACATCCCCCTGATGCTCCATGGCCAGGGAAAGGGCATAGGTCACGTTCTGTCTGGTGATCTCCGTACCCCTTCTGGCCAGCTCCAGAAGCTCCTGCAGGATCTTTCCGGCAGCCTCCGCCCTTCCCTGGGGCCCCAGGATCTTTAAGACTCCGTCCCTGGAGATTAAAGTTACATTGAGGGTCCTCTCGATGAGCTTGACATGTTCATCCAGCCTGCCGAACACGTTTCCCTCCAGACTGGCCGGAATCTCCATCTGAATTTCTACTATACCGTTCGCCATCATCTGATGTCCTTTCTTCTTTCTTCTTTCCTATTTTATCATGATTCCTCCGGATTAAAAGCTTTTTCTTTTTTTGGAGCAAAAAAAGATCTCCTCCGGTTGCACCGGAGGAGAAAGACTACTCTTTCTTACGGAAGAGAACCAGGGAAAACCAGAGGATCACATTTCCCTCCAGCTGGTATTCCATCCCGTGCTCCACCGCCAGATCATACACCACCACGCCGTGGCTCTCCAGACAGGGATGCATCCGGTCCGGATGGATACAGGGCTTCCCGGAGAGGTAAGCGCATTCGGAACACAGATCACAGGACTCGGTGGAGAGAATGAAGACCTCATTCCCTTCTCCCTCGATAAACTTCCCCACCGCGGTGGAGAGTTCCTCATGGGCCCTGCGGGTGGAGAGCATCTCCTCCATGTCCAGCAGGTCTGTTACCTCCGCCACACTGGAAAAGAGGATGGCATCTGTGTAGCTGTGAATCCGTTTGTCGCACTCCTCCACCGTTCCTACCCCCGGGGGACAGGCCCAGGTGGAGCCGTAGCGCTCACACTCCGAAGCACAGATGTCCCGGACACGGGATACGGTCTGGATCTCATCGGTGGACAAAAGCCGGTACTCATAGACGGGATACTGGGAAATAAACTGATCAAATCTTTGTAAATCCATGGTTTCCTCCGGTTGCTACTTGTGGTAGGGTTCATTATTGATAATGCGAAAGGACCGGTATATCTGTTCCAGCAAAATCACCTGCATCAGCTGATGGGGAAAGGTAAGCCTGGAAAAGCTGATGCGCTCATCGGCCCGGGAGAGGATGTTTTTCCCCAGTCCCAGGGATCCGCCGATCACAAAGGCCAGGGAGCTGTGACCTTCTATTCCCAGTCTCTCAATCTTTTTGGCCAGCTCCAATGAGTCCGGCATGGTTCCCCGCAAATCCAGGGCCAGTACGTAGTCTCCTTCCCGGATGCCTTTCAGGAGTCTTTCCCCTTCCTTTTCTTTGATCTGTTCCTCCTGGGCCGGTGAGGCTCCATCCGGCGTCCTTTCATCGGCTACGGCATAAAAGCCAAGCCGGCAGTAACGGCTGAGTCTCTTGCTGTACTCCTTGATGCCTTCCGTCAGGTAGGATTCTTTGATCTTCCCCACGGATACAATGCGGATCTCCATCTTCCACTCCTTAATACTGGAGATAGTAGGTGCGGCTTACCATCTCGCTCATCTCCCCGTTGGCGGAAAGGGCCACCGCATAAAACTCATGGTACCCGGCCGGCATGGAGATGGGGGTTGCATACTCGGTACTCTCCCTGGTGGGCTCCTGGTCAAAGGCATAGTAGACCTTGCACCCCTCCGGCACCTGCACTTCGATCTGGGTGATGGTGTCAAAGTTCCCGCTGGGAGGAGAGACTAAAGGTTTGTCCGGCTTTCCCGTCACCACCACATAGCGGGCGGTGACTACTTTACTGGGGATGCCGTAGGAGTTTACCCCCACAGCCTTTAACTCCACCGCTCCCGAGGAGATCCAGACCGGCTCCTCATAGAGAGTGCTCTCTGCGCTGGGGGCAGAGCCGTCCAGTGTGTAGTAAATCCGATCACAGTCTCCGGTAAGCTCCACCTTCTGCGCCGAGCCATAGGTGCCGGAGCCTAAGGATAAAGCCGGTTCGGCGCAGATATAGTCTTCCAGCTCGGAAAGAACGGGACCTTCCTCCAACGATTCCAGAAAGTCTCTGGCTTCCTCCCCGCGCTTTCCCTGAATCAGTACCTTCACATACTCCCGGGCCACCTGGGCGCTTTCCGGGTTTTGTTCTGAAAGTTCCCCCAGGATCTCCACCGCCGAGTCATAGTCTCCTCTGGCGGCTTTGATCTTTCCCAGGAGGATGATCCCCTCCAGGTTTTCCCCCTCCTGCTCCAGGGCCAGTTCCACATACTTCTGGGCCTTTTCGTACTCTCCCCGCTCCACGGCCGTCTGGGCCTTCTGGTAGAGAGCGGAGAAGGTATGACCCCGTCTGTAAATCCCCCACCCTGCGGTCCCCAAAACCAGAAGAGCCAGGGCAATAAGAACAGGAACCTTCCAGTTTCCCCTCCCTCTCTCCTGTTGAATCTCCAGCGGATGGGGAGGCACTTCCTCCTCCTCTTCCAGCTTTTTCTTTTCCATCAGGGTTTCCACGGAGTCATACTCCTTCACCCAGGGAATCTCCGTGAGACAGTACTGACAGTAGAGGGAACCGGGTTCCACTTCTCTGTGACACTTGGGACATTTCATCTATTTCTCATTCCAATCCATTTGTTGCCTTAGAGGCTTTCCTCTATATAGGCTTCGAATTCCTCCTGGCTCATCAGCACCTTCCGGGGCTTGGTGCCCTCCTCCGGGCCCACCACTCCGGCGTCGGCCAGCTGATCCATGATGCGGGCCGCCCGGTTGAATCCGATCTTAAACATTCTCTGGAGCATGCCGATGGAGGCCTTGTCCTTCTCGATGATAAACTTTCCGGCCTCCTGGAAGTAGGAATCCCTCTCCTCCCCTCCCTGGGAGAGGCTCATCATGCCGGCGGCGTTGACCTGCTGCTGCACTTCTTCGCTGCCGGTGTTTACCGGGTTCTCTTCCTTTAAAAACTCCACGATGCTGCTGACCTCCTCATCGGAGACAAAGGCTCCCTGCAGCCTGGCCGGCTTCTGGTACCCCTGGGGGTAAAAGAGCATGTCTCCCTTTCCCAGCAGCTTTTCCGCCCCGTTCATGTCCAGGATGGTGCGGGAATCCACACCGGAGGACACGGAGAAGGCGATGCGGGAGGGCATGTTTGCCTTGATGAGACCTGTAATGACATTCACCGAAGGCCGCTGGGTGGCGATGATCAGATGGATTCCTGCCGCCCTGGCCAGCTGGGCCAGGCGGCAGATGGCATCCTCCACCTCACCGGGAGCCACCATCATCAGATCCGCCAGCTCGTCCACGATGATCACGATGCGGGGCATCTTTTCCGGAGGAGTCTCTCCCTCCGGCACTTTCATACCCTCAATCTTCTTATTATATTCCTCCAGGTTTCTCACCCGGTATTCGGCAAAGGTGTTATAGCGGGTGGTCATCTCCGCCACCGCCCAGTTTAAGGCGCCTGCTGCCTTCTTGGGATCGGTGACCACGGGGATTAAAAGGTGGGGTATTCCGTTGTAGACACTTAACTCCACCACTTTGGGATCCACCATGATGAGCTTCACCTGATCCGGCGTGGACTTGTAAAGGAGACTGATCACCAGAGTGTTGATGCACACCGACTTACCGGAACCGGTGGCTCCGGCAATGAGAAGGTGGGGCATCTTTCCGATGTCCGCCACCACCGGTTTCCCCCCGATGTCCTTGCCTACCGCAAAGGACAGGGAAGACTGGGCTTCCGTAAACTCCCGGGACTGCAAAAGATCCCGAAGCATTACCGGGCTGTTCTCCCGGTTGGGCACCTCAATGCCCACCGCGGCCTTTCCGGGAATGGGGGCTTCAATACGGATATCGGGGGCGGCCAGGTTCAGCTTGATGTCATCTGAGAGGCTGACAATCCGGCTCACCTTGACTCCCATCTCCGGCTGGAGTTCATAGCGGGTCACGGTGGGACCGCAGCTGATGTTGGTGATGGTCACGTTCACCCCGAAGTTGTGCAGCGTATCATGAAGCTTCTGGGCCGTGCTGCGAAGATACTCATCCGAATCCCCCTGGGATCTGCCGCTGCCCTTTCTAAGAAGGCTTAAAGGCGGGAACTGATATTCCTTCGGGGCCGGCTGCTCCTCAATCTCCGCCCGGATCTCCTCCGGATCCGATGCGGGTTCACTTTTTTTCGATCTGGAAGTCTTGCGCACCGGAGAAGTACCCTCTTCTTCTATCACTTCTTCCTGCGCAGGACGGGCCCGCATGATCAGGGCATCCAGATCCTCCTCCAAAAGGGAATCCTCCTCCGGTTCCGGCGGGATCTCCGGCTCTTCCTTCTTCTTTTTCCTTCCGGAAGACTTTTTCTTCTCCGTTTTTTTATCGGGCTCCGGGACAGGTTCTTCCTCGGGAACCGTTAAGACGGGAGGAGTTTCAAACTCTCTCTCCCTGCTTTCCTTACTGTCTTTACTCTTTTTCTTCTTTGGGGGGCTCTCCTCTTCCTCCGAGTCCAGCTCCTCCAGTTCCTCCTCAAGCGCTCGTCTGCGCTCTTCCCGCTGTTTCTGCTTTTCCTTTTTGCGGACTTCCTTTTTCAGGTCCCGCTCCGGCTGACCTTCCAGGTACCGGTCTCTTCCGCCCTGAACCAGACCCACGATTCCGTCCCATACCTTTTCACAAAAGCCAAAGAAGGATCTCTGGGTAATCAGGATCAGACAGATGAGCAGCACCACCCCGATGATGATGTAAGCTCCCACCGTGCCGAAGGCGGCGGTGGTGGAGATGACCACAGCCCCTCCCAGGACTCCTCCTCCTGTGAGATAGTCAGAGGAGAGCACATAGTAATCTTTCAGGGTGTTGCTTTTGGTGTACCCCTCCGTGATCAGCTGCAGCAGACCGCACAGAAAGATAAAGAACACCACGGCGGCAATCAGCTTTTTCCTTGCCAGGGAACTGCGGCGGTTGGAGATGATAAAAGCGGCGGCAAAAAAAAGAAAGACCGGGAAAACATAGGCCATCAGTCCCATCACCCCGAAGAGCACGGAACTCATCACCTTTCCCGCGTCGCCGCCCATTCCCAGATTTCCAATCATCATCAGCGCACAAAGGGCCAGCACCACCAGAAGAAGAATCTCTGAGGCAAAACCCTCTCCACTGGACTGTTTCTTCTTTTGGGAGCTTGTTCTGCCTTTGGTATTCTTCCCGGCGGTGCCGGTTTTTCTGCTTTTCTGAGTTTTAGAAGTTGCCATGATCCCTCCTGACTGCCAGACACTTCCCTTGAATCACTTAAACACAAAGTTTCCCAGCAGGGCAAGGGCCCCCGCCAGAAAACAGTAATAGGCAAAGTAGCGGAACTTTACGGAGCGCACCATCTTTAAGAGAAAGCGGATGACTCTTCTTCCCACAAAGGCGGCGGTCACCGCTCCCAGGATGCAGGTCACGGCCCGGTCAACCGTCATGCCGGAGGAAAAGAAGTTTCCCGCCTCCACAAACAAAGCACCGATGACGGCCGGCACGGAGAGCATGTAGGAGAAACGGACGGCAAAGGTCTTCGAAAATCCGCACAGCAAAGCCGCACTCATGGTAAGACCGCTCCTGGAAAGCCCGGGAAAAACGGAAATCCCCTGACAGATGCCGATCCACATGGCGGAGTCATACCCGGCATCCCCCAGGGATTTCTTTCCCCCGCAGCGGCCGATGTCGGTCACTAAAAGAACTACCCCGGTGATTAAAAGGCCGATGCCGGGGAAAATAGGAGAAACAGCGCTTTTGACCACCAGGTTGCGGGCGGTATAGCCGATTAAAGCGGTGGGAATCATGGCCACCCATAAAAGGGCGGTCATCTTTCTCCAGTTGCTGTTGACGATCCTGGTCCGGCGCAGGGCATCCCCGGTCTTCCGGTTGTGGAAGTAGATGTGGATGTTGCCAATGAAATCCCCGGCCATGCCGATGCTCTCCTCCGCCACCTTTAAAAACTCCTTCCTAAAGGTACGGATCACCGCATAGAGGGTTCCCACATGGAGCATCACCTCCAGAAGTCCTCCCGGACCTCTCTGCATCCCCAGCATCTTCTGGATCACGCAGACATGGGCGAAGCTGCTCACCGGCAGAAATTCCGTGATTCCCTGTATGATTCCCAACAATACCGCATACAACGCCGACATAAGTTTCTCCTGTCCGGCCGGGGCCGGCCTCCTCCTACGTTCTTCTGGTGAGTATAACACATCCCGGGGAAAGTTACAATAAAAAGGTGGAGGCCGGACC
>CAZJYM010000049.1:3242-15476 GCA_964550245.1 uncultured Blautia sp. | reverse complement strand
AATGGGACAGCGAAAGGATTGCGGAGGATATGATGGCAAAGGAGGCAGTTAGAGCATAGTGGATGTTCTTGCCGTTCTCCCGGAGGAGCCGGGGGGATGCTGAAAAAGTGAGGGAAGGGATATTGGAGTTTTTTAGAAGAAAGTGAGGTGGAAACATGTATTTCTACGACTATGAGACGGAATTGAGATTGAGATACGAGGAGGAGCAGGATAAGAAGAAGGCTATTTTGAAGAAGGTAGTCAGTTTTTCACGGAGACTGTACGAGAGTGGGTACTCCGCCGAAGAGGCAGCGGAGCTTTTGGGGTATTACCTGGAGCTTGCGAAAGGACGTACATCCGGACCGGGACGATGAAGGGATCACCCTGGACACACTGAGGACGGCTCTGCCTCTTCCGGCTGTTTTTTTTCTGTCAGTTTCTCTCAGCAATAAAAAAGCGCACGAAGGTGCGCTTTTTTAATGCATAAAAGACTCATCACCGCTCTCATCGTCATCAGAATAAGTCTGGGAGTTATATTTTTTTCTGTATTCCGATGGAGAGCAGTGATACTGCTTCCGGAAGGCTGTTCCAAAATGACTCGATGAAGCAAAATGGAAATATTCGGAGATCGTCTCAATCCCATAGTCTGAAAACCTCAACATGCTTTCAGCCGCTTCCAGCTTTCTCTCCATCACATACTGCCTGACGCTGACACCCTCATAAGTCCGGAAAAGGGCGGACAGATGGGAACTGCTGATGTTTACGGCATCCGCTATCTCCTGCAGGGAAAGACGGGACTGCAGATGCCGGTTGATGTAATCCCTGGCCTTACTCACATGGACTGAGGATACACCTTCCTTCTTTACGCCCTGCAGTTCCTGGACAAACTCCTGCAAAGCGGAATAACAAAGACTGTTAATCTCGGAGATGTCTCTGGAGGCGGAGATTTTTCTCAGATAGCGGTCCGAGATGGAGTAGGCCTTCTCTGAGGAAACTCCCTGTTCGATCACCGCCCGGGTAAATAGAGTCATGCCGATCACAGCCATATATTCTTCCTGCTTGAGACTGTTTTCCGACATGCGTCCCACCCGGGCGCGGTCAAAGAATGAGGCCACTCTCAGAGTCTCCTCCAGATCTCCCTCTCCGATACTGTTCATCAGGTCCTTTTCCAACTGGTAGGAGGTATGTACCTGACCACCGGGAGCCCACAAATCCACACCCTTTTTCGCTGTGTCCATATCAGAGACCGGTTGGAAAAAATCCCCGGGACTGCTCCCGGCCAGAGTCACCGCGCAGTCTGACATCAGTTCGTGAAGGACGGTGAGCAGGCCGGTCAGAATCGACGGATTGACAACCTTTACCTTGTAATCGGAGGAACATTTGATCCGGTTCTTCTTGCAGAAGTCGTGCCAGGTGGGGAAATCAACGCAGGTGGAGGAAAGGGGTCCGGTGAAGATGGTGTAATTCCGGGTCCGGTTGGTGGAGGACAAAAAGAACAGGGGAAAATCCTGCCTGTCAAAACAGGTGGAAATCTCGTCGTTATTTTCCGAATGAAAGTCCAGGGTATTGGACAGAGGCTCCATCTGATTCATCGAAGCCAGCCGGGCAGGGACTGCCTCCTGCGGGAGGATGCTGTAGCCCGTGGGATTACATTCCGGGGAAAAGAACAGTCTGTCTCCCTCAAACAGATAGAGGGGATAGGTGTGAGTCTTACACACATCAATGATCAGCTTCTCTTTTGTCATGTCTGAAATTCCTCCGGTGCCGGTGATGGATTTTTGGATCGTTCAACTCCGTCGAAAAGTGACAGTTTCCGTTGCTTTTTGATAACTCCAGCATACTACGGGCTTTATAATACGTCAAGAAGAAAGAAAAGGAGGGAGTCAGGATGCCTGATCTTAAGGCAAAGCCCTTTTTCCTGGATGAGGAACAGGAGGAATGGGTGAGAAGTACCTGCAGTCAGATGACGCTGGATGAAAAGCTGGGCCAGCTGTTTTGTCCCCTGCTGACTGTATTTGATGAGGAAACGGTGAGACATCTGACAAAAGATCTCAAGGTGGGCAGCATCATGCCGGGGACCATGTCTGCCGCGAATGCCCAGAGGGAAATCCGCATGCTGCAGGATTCCAGCGATCTTCCGCTTCTGATCGCCGCAAACCTGGAAAGCGGCGGCAACGGAGCCGTTATGGAAGGAACCTCGTTTGGGATGCCCATGGGGTGTACAGCCACCGGAAACGTGGAAAACGGCTACCGGCTGGGAAAGGTTGCATGCAGGGAAGGAGCAGCCGCAGGAGTCAACTGGGCTTTTGCCCCGGTTGTGGATATCGACCGGAACTTCCACAATCCCATCACAAACATCCGTTCATTTGGCAGTGATCCCGATCAGGTGACTGCCATGGCCGGCGGTTATCTGAGAGCAGCCCGGGAGGAGAATGTGGCAGCCACTATCAAGCATTTCCCGGGGGACGGCTGTGATGAGCGGGATCAGCACCTGCTGGTATCTGTCAATGACAGAAGCGCCGGGGAGTGGATGAGTACTTACGGGCGGATTTATCAGACACTGATCGATCAGGGAGTGCCGGCAGTCATGGTGGGGCATATCGCACAGCCCCAGGTGGCCCGGATGGTCAATCCGGACATATCCGAGGAGGAAGCATATTTCCCGGCCTCCCAGTCCCAGGAACTGATGACCGGGATCCTCCGGGAACGGCTGGGATTTAACGGCGTCGTCATCACGGACTCCACCCTGATGGTGGGATACATGCAGAAACTGCCCAGAAGACTCTCCATTCCCCGCTCCGTGGAAAACGGTGCGGATGTGATCCTCTTTAACCGCAACGTGGATGAGGACTTCGAATACCTGAAGCAGGGAGTGGAAAAGGGCCTGGTCTCCAGGAAACGCATCGAGGAAGCGGTCCTTCGGGTACTGGCCTTGAAAGCTTCGCTAAACCTTCATAAGAAGAAAGCTTCCGGGGAGATTGTTCCCGGGACGGATCTGATGAAAGTGATTTCCCGGGAGGATACGAAGGCCTGGACCCGGGAGTGTGCGGACCAGGCGGTCACCCTGGTAAAGGATCCCCGTCATCTCCTGCCCCTGTCCCCGGAAAAAACCGGACGGATCTATCTGAACGTGATTGAAAATACCGTCTCCGATCAGTCTCCCTTTGCCCGTGAGATCCGGCGCAGACTGGAGAGGGAAGGCTTTGCGGTGACGCTTCGCAAACGGGAGATCCCGGAAGTGAAATCTCCGGATGAGGTGTGGGAGATCCTGCGGAAGCTTTCCGTACGGACAGATGAGTTTGTATCCCGGTATGACTGCTGTATGATCGTTTTAAACATGGAGACGGTATCCAACTCTACGGTGGTCCGGGTCAACTGGAAGATTCAGTTCGGCATGGGGGATGACATTCCCTGGTATGCGGGAGAGATGCCGCTGATCGTTGTGAGCACGGCGAATCCCTACCATCTGCTGGACATCCCCATGGCGGATGTGTATGTCAATGCTTATACCGGCTCGCCGGCAGTGCTGGATGCAGTTTTTGACAAGCTCATGGGGCGCAGTGAGTTTAAGGGGATTTCACCGGTAGATCCCTTCTGCGGTCATGAGGACTGCAGGCTGTAAGGATTGTTGGATCTTATTTTTTAGGAGGAGAGGTCATGTCCAAAGAACCGAGAGAAAAATCAGGGGTTGCCAGTCTGACAATCGGCAGCACCGGTTACGTTATGAGCAGCTTTGTCATTGCCAACCTGACATTTTATCTGACCAACAGTGCGGCAATGGCAGCCGGCACGGTCGGCACCATTTTTCTGGCCAGCCGTCTGCTGGATGGAGTATCCGATATCATAGGCGGATTCATCATCGACCATACCCATACCAGGTGGGGGAAGGCGAGACCCTTTGATCTGGTCTGCATTCCGCTGTGGATCTGCGTAGTCCTTTGTTTTTCCGTTCCCAATCTCAGCAACGTCGGCAAGATCATCTGGGTGCTCTTAACTTACAACCTGACCCAGTCCGTCTGCTATACTTTAATCGGCGGGGCCAATGCCATCCGGCTGAAGAGAAGCATTAAGGAGAAGTACCGTACCAGTGCGGTTTCCATCACTGCCATCGCCAATACCCTGATCTCCGTGGTGATCAATACCGCCATGCCGATCCTGATCGGGAAATTTGGAGACCGTCCCCACGGATGGACGATCATCTCCGGCATCTTCGCTGTGGTCGGCATTGCCATGACGATGTTCATGTTTTTTACCCTGAAGGAACTTCCGGAGGAAGAGCTGGGAGAGGGAGCGGCCGTACAGGCATCCGCATCCAGACTCTCCTTTGTGGATTCGGTTAAGGTCCTCTTAAAGAACCGCTATGTCTTCATTGCCACCGCCGCCTTCCTGCTGTTTTCCATCATTGTCAATTTCTCCTCGGTTCAGAACTACTACTTCACCTACATTGTGGGGGATATTGCCAAAGCTGCGCCGGTGGGGATGGTTTCCGTCCTGGGCGTGGCGCTGGTTGCCTTTCTGCCCGCCCTGCAGAAAAAGTTCGGATCCAAAATGACGGCCATGATCGGTTTTGGCGTGTTTATCTTCGGTTTTCTGGCAAGACTCGTCATGCCGGTCTCCGTGGCCTGGCTTTCCATCTGTGCCATCTTTGCCACCGGCGGCCAGGTTCTGGTGGGCGGTACCAGAGTGCTGATCAACATTGACTGCATGACTTATGGACAGAGGACTTCCGGGGAGGACATCGACGGACTGTATTCCGCCATAAACGGCTTCAGCGAAAAGGTGGGCATGGGACTTGGTTCCTGGATCCTGGGCTTTATCATGGATCTCACAGGGTTTGACGGCACACTGGCTTCCCAGGGCAGTGCCGCTCTCACCTCCATCCGCATGCTGTACACCGTGATTCCGGCAGTTGTTGCCATCCTGGCCATGGTCATTCTCTACTTCTACAATGAGAAGAAGGTCAGAGGCGTTCAGGGATAAGGGTGGAGAGAAATGGACCGATTACTGGAATGCATGCAGGGGAAAAATGACAATTATGTGCTGCCCTTTTTCTGGCAGCACGGGGAGCCGGAAGAGGTACTGCGCCGGTACATGCACGTAATCCACGATGCAAACATGCGGGAAGTGTGCCTGGAAGCCAGGCCCCACCCGGATTACGCCGGGGAAGGATGGTTTCACGACGTGGACATCATCCTGGATGAAGCGAAGAAGCTGGGTATGAAGATCTGGATTCTGGATGACGCCCACTTTCCCAGCGGGCAGTGTGCCGGAAAGATGATGGAGGAACCGGCCCGGCTGCAGAAACAGTATCTGCGCTACAAACATGCGGATGTGACGGGACCGGTTCCGGCCGCCTCCCTGTCTGTGGCGGAAATGGCAAAAGAGTACAAAAATCCCTTTGCCCAGCCCTCCCCTTTCGCCCCGGAGGGAAAGTGGTATGATGACGATGCCTTCCTGGCCGTGGTGGCGGGAAGGCTGGACGGGAAGGGAAAGAGCCTCCAGCACCTGGATGAGGAGATCCTGGATCTGACGGACCGGGTAAAAGACGGGATCCTCACATGGGATGTACCCGCGGGTACCTGGAGGATCTTTGTCCTGTACACCACCCGCAACAACGGGGGAAGAGCCGGCTATGTAAATTTCCTCAGCCGGGAATCCTGCAAAAAGCAGATCGAATACTGCTATGAACCCCACTATAAGCGCTACAAAGATGAGTTTGGCTCCACCATCCGGGGCTTTTTCTCCGATGAGCCGGAGATCGGCAACGTGACGGGCTATGATCCCCAGAGTTCATCCATCGGAAACATGTTTATGCCTCTTCCCTGGAGCGAGGAGATGCCGCCCCGGATGGAGGAGCGTTTCGGAAAAGACTGGCTTTGCCAGGCAGTCGCCCTTTGGATGCCGGTGGGAAGCGGGGAATACACGGCCCGGATCCGTACCGGATACATGGACATCGTGACGGAGCTCTGTCAGGAAAACTTCGGGGGACAGATCGGGACCTGGTGCCGGGAACACGGGGTGGAATACATCGGCCACATCGTGGAGGACAATGACCAGCATGTAAGGCTGGGATCTTCCCAGGGCCACTACTTCCGGGCTTTGTGGGGACAGGACTGGGCCGGCGTTGACAACATCTGCGGACAGGTCATGCCCGGAGGAGCGGATGTGTGTCATACCACCCTTACGGGACTGGGCGGAGACGGCACCTTCTATCACCATGTGCTGGCCAGGCTGGCCACATCCCTGGCAGATCTGGATCCCGGAAAACAGGGACGAAGCCTGTGCGAGATCTTCGGCGCTTACGGATGGGAAGAGGGCACCCGGATGATGAAGTATGAGCTGGATCACTTCCTGGTGCGGGGCATCAACCACTTTGTACCCCATGCCTTTTCCCCGAAGGAATTCCCGGATCCGGACTGTCCGCCCCACTTTTACGCCCAGGGGAAAAATCCCCTCTATAAGCCCTTCGGGAGCCTGATGAACTATGCGAACCGGATCTGTCACCTGATCAGCGGAGGAACCCATGAAGTAAAGGTGGGAATCCTCTATCATGCGGAGTCGGAGTGGTCCGGCATGGAATACATGGACATGGCCCAACCCGCCAGGGTGCTGGATGATCACCAGATTGACGCGGACTTTCTTCCCGCCGATGTGTTCTCCCGTCCGGATGAGTATCAAACCGTGTTTGACGAGAGAGGACTGGTTATCAACGGACACCGCTTTGAAGCCCTGGTGATTCCGGATGCGGCCTTCATTCCGGATTGCGTGCGGGAATTCGTAAAAAAAGCCAGGGAGACGGGCTTTCCCGTACTTTTTGCAGACAAAGAACACCTGGAGGAACTGGCGGAGAGACTTATGCAAGCAGGGATCAAAGGAGCAGTGTCAGATACACCCTTCCCGGATCTGCAGATTTATCATTACTCCCGGGAAGAGGGGGACGTCTTTCTTCTTTCCAATGAAAGCGTCCACCTGGTATACCGGGGAAAGGTCACCCTGCCCGTAAAGGGAAGGCCTTACCGCTATGATGCCATGGACAACCTGCTTTACAGGGTTCCGTATGAGGAAGATGAAACCGGCACAGAACTTCCCCTTCATCTCTCACCTTACGAGATGGCCGTGATCCTGGTGCCGGGAGATGACAGGAGTTATGAGGATCTGGCCGGGGATCTTCCGGTTTATTCTGATAACCCGGTGGAGATTGCCGGTCCCTGGAAGGTCTCCTTTGTAAAGAATGAGGATTACCCCGACTTTACAGATGAAATCACCCTGGATTCCCTGGAAAACATCTTAAACATCCATCCGGACTTTTCCGGGGTGATCCGCTATGAGACCGCCTTTTCCGGGACGGAAGGGCCTCACCGGCTGGTGCTGGAAGAAGTCTTCGAATCCGCAGAGGTGTGGATTGGCGGAGAGTATGCCGGGCAGAGGATCGCTCCGCCCTACAGTTTCGATCTGACGGATCATGTGCACTCCGGCCAGAACAGCCTTCGCATCGAAGTGCGCACCACGCTGGAGAGGCTGGTTCACCATCTGACCGGAGGGGTGGGGATGTACGGCCTGGTTTCGCCGCACGTCGTTCCTCCCTGCGGAATTGTGGGAAAGGTGCTTCTCTGTTGAAACCGAAAGGACGATTGAAGAGATGAGAACAACATTTGTCACGCCCCCTGCGTACGCCTCTGTTATCCTGCAGATGGCCAGGACCATAAACGCCACCGGTACCCAAAGACCGGAAAGATTTAAGAAGGTCATGCGGGAAAACAGGGGGAACATTGGTGCTTTAAGCTGCTACGGCCCCGGCGAGGACGGACTGGACAGAAAGAATCCCCTGATTGTGGCCCTGGGTGACAGTGTGACCGCCGGCCACTTTGAGTTTCTGGGAGACATGGAGGAACTCTTCGCAAAGATTGACAGCGGCACCATGGGAGAAAATGAGGCGGTGGAAGTCACCGATGCCAGGGAGTGTTATCTGGAGAAATTTCGGGCACTGCTCATTGACCGCTACGAACAGACTTCGGTCAGCACCATTAACAGCGGAATCGCGGGAGATACCATGATCGGGATGAACAGGCGCCTGGAAAGAGACGTGATCCGCTATCAGCCGGATCTGGTGATCATCAACGGTTCCCTCAACTGGGGCAGCGACTGCGGAGATACCAAGGCTTACGAGGATGTGCTGCGGGAGGTGGTACAGCGGGTAAAGGAAGAGACCTGTGCCGATATCATCTTGCTTACTTCCAACATGGTTTCCCCCGGACCCTTCGTAAATCCCGCCTCATCTTTGCAGGAGCGCACAGAGGTGATCCGTTCATTGGCATCGGAACAAAAGGTATGTCTGGCGGATGCCTACCGGATCTGGCAGAGTTACCAGGAAGCGGGGTATCCAATAAGTGCGCTTCTGGCAAACGGAGCGAACCATCCTTCGGTGACCGGGCATGAAGTCTATGCCCACGTTTTGATGCAGTTAATGGATTAAAGCAGGCCCTGCTGAAAGTACTTTCAGCAGGGCTTTTATTTTCTCCCTTCTCATTCCCCCGGCTTTCCGTCTTTTTCTGTCTGTATCTAAGGGAATGGCAGAAAAGACTGCCGCCCCGTACTGTAGATGAAATGGAGGGAAAATACAGATTTCACTGGATAAAGTAACCCCGGTGTGCTATACTGTAGCCGTGTAAGAAATGAGATCTTATCTGTCTGCGTCTGTACATGTTTCTTTTCGGAAAACAGTGAAAGAAATTTTGAAAGCGGATAAGCATAAGGAAGGAAGGTGAGCAATTGGAGGACCATACCAAGTATAAGCTGAAGGGAAATGACGAGCTGGCCGGCGTTCTGGAAGGAAAGGACAACATTTTCGTCATTGCCTGCAACAAGTGCTTCAAGGAATTTGAAACCGTTGACGAGCCGGACTGCGGCGCATTTGAACAGATTGCCGCCGAAAACGGGAAAACTCTCACCGGCAGCGTGAAGGTGGACTTCCTGTGCAACAGGACCCAGACTGAGAGAAAGCTGGAGGGGATCATTCCGGAGGGTACCGAGAATGTATTCGTCATCTCCTGCGGCCTGGGAATTCAGACGGTGGCAGCCATGGAAGTGGATCACAGTCTTCCCGTTTTTGCAGCCAGCGATTCCCTGAACTACAGAGGACATCACGGCATGGCTCTTACCCGCAAAAGCTGTGATGCCTGTGACCAGTGCTATCTGAACATCACCGGCGGTATCTGTCCCATTGTGGACTGCTCCAAGAGCCTGATCAACGGCCAGTGCGGCGGATCCAGAAACGGGAAATGCGAGGTGGACAGCTCCAAAGACTGTGCCTGGGAGAAGATCCATCAGCGTCTGGAAAAACAGGGCCGTCTGGAGGAGTTCCTGCATCAGCCCGTACAGCTGCGGGACTACTCCAAAGTAGATTTTAAACGGGTAAACGAGTACGTGAAATCCGTCCGGGAGGACCGGATGGCCGGATACTACGGAGGGGTTCATCCTCTGGAGAGGAAGGAACGCACAGAATCGATTCCTCTGGTTCGTTTCCCGGATCCGGAGATCGTGGTGATTCCTCTGTCCCAGCATGCCGGGGCACCCGCCAAGCCTCTGGTAAACGTAGATGACCATGTGAAGGTGGGACAGAAGATCGGCGAGGCCGCTGCCTTTATCAGCAGTCCCATTCATTCCAGTGTAAGCGGCACCGTCATCGCCGTGGAACCCCGTCTCCATCCCACCCGGGGAGATCAGGTGCTCTCCGTGGTGATCCGCTCCGACGGAAAGAATACCCTCCACGAGTCGGTACAGCCTCATAAGAGTCTGGATGAGCTCTCGCCAGATGAAATCGTGGACATCGTAAGAGAAAGCGGAATCGTGGGTATGGGCGGAGCCGGATTCCCCACCTCCGTGAAGTTAAAACCCGCCAAACCGGTGGATACCATTCTTCTCAACGGCTGTGAGTGCGAGCCCCTTCTTACGGCAGACCACAGAGTCCTTCTGGAATACCCGGAGGAAGTGATCTTCGGCCTGAAGGCCATCATGAAGACCGTGGGGGCGGAAAAGGGCATCATCGTCATCGAGGACAACAAGCCTGACGCGATCGAGCTTTTGCAGGAAAAGACCGCCGACCTTGAAAACATTGAAGTAGTCCCGGCCAGAACCAAGTATCCCCAGGGCGCTGAGAAGATGCTGATCAAGCGGGTCATGGGCAGACAGGTTCCCCGGGGAGGACTGCCTGCGGATGTGGGCGTGGTGGTCAGCAACATCAGCACGGTAAAGGCCATCTCCGATGCCATCCAGAAGGGATTGCCCTTGGTGGAGCGGGTGGTGACCGTCACCGGTGAACACCTGAAGAACCCCGGCAACTTCATTGTGAAGATCGGCACCAGTGTGAAGGAGCTCATCGATGCCTGCGGCGGAATCACCGGGGACGATGTGACCGTCAAGATGGGCGGTCCCATGATGGGATTCCCCCTCTCCGATCTGGATGTGCCCATCCTGAAGGGATCCAACGGCATCATCGCCGTGGATACGGATCACTTTGTGACGGTGCAGTGCATCAAGTGCGGACGCTGCATGGATGTCTGTCCCATGGAGCTGGCTCCTCTGTATTTCTCCAAATATGCGGATGATGAGAACTGGCAGGGCATGAAGGACCAGAACGTGATGGACTGTATCGAGTGCCGGTGCTGTGAATACATCTGCTCATCCAGGATTCCTCTGGTCAGCAAAATCAAGACCGGAAAAGCTGCAGTAAGGGGGATGAAGTGATATGCTGATTACTGAATTAAAACCCAGGGAAACCATTGCCTCGCTGGTGGAAGGAAAGAAAGTCTTTATCATCAACTGCCACGGATGCAGGGAAGTGCACTTTCCGGAAAAGGAAGCTGCTGAACTGGAAAAGGAACTTTCTGCCACCGGAATCCTGACCACCGACTACATCTGCAATCCGGACAATCTGGAGCTTCACCTGCAGATGAAGGAAAAAGAACTCTCCGAGGCCGACATGGTGCTGGTATTCTCCTGCGGAGTGGGGGTTCAGACCGTGGCGGAATTCCTGGAAGAGAAGAGGGTATGTGCCGGCTGCGACACCATGAGGCTTCCCGGCTTCCAGGGAGTCACTCCTCCCGAGTACGACTGCGGTCAGTGCGGAGAGTGCTATCTGAACCTGACCGGGGGCATCTGCCCCATTACCGCCTGCTCCAAGAGCCTGGTAAACGGCCAGTGCGGCGGTTCCAGGAACGGGAAATGCGAAGTGGACAGCGACATGGAATGCGGATGGGAGCGGATCTACAGACGGCTGGAGGCCATCGGGCGTCTGGATGTGCTGAAGTGCCCCACTCAGATCCGCAATTATGCCACGGATGATCAGACCGGAAAGTAAGCCCTGCAGGGCATCAGCAAATTTAGTAGGAGTATGTGGAAGATGAAAATTACGGAGTTATTTGATCGTGGTGAATTTGTAGTTTCTGCGGAAGTGGGACCGCCCAAGGGATATCACATCGAGCACCTGCTGGAGGAGGCCAAAACCTACCTGAAGGGGGTTACGGCCGTCAACGTGACCGACAACCAGTCCTCCGTCATGCGTCTGGGCTCTCTGGCAGTCTGCAAGGCCTTAAAGGATGAGGGCATGAATCCCATCTTTCAGATCACCTGCCGCGACCGGAACCGGATCGCTCTTCAGTCCGATATTTTAAGTGCGGCAATGTTTGGAATTGACAACCTCCTTCTTCTCACCGGGGATCACACCCGGATGGGGGATCATCCCCAGGC
Organism: uncultured Blautia sp.; assembly: GCA_964550245.1. Lineage (GTDB taxonomy): Bacteria > Bacillota > Clostridia > Lachnospirales > Lachnospiraceae > Blautia_A. Next base: position 3,752 of record CAZJYM010000049.1, on the reverse strand, counting down.
CAAACCCGTGTTTGATCTGGATTCCGTCTCCCTGATTCATACCGTCAACCTGCTGGAGCAGGGAAAGGATCTGGGCGGAAACGATCTGGTGGGAGAGCCTCCCAGCTTTGCCAAGGGGGCTGTTGTATCTCCCTGCAGCGATTCCGTGGATGCCCAGCTGGCCAAGATGGAGCGCAAGGTTGCCGCCGGTGTGGATTACTTCCAGACTCAGGCCGTCTTTGAGCCGGAGAAGTTCATCCAGTTCATGGAGAAGGCGAAACAGTTCGGGAAACCGGTGCAGCTGGGCGTGGTGATTCCCAAGTCCGTGGGCATGGTCCGCTACATGAACAACAACGTGGCCGGCATTCACGTTCCCGACGACATGATCGAGGAATTAAAGGCCGATAAAGAAAAGACCAAGGCCGGCATCACCGGTGTGGAGATCACGGCCAGAATCATCAAAGAGTGCAGGCCCTACTGTCAGGGCGTGCACATCATGGCTTTAGGGTGGGAGTCCAAGATTCCTTCTCT
>CAZJYM010000049.1:0-3142 GCA_964550245.1 uncultured Blautia sp. | reverse complement strand
GAAAGGGGATGAGGAGATGGCCAGGAGACTTCGTTTTTTCAGACAGCACACCATGGAGACCTGCGGCATCAGCTGCATTTTGATGGTTTTGTATTACTATCACAGGGTTGCGTATCCCACCGAGAAGCAGGAGAGGAAACTCTACCGGCTCTACGGCTGCCGGTGCTTTAAGGGCACCCTGGCCTCTGCCATAGCCGACTGCCTTTCCAGAAACCGTCTGGATGTGGGCCTTTTCCACTCCTCTCCCGACTTTTTGGATAACCGGGACGGATACTTCCCCGAACCCCTCTTTGGGCAGATGCAGGAGGAGTACACCCGCACGGTGGAGAGGATCCGGGACCGGGTACAGGTGGAGACGGGTTTTCCCGTGACGGCCGACTGGTACCGGCAGCAGCTGGATGAGAAAAAGCTTCTTATTGTACAGTGCATTGTGCCCGGAGATGCGGACGGGATCCATCAGGAAACCCTGCACTGGGTTTTAGTCTACGGCTATGAGGGGGAGGAGTTTCTTCTGTGCAATCCCCTCTCCCATAAGATCCGTCTCACGGAACAGGAACTGATGGGATACGCGGATACCCCGATCGGATTTATCACCGTCACGGTAAAGGATGAGGAGGATGGACATGAAAGGTAAAGATCCCTGGAATCTGCAGCGCTTTGTGCAGATGCAGGATTACGACTATGAACAGGCCCTGGGAGAGATCAGAAGGGGACACAAGCAGAGCCACTGGATCTGGTACATATTTCCCCAGATTGAGGGACTGGGAAGAAGCTCCATCGCCCAGGAGTACTCCATCTCCTGCCTGGAGGAGGCCAAAGCCTACATGGAACACCCGGTACTTCGGGAACATCTCCTGGAGATCTCGCAGGCTCTCCTGGAACTTCCCTCCAGCGATCCCTTCTCGGTAATGGGACCCATAGACGACATGAAGCTTAAATCCTCCATGACGCTTTTTGAGGCGGCAGCCCCGGAGGAGCCGGTGTTTGGCCGGGTGCTGGACAAGTTCTACGGGGGTGCCAGGGATCAGAGGACCCTTGCAATCCTGAGAGAAAAGGAAAAAAGGTAAGGCAAAGAGTAAAGGTAAAGTAAAAAAACAGACAGGACAATGGAAACGGATTGGGTAAGTTCAATAACAATAAAGACGCGCCGGTGTGAAACACCGGCGCGTCTTCTTTGTTTTAATTTTCTTCTTTTCCCTGACCCATTCTTTTTCCCTTTTTTGATCAGCCTTTTACGGCTCCAATCATAACACCCTTCACCAGATGCTTCTGCACCAGGGGGTATAACAGCATGACAGGCAGGGAAGCCACCACAATGGTGGAGTACTTCAGCAGTTCCGACATGCCCTGGAGTTTGGCCAGGTTGGAGGCATTTCCAATCTGAGTCATATCCACCTTGTTCTGGATCAGGATCTCCCGCATGATGGTGGTCAGGGGCTGCATGGAGTCGTTTCTCAGATACAGCATGGCGTTAAAGTAGTCATTCCACTTGGCAACCCCGTAGTACAGTGTTAAGACTGCCAGGATGGGTTTGGAAAGGGGCGTCACCACCCGGATGAAATACTTCCAGGGGGAGCAGCCGTCCAGCTGTCCGGCCTCATACAGTTCGTCCGGGATGTTGTTGGTGATGTAGGTCCGGGCGATGATCATGTTGTAGGTGGACATGGCCGTGGGAATGATCTGGGACCAGCGGCTGTTGATCAGTCCCAGCCTGCTCACCAGGATGTAGTTGGGAACCAGACCGCCGCTGAAGTACATGGTAAATACGAAAAACATGGACAGGAAGCCTCTGGCCTTGAATTCCTTCCTGGAAAGAGGATAGGCGCAGAGCATGGTCATCACCAGGTTCAGCAGGGTACCCACAAACAGGTAGAAGAAGGAGTTTAAAAAGCCGGTGAGGATCTTTTTGTTGCGGAAAACGGCCTCATAGCCTCTCAGGGTGGGGTGAACCGGGACGATGAAAACCTTCCCGCTGATCACGGCCTGGGGATCCGAGAAGGAGGCGGCGACGATGTACAGCACCGGGTAGAGAACGATTACCATAACCAGGGTAAGAACGGTGATGTTCACAATCTCAAATATTTTGTCTTCCAGAGACATGTTCCGAAATTTGATATGTGTATTCATCTAAAATTCCTCCTTCCTTACCACAGACTGGTCTCTGTGACCACCTGACAGATCTTGTTCACGACCACCAGCAGGGCAAAGGATACCACGGACTGGAACAGACCGGCAGCGGTGGAGAACCCGAAGTTGGAGTTGATAACACCCACCTTGTAGACGAAGGTGGAGATCACCTCCGACACGCTGGAGTTCAGGCTGTTCTGCATCAGGTAAACCTTGTCGAAGCCGATGTTTACCACGCTGGCGCAGTTAAAGATCAGCATCGTGATCACCGTGGGAAGGATGGCCGGGATGTCCACATGGATGATTCGCTGGAATCTGGTGGCTCCGTCCACGATGGCGGCCTCCTGAAGTTCAGGGCTGACCCCCGAGAGGGCGGCAATGAAGATGATGGAGGAATATCCGGCCGTCTGCCACAGGCCGCTCCACACGTACAGGTGCCGGAACAGCTTCACATCCCCGAAGAAGTTCACGGGATCAAAGCCCAGAGCCTGCAGAATCACGTTGATGATACCGGTACGCAGGTCCATCATCTGCATCATCATACCAACCAGCACCACGGTGGAGATGAAGTAGGGCGCATAGGTGATCATCTGGATAAATTTCCGGTATTTCACCTGCCGCAGCTCATTCAGGCCGATGGCCAGTATGATGGGCAGCGGGAAATTTACGATCAGAGAGTAGACACCCAGGATCAGGGTGTTCTTGATTACGGTTATGCTGGACGTGGAAGTCAGAAACTGCTTGAAATACTTCAGGCCCACCCAGTCGCTTCCCAGAATGCCCCGTCTGGGGCTGTAGTCCTGAAAAGCCATCAGAATGCCGCCCATGGGAACATAGGCAAACACCACGGCGTAGAGCACAGGCAGGGCGATGATCAGCCAGAACTGCCAGTTTGCATTTTTGATCTTATTCCCCTTCGGCGTGGTATCTTTACTTTTTTTACTCATTTCCTTTCATTCACCCCTTTACACCTGCCTGCATTCATCCGAAACCTTCGCCGCTTTGAACACCGGCA
>CAZJYM010000048.1:6674-15519 GCA_964550245.1 uncultured Blautia sp. | reverse complement strand
CCCACTGGCGTGCAAGCACACCGTGGGGCAAGGCTTTTGACGCTGTAATCATATATCAAAGTTTTGAAAGCTGCGAAACGGCATCCCTGGTGATCAGCTCCTCCTGCTCCTGCAGGTGGGCTTCCCCCGCACCGGTAAAGGGTCTGCCGTCTCCGTACTCGGAGAGGATGTTGCAGACCTTGTTGAAGTCCTCCGCAGAGGTGGAAGACTGGTGCAGCACCAGCTGGTAGCTCTGGTCCACTCTGTCCTTGTACAGGGCGTTCGCCCCCTGGTAGATGCCGTTTAAGCCTTTGGAGGCCGAAATCACATCATCCAGCGTTGAAAAACTGTACAGCCGGACCAGGTTTGCGTTCTCCCCGTTTCCGTCTCCGCTTTCTCCCGCGTTGGCTTCCAGAGAGCTCTCGGACTGTTTCCGGGCCAGACTTTTAAGCTGTGCATCCACCAGGCGGTGAATCATGTCCAGAATGCTGTCCACCCCGTCCATCTGACCGGTTTCCGCAGAGTTTCCGGCCCCGTGGGAGGGAGCAAACTTGGAAAAGCGCACGTCCAGCTCCTCCGGATCCTCCACCTTGGTGATGATCAGAATGAGACTGTCCGAATTCAGCGGGATGGCTTCGATCATCAGCGGAATGTTCTCCGCCTCAAATCCGAACTGGATCTGGGCCTGCTGCATCATATCCTGAAACAGCTTCTTGGCCTTGTCTGTTCCGTAAGCCAGTTCGCTGATGCGGATCTGATGGGTTTCCAGATCTTCTCTGGTCAGGACGCAGCGGATTTGATTGTCATTAATCTTTTCAATTTTCATTTAATCACATCCTATTCTTCAGACACTGCCCGGGGAAAGCGACGGAAACCCGGTGTTTATCAGGGTTTGCGGACCTTTACCTCCGGCCGGTGAAAAACTCACTCTGCTCCCTTCGTATTATATAACAGGTGAAGGGAGAATGTAAAGAAAATATCGATAGTAAAATCTAAAAAATTTAGAAACTTTCTAAAGAGATTCCCAAATTTTCCAGACCTCTTGCTTTTCCCCCCGGAAGGAGTATACTCTTTGTCAGGGAAAGACGACGGGCTTTGAAGCCAGAAGAGAGTTTGAAGATCAGGTATTCGTACCGTTCCTGCACAATTACCGGCAGTACAGTCTACTACGCACATCATTGCCACTTTCCGGTCTTGCGGCCTTCCGGCCGCGGCGATGAAAATTCCAGAAGATAAAGTGAAGCTTCAGGGATTCGTTGTCTGTTCCCAGGGAACCAGTAGGTGTTTTCAGTACCAAAATCCACAGGAAAGGAGGGATGTGCACACAAAAAGAGTAACTCACGCAAGGGTCCATCGAGAGGGCCTGTACCCTCAGCAGATGAAAAGAGTAAGCCTTGATATCGTAAACGCAGATCCCCCCGGAGTCAGGATGCTTCCCATCTTCCCTGACTCCGGGGGGATTTCCTTGTGTCCGCCCTTAAAAGCCGCAAAAAAATCAGGAAAAGTAGAAAAATCTGATGCAAAGCTTTGCGGATATGGTATAATAAGCCGTGTGCCCGCGCCTGGAAAGGGCTTCCGGAGCCGGGTAAAAACGGACAAAGGAACGGGAAATGAAGAAAAAATCCAAGAAAAGAAAAAGAAGAAACCGGAGCAACTCTCCGGTCCGCATGATCTGCCTGCTGATCCTGCTTCTGATCGTGGTGGGAGCGGCAGCCTTTCTCATCAAACGATACATGCCCACCCGGGAAAAGATGGACTTAAATGAGTACTACGGATCCCTCTCGGACGGGGAGGCGGCCCTGATCCTGGGGACCCAGATCCTGGAGGAGAGAGGGGCCGTGGACGGGGATAACGCCTACCTGCCCCTGGATGTGGTCAATACTTACTTAAATCAGCGCTTTTACTGGGACGGGGACAACGGACAGATCCTCTATGCCACCCCTTCCGAGCTGCTCTCCTTTGCAGCTTCCGCCGATCCCGGCGGAGATGTGTGGAGCAGAGAGGGAAAGGTCTACCTGAACCTGTCTCTCATCGCCGCCTTTACCGACATGGACACCTTTGTGTACCAGGATCCGGCCCGCATCGCCGTTCAGTACAGCTTTAAGGGAGTCAACACGGCCGCTGTGATCCGGGGCGGTGCAGTACGCTACCGGGGCGGCATCAAATCTCCCATCCTCACCCAGGTGGAAAAAGGGGATTCCCTGATCCTCATGGAGGAGCTGGAGGAGTGGGCCCAGGTGGCCACCCGGGACGGTTATATTGGATATATTGAAAAGAGCCGCATCGGGGCTTCCCAGATCGTGGACGAGGAGAGAGACTTTCAGGCGGAAGAGACATCCCCCATCTCCATGGATGTGCCGGTAAACCTCTCCTGGCATCAGGTGACCACCTATGAGGCCAACAGTAACCTTTCGGGAGACATCGCCGAGGTGACGGGAGTCAACGTGATCTCCCCCACCTGGTTTTCCATCCTGGACAATGCGGGAAACATCAACAGCCTGGCCTCCTCGGACTATGTATCAGCGGTTCATGAACGGGGCATGCAGGTCTGGGGTCTGATTGACAACTTCAGTCCCGACATCTCCACGGTGGAAGTATTATCCCATACCTCCTCCAGACAAAACCTGATCTCTCAGCTTGTCAACACGGCCCTGGATGTGGGGCTGGACGGCATCAACATCGACTTTGAGGCTTTAAGCGAGGAGTGCGGGATTCACTTCCTGGAGTTTTTACGGGAACTCTCCATAGAAACTCATAAAAACAACCTGGTGCTCTCGGTGGACAACCCGGTGCCCCAGGACTTTACCAGCCACTACGACCGCTCCGAACAGGGACGGGTGGTGGACTATGTAATCATGATGGGATACGACGAGCACTATTCCGGCTCGGAGACGGCGGGATCCGTGGCCTCCCTTCCCTGGGTGGAGCAGGGTGTTATGGATACGCTCTCGGAAGTTCCGGCGGAAAAGGTGATCCTGGCCATACCGTTTTATACCAGGCTCTGGAAGACGACCGCGGGTACGCTCTCCAGCGAAGCCATCGGCATGGACCGGGCAGCCCAGGAGATCTCTTCCCATCAGGTGCAGACCTACTGGGACAACAATGCGGGACAGAACTACGGAACCTATGAGAGTGAGGGATCAACCTTCCAGATCTGGCTGGAGGATGCCCAGTCCATTGCGGAGAAAGTGAAACTGGTGCCGAAATACGGTCTTGCCGGTGTGGCCCAGTGGAAGCTGGGATTCCAGAACAGTGCCATCTGGCAGGTGATTGAAGAAAATCTGGGATAATTGATGTAAGACAGGGGTGGGAATGATGGCTGGATGTTGCTATCTGGTTCTGGCGGTACTTCTGGGAAAGGAGATCTGGGATCTTCTCTCCGGTCTTCAAAAGAAGAACAGGTGGGAGGAAAATCCCCTGTGGCTTATGCTGCCAGTCTCTTTCGGGACCGGGATCCTTCTTCTTACCTGGGTGGTCTATTTTGCATCCTGGGCCGCTTCCAGCCTGGTAAAGGACCGCAATCCCCTCTTTTACGGAAATCTGGTGGGAATGGGCCTGACGGTTCTCCTGCTGGTGGTTGTCTTTATCTTAAGGAAGAAAAAGATCAGGGGAGAGGGAGGTCTGATCACCGATACCAGGCTTTTTGCCGGGGAGAGTGTCTTTTTTGCGGCTCTCTTTGTCTTTCTGGTGTGGATCCTCTTCTATGTGTTTTACATTAAAGACGGACTCATGTACAGCGGGGCCACCGTGTTTGGGGACTATGCTCCCCATGTGTCCATGATGCGCTCCTTTTCCTATGAGGCCAATTATCCCACCCAGTATCCCCACTTCGGCGGGGAGGACGTCAAGTACCACTTCATGTTTCAGTTTCTGGTGGGGAACCTGGAGTATCTGGGGATCCGGCTGGACATCGCCTACAACCTGGTAAGCGCGTTTGCTTTGGAAGGCTTCTTCATGCTGCTTTACAAGCTTTCCGCCCGCATCATGGGAAGTCATCTCGCTGCGGGATTAACGGCCGGGTTTGTGGTTTTCAGAAGCGGCTTCACCTTTTTTCACTATCTGTATGAACATCACCTGGCGGGGGATCTTCAGGAGACACTGGCCTCCAACACCGCCTTTATCGGCTATACCCCCAATGAAAACTGGGGATTATGGTGTTTTAACGTGTACCTGAACCAGCGGCATCTGGCCTTCGGCATGCTGCTGGCGGCGGCGGCCGTCTGGTTTTTCCTGGACTGGGTGGAGGAGGCCGCCGACCGCCAGGAGAAGGGGATCTTCTGGATCCGGGACCGTCTCTTTACCCGGGATGCCTGGAGATGGAAAAATCCGGCTCTGGCACTGATTCTGGGAGTGATCCTGGGACTGGGGGCCTTCTGGAACGGAGCCGCGGTGATCGGGGGACTGCTGATCCTCTTCGGCTTTGCGGCCTTTTCAGACGGAAAGCTGGACTACGCTCTTACAGCTCTGGTGACCGTGGTGTTATCCGTTGTCCAGTCCCGCATCTTTACGGACGGGGGAGCCGTGAAGTTCTCCATCTACTGGGGATTTCTGGCGGAGGATAAAAGCCTCATAGGAATCCTGTGGTTTTTATTCCAGATCAGCGGCTTCTTCTTCCTGGGGCTGGCGGTGCTCTCGGTGTTTTTAAACAGAAAACAGAAGGTGGTGCTGACCGCCTTTCTGATTCCCACCCTCTTTGCCTTCTGCTTTTCCCTGACACCGGACATCAACGTCAATCACAAGTACATCATGATCTCTTATGCTTTTTTGAGCATGTTCTGGGGATGGGCGGTCGTTAAGGTCTTTAAGAAGGGGATCATGGGGAAGGCTCTGGCGGCGGTTTTAACCGTATGTCTGACGCTTACGGGGGTCTACGACTTTGTGATCATCCTGCGCAACAACGGTCCGGGACACCGGGTCACGGTTCCCATGGAAAGCCCGGTGACCCAGTGGATTGTGGACAATACGGATTCGGATGATCTGATGCTCACTCCGGAGTACAGCATGTGCGATGTGACGGTTTCCGGGGTGATGATGTACCTGGGATGGCCTTATTACGGCTGGTCAGCCGGGTATGACACCTACTACCGGGCGGATATGGCCGTGAAGATGTACACCACACCGGATCCGCAGGAATTGCAGAAGACTGTGGAACAGGAGGGAATCACCTACATTCTCTTTGAGGAGGGCATGGAGTTTGAGCAGCGGGAGTGCAGGGAGGACGTGATCGCCGCCTGCTATCCGCTGGTGTTTCGGTCAGAGGACGGGAGAATACGAATATATGAAACATCATGATTGTCTGTACATTGTGATACCGGCCTACAACGAGGAGGCAAACATTGAAAAGGTGATTGCGCAGTGGCATCCCGTGGTGGAAAAGACCGGAGGGGACAGCCGCCTGCTGGTGATCAACGACGGCAGTAAGGACCATACCTACGAAAAGATCCTGGCCTGTGAAAAGAAGTATCCCCGGCTCATCGCCATGGACAAGCCCAACGAGGGACACGGGGCCACGGTGTACAGGGGATACCAGTACGCCATCCAGGCGGGAGCCGACTACATCTTTCAGACGGACTCCGACGGACAGACGCTGCCGGAGGAGTTCGGCCGGTTCTGGGTGAACCGGGAAAGCTGCGGTCTTTTGATCGGCTACCGCAGGGACCGGCAGGACGGTTTATCAAGGCTTATTGTCACCAGAGTGCTGCGGCTGGTGCTCTTTCTCACCTTCGGGGTCTGGGTAAAGGATGCCAATACCCCCTATCGGCTCATGAAGGCCTCTCAGCTCAAGAAGGTGCTGAAGCGGATCCCGGAGGGATTCTATCTCACCAATGCCGTCATGACGGTGATCTACGTAAAACACCACCAGAACGTGGTCTACTATCCCATCACCTTCCTGCCCAGGCAGGGGGGAACCAACTCCATCGACCTGAAAAAGATCGTGGGTATCGGCAGAGACGCCTGGAGAGATTTCAGGAAACTGCGGAAAACCATCTGATAAACCCTGAGGAGGATCGGAATGAAAAAGAAGTTGCCTGGGGTGTTGCTGGGGGTAATTGCTGCCGGGGGCCTGGCCGGGGCGTCTTATTACCTTTTGCGGGGGGATGTGTGGATCTTCTGGATCTGGTACCTGTTGGCGGGTCTTCTGGGTTTTGCAGCCATGCCGGTGACGGGGAGACTGTTTTCCACCTTTGAGGACCGGGGATGGATGTTTTCCAAGGTTCTGGCCATCGCCGCCACCGGGTTTCTCACCTGGTGGCTGGTATCCGCCAGAGTGCTGAAGTTTAATACCTGGAGCTGTGCGGCCGTGACCATCCTGCTGGCAGCGGCTTCACTGGGCTTTGGCTGTGTAAAATGGGAAAAGGGAAAAAATCCCGAGTGGTTTCCCATGGACAGCCTGGGACTGGTGTTCTGGGAGGAGATGATCTTCTTTGCCGTTTTCCTGCTCTGGACCTATCTGGCGGGCTTTCATCCGGCGGCCTACGGCACGGAGAAGTTCATGGACTACGGCTTCATGGAAGCCATGATGAGAAGTGAGACTTTGCCGGCCAGAGATCTGTGGTATTCCAACGGCAACATCAACTACTACTACGGGGGCCAGTACTTTGCGGTCTTTCTCACCAAACTCTCCGGGGGAAAGGTGGAGCAGACCTACAACCTGATGCGCACCTTTGTGGCGGCCTTTGCCTTTGCCCTTCCCTTCTCCCTGGTGTACCAGATGGGAAAGGACCGGATGGGAAGCCTGATAAGAAACAAAAGAAAGTGGGTGCCGGTGCTCTCCGGACTTCTCTCCGGAGCTGCCGTCTCTCTGGCCGGAAACATGCACTATGTGATCTACGGGGTGATCCAGCCCCTGATCCAGAAGGTAAGGGGGGAGGAGGTAACCAGCTACTGGTTTCCCGATGCCACCCGCTACATCGGCTTTAACCCGGATGTGGACGACAAGACCATCCATGAGTTTCCCTCCTACTCCTTTGTGCTGGGGGATCTGCATGCCCATGTGGTCAACATCATGTTTGTGCTGCTGCTTTTAGGGCTTCTCTATGCCTGGACCAGACAGGTGCGGGCTGATAAAAAGCTGTCAGAGGGGAAACCGGTTTTATCCGATCATCTGAAGATGCCCCACCTGATCCTGGCAGGGGGACTTCTGGGCATGTTTCAGTGGACCAACTACTGGGATTTCGTGATCTACTTCGTGGTTACCGGCGGGGTGGTGCTCTTTGCCAACATCATCCTCTTTAAGGGAAAGATAAAGGACATCCTTCGCATCACCGCCGCCCAGGCGGTGGAGGTGATCCTGATCTCCTTCGGGGTGATCCTGCCCTTTACCATCCAGTTCGAGACCATGGTGCTGGGGGTGGCCTTTGCCAAACATCACTCCCTTCCCCATCAGCTGCTGGTGCTCTGGGGGCTGCCGGCAGCCCTGACTTTGCTCTTTGTCATTACGGTGCTTGTGGAGAGAAAGCGGCAGGTCAGGCAGAAAAGCCTGAGTAAGTTCATGAAGGCGGTATCGGTACCGGATCTCTTTACGGTGGTGCTGGGCTTTTGTGCCCTGGGACTGGTGATGATCCCGGAGATCGTCTATGTGCGGGACATCTATGAGAACGGCAATGCCCGGGCCAACACCATGTTTAAGCTTACCTACCAGGCTTACATCATGTTTGGGATTTTGATGGGGTATGCCATTGCCAGGCTCTTAATGATTTCCAGAGGCATGCTGGCAAAGATCTTTTCCACCGTGGGGCTTTTCTTCCTGGTGTGGACCTTCGGCTACTTTGGAAAGAGTGTGAATTCCTGGTTTGGAAACGTGCTGGATCCGGCAGCTTATCAGGGACTGGATGCCACCGCCTTTCTCTCGGTAGACTTCCCCCAGGATGTGAACGCCATCCACTGGTTAAAGGAAAACATCGAAGGATCCCCGGTGGTGCTGGAGGCCAACGGGGACAGCTATACCGGGTTTGAGAGAGTCTCGGCCATGACCGGTCTTCCCACCATCCTGGGCTGGTACGTGCATGAGTGGCTCTGGAGAAACGATGTGGCGGACTTAAATGAGAAGAGTGCGGATGTGGAGAGCATCTACACCTCCACCAATGAAGAGCTGGTACGGGCTCTGATCCGGGATTACGATGTGGAGTACATCTTTGTGGGAAGCAAGGAGTGGGAGAAGTACGGAGACCGGTTAAATTCCAACCTGCTGCACTCCCTGGCAACGGAGGTCTTCCGGGATGACCAGACGGGAGTGTACATCCTGCAGGTGGTGTAAAGGAAGGAGGGTGACACATGAGCAGAATGAATCAGCTCTACAAAAAGATGGTCCGCTATTACCGGGATGATCCGGGGCGCATCGGACACTTCATCAAGGTGGAGAGCCTGGCAAAACTTATAGGGGAAGAGGAGCACCTGGATGAAAAGAGCCTGTACACACTGGAAGCGGCGGCACTGGTCCATGACATCGGCATACGGGAGGCCCTGAAGAAATTCGGAAAGTGCGACGGGGCCCTGCAGGAGAAGGAAGGTCCTCCCCTGGCGGAAAAGATGCTGGGTGAGCTGGGCTTTGCCCCGGATGTGATCAAAAGAGTATCGGAACTGGTGGCACACCATCACTCCTACGGAGAAAAGAGAGATCCGGATCTGCAGATCCTGGTGGAGGCAGACTTCCTGGTCAATGCCCATGAGGAGGGATGGGACCGGGAGACCATTAAAGAAAGAGCCGGAAAGCTCTTTAAGACGGAGACGGGAAAGCAGCTGGTCAAGGACATGTATTTCCCGGAGGAGTTTCAGATGTCCAAGACCTGGGCGCAGGACGGACTGCAGGATCTGGAGGACTGGATCGAGGAGCAGGGGATCTATATACGACAGTAAAGGACAGAAA
>CAZJYM010000048.1:0-6574 GCA_964550245.1 uncultured Blautia sp. | reverse complement strand
AAAGGGAGAGAATTTCGGGGGAACCCGAAATTCTCTCCCTTTTCCTTTGTTTTGGATTATTTTCTACTTGACAGATGAGGACATATTAACTATAATTTTCCTAAACATTACGGAATCATTACAAACATGACGAAAATGTAAAGGAAAATAACATGAAAGTTAAGGGCTTATTACAAGACAGAAAAAAAGATCCGGGAAAGGGGAGTACCTCTCCCCGTGAGCTGCTGTTGTTTTTCCTTTGTACGGTTTTTACTCTGCTTCTTCTCTTTTTCCCCCGGTTCCAGGAGAAGGTGCATAACCCTTCCGTGTATGCGGCTACTGCACCTTCTTCAGGCGGCCGGCTCCCTCCCGGAATCCAGGGGGTGGTGCTGGGGGTGGAGAACTCTCTTCCGGGAAAGCGCATCAACCGCATCGGCATCTCCTGTGAGCGGCTGATTGTGGGCCAGAGGGCTTCCCTTACCGGAGATAACATGCTTCACCTGGATATGGAACCCTATTTATTGAATGCGGTGGAGCGGATGAACTTGTGTGTAAACCGTCTCTCCTCTCATCCGGGGATGATGTCTGATGAGGACTATGAGAACCTGTTGCACATCGTGGAGGCGGAATCCGGAGGAGAGGACTTAAAGGGCCGGATCCTGGTTGCCAACGTGGTCCTAAACCGGGTGAAGGATGAGGAGTTTCCCGATACGGTGACCGATGTGATCTGGGAGAAACACAACGGCATCTCCCAGTTTTCCCCCACCTGGGACGGGCGCATCGATGATGTGGTGGTATCTGCCAAGACCATTCAGGCCGTCAACATGGCCCTCTCGGGCGTGGACTACTCCCAGGGCGCCCTGTTCTTTGTGGAAAAGCCGGCGGCGGAAAAAGAAAGCCTGGTATGGTTTGAAAAGGATCTGAAGAAGCTCTTTAAACACGGCGCTCATGACTTTTACACCTACCCGGATGCAAACACGGGGAGTTCCTGAAAAACTCTTATGGAAATCTTAGCCCTGTCGTGCTACAATACTGTCAGAAAAAAGCAGAAAGGCAGGAGCTGACATGCAGGTTCGATATAAAAGCACCAGAGGAGAGGGGGAGAGCGTATCTGCCTCCCAGGCTGTTCTTACCGGGCTTTCCCGGGACGGAGGTCTTTTTGTTCCCGATCATATGCCCGGACTTACCATTCCCTTAGAGGATCTCTCCGGGATGGACTACCAGGAGACGGCCTTTCAGGTCATGAGACTCTTTCTTTCGGATTACACGGATGAAGAGCTGAAGGACTGTATTTCCCACGCTTACGATGAAAAGTTTGATACCACCGAGATCGCTCCTCTTCATGAGGCAGCCGGGGCTTACTTTCTGGAGCTCTACCACGGGGCTACCCTGGCCTTTAAGGACATGGCCCTCTCCATCCTGCCCCGTCTGATGACAACCGCAGCGAAGAAAAACCAGGTAAAAAACGAGATCGTGATCCTGACCGCCACCTCCGGGGATACGGGAAAGGCGGCCCTGGCCGGCTTTGCAGACGTGCCGGGAACCAGGATCATCGTCTTTTATCCCAAACACGGGGTAAGCCCGGTACAGGAAAAGCAGATGGTAACCCAGAAGGGAGCCAATACCCTGGTGGTGGGCATCAACGGCAACTTTGACGATGCCCAGAATGCGGTGAAAGCCATGTTTAACGACCGGGAACTGGGAGAGGAACTGGAACGGGGAGGTTTTATGTTCTCCTCCGCCAACTCCATCAACATCGGCAGGCTGGTTCCCCAGATCGTCTACTATGTGTACGCCTACGCCACTTTAATAAGGAAGGGAAAGATCGAAGCGGGACAGGAGATCAATGTGGTGGTTCCCACCGGGAACTTCGGCAACATCCTGGCTGCCTACTATGCAAAGGAGATGGGCCTTCCCATTCAAAAGCTGATCTGTGCCTCCAATGAAAACAAAGTACTCTTCGATTTCTTCCGCACCGGCACCTATGACCGGAGAAGAGAGTTTATCCTCACCAGTTCTCCCTCCATGGACATCCTGATCTCCAGCAACCTGGAGCGTCTCATCTACCATCTGACCGGGGAGGACGGAAAGCGCTGTGCCGCACTTATGGAAGAGCTCAGTAAAGGCGGAGTCTACACCATCGATGACTCCATGCGGGAAGGATTAAAGGACTTCTACGGCAACTACTGCAGCGAGGGGGAGACCCGGGAAGCCATCAGCGCCACCTGGTACGGAAGCGGCTACCTGATCGATCCCCATACGGCCGTGGCTGCCGGGGTGTATCAGAAGTACCTGCGGGAGACCGGAGACTTTACCCCCACGGTGATCGCCTCCACCGCCAGCCCCTACAAGTTTACCAGAAGCGTGACAGAGGCCATCGCTTCCGGCTTTGAGGATCGGGATGACTTTGCCCTGGCGGATACCCTGCATGCCTTAACCGGAACAAAGATCCCCAGGGCAGTTCAGGAGATCCGAACGGCAGAGGTGCTGCACCACCAGGTGGTGGATCCGAAGGACATGCCCGATACCGTGAGGAGATTTTTAGGACTTTAACAGAAAAGCCGGCGGAACCGCCGGCTTTTCATAAAGGAAGGAAGTAGAGATGGAGTGGGATAAACTGCTTTCACCCAGACGGATCGGAAGCTACGGGAATTCTTCCTCTGAGAGGAAGGGGGATCTGCGCACCGAGTTTGAAAAGGACTTCCACCGGATCATCGGCAGCGCCGCCTTTCGCAGGCTCCAGGACAAGACCCAGGTCTTCGCCCTGGATAAGAGCGATTTTGTCCGTACCCGGCTTACCCATTCCCTGGAGGTGTCCTCCTTTGCCAGATCCCTGGGACAGAACATTGCCCAGTATCTTCTGGACAATGAAAAGGATCCGGGTTTTACGGTACAGATGAAGGGAGATATCTGCGACATCCTCCAGTGTGCGGGCCTGATTCACGACATCGGCAATCCCCCCTTCGGCCACTTCGGGGAGGAGGCCATCCGGGACTGGTTCATGCGAAACA
Source organism: uncultured Blautia sp. (assembly GCA_964550245.1). Lineage (GTDB taxonomy): Bacteria > Bacillota > Clostridia > Lachnospirales > Lachnospiraceae > Blautia_A. The sequence continues at coordinate 3,584 of CAZJYM010000048.1, read as the reverse complement.
TGCGCCGGCTCCATTTCAAGGGGAAACCGGTCACCCGGATCCTCACCAATCAGATGCTGCAGGACTTCTACCACTTTGAGGGCAATGCCCAGGCCCTGCGCCAGGTGAGCAAACTGCACTTTCTGGTCAATGAATACGGGATGAATCTCACCATTGCCCTTTTAAACACCATTATCAAGTATCCGGTATCCTCCGAGGGGATCCGGCCGGGAAGCGGAAACATAAAGGACAAAAAGATGGGCTACTTCTACGCGGAGCAGTCCCTCTATGAGACGATCGCAGCGGAGACCGGAACCTATGGGAAGAGACATCCCCTCACCTTCATCCTGGAGGCGGCGGACGACATCGCCTACACCACGGCGGATATCGAGGATGCCTTTAAGAAGGGATTCATCTCCTATGAGAAGCTGCGGGAGGAACTGATCCTGGCCAGAACCCGCGCAGGCGGTTCGGAGAGACTGGATCCGGTGGCCATGCTGGATCACCAGTATGAGAATGCCCTTTCCAGAAAGGTGGAGGATCCCAGGCTCTACGCGGTCCAGAACTTCCTGGTCCGTTTACAGAGCTCCCTGATCTACTGTGCCACCTGTGGTTTTACCTCCAACTACGAAGCCATCATGGAGGGAACCTGGCGCTACGACATCTTTTTCCACACCGACGGGGAGTGGGTAAGGAATGCCCTTTCGGACATCGCCTACCGCTATGCCTTTACCTCCCGTCCCATCCTGCAGATGGAGGTGGCGGCGGGAACCATCCTGAACTTCCTCCTGGACCGCTTTGTCCCTGCCGTTCTCTACTACGACACGGAGGAACCGCTGCAGATCATGGAGCAGAAGCTGATCAGCCTGATCTCCGACAACTACAGGCAGATCTATCACTTTTACGCCCGAAATGCCTCTTCCAGAGACCGGCTCTATCTGCGGCTTTTACTGGCTACGGACTTTATCAGCGGGATGACGGACAGCTATGCCCGGGATCTGTATCAGAGGCTGAACGGGGTGCTCTAGATCCTTTCCAGGTTTTTACGGTCTGACTCTGGAGGAATTCCCGCATGGGATCCAGATCCAAAGAACGGCTCCAGGTATCCAGAGCTTCGTAATAAGCCTTCCGGTCCTCCTCGTGAATGATGATCGGAGGGTGATCAAGCTGCACCAGAAGATAGTTCATGGAAATCCTTCCGGTCCTTCCGTTGCCGTCCGCAAAGGGATGGATGTTCTCAAACTTGCAGTGAAAGTAGGCGGCGGCCGTGAGGGCATCCTTCGAACTCACCCCCGGCAGTTCCGAGAGAAGTTCCGCCATCTCTTCCGGTACGTCCTCCGGCAGGGCTCCGGTTTCCTCCTTCCCCACCACATAGAAGCCGCGCTTGTACTCCCCCGGAGTCTCTCCCCGCCAGATCCTGGGGGGATCATAGGTGCTTTCTGTAAGAATCTTCTGGAACTCCTTAATGAGGCTTTCATCCAGGGCACGATCTTCCCCCAGCGCCCAAAAGAAGAGATAACTGGCCTCATTCGCTCCCCGGATCTCCAGAAGCGTTCTCAGATCTCCGGTGTAGTTGGTAACTGCATCACCGGCAAAGATCTCCCGGGTGTCCCGGAAGGTGATTTTCTCGTTTTCGATCTTGCACGAGTGGTAGGAAAAGGGGAGGAAGAACCTCTCCAGGGCTGTGAGCCACTTCTCTTCGGTGAGACGGTTCCACCGTTTCACTGTTCTGTCATAGTCTGTCATGATCTTTTTCCTCTAAACGAAAGAATGGGTTATATCCCCGTCAGGGGATATAACCCATTGTGTTTTTAAGTCATGAAGTCGATTACTCGATCACGGGACCGGCGGATACGAGGGCCTTGCCGGCGGCATTGCCTTCATACTTCTTGAAGTTCTTGATGAATCTCTGAGCCAGATCTTTGGCTTTCTCATCCCACTCGCTGGGATCCGCGTAGGTGTTCCGGGGATCCAGGATGTTGGTGTCCACGCCCTTCAGCTCGGTGGGTACTTCGAAGTTGAAGTAGGGGATCTTCTTGGTGCTGGACTCCAGGATGTCGCCGTTAAGAATCGCATCGATGATTCCACGGGTATCCTTGATGGAGATTCTCTTGCCGGTGCCGTTCCATCCGGTGTTAACCAGATAGGCCTTGCAGCCGTTGGCTTCCATTCTCTTTACCAGCTCCTCTGCATACTTGGTGGGATGCAGTTCCAGGAAGGCCTGTCCGAAGCAGGCGGAGAAGGTAGGTGTGGGCTCGGTGATGCCGCGCTCGGTTCCGGCCAGCTTGGCGGTGAATCCGGACAGGAAGTAGTACTGAGTCTGCTCCGGAGTCAGGATGGAAACGGGAGGCAGTACACCAAAGGCATCTGCGGAAAGGAAGATCACGTTCTTGGCAGCGGGAGCCGCGGATACGGGACGTACGATCTTCTCAATGTGGTTGATGGGATAGGAAACACGGGTATTCTCGGTGACGCTCTTGTCTGCGAAGTCAATGTGTCCCTCTTCGTCCAGGGTTACATTCTCCAGCAGAGCGTTGCGCTTGATGGCATTGTAGATGTCGGGCTCGGATTCCTTGTCCAGATTGATAACTTTGGCATAGCATCCGCCTTCGAAGTTGAATACGCCCTTATCGTCCCAGCCGTGCTCGTCGTCGCCGATGAGAAGACGCTTGGGATCTGTGGAAAGGGTGGTCTTGCCGGTTCCGGAAAGACCGAAGAAGATGGCGGTGTTCTCACCGTTCATGTCGGTGTTGGCGGAGCAGTGCATGGAAGCAATGCCCTTCAGAGGCAGATAGTAGTTCATCATGGAGAACATGCCCTTCTTCATCTCGCCGCCGTACCAGGTGTTGAGGATCACCTGCTCACGGCTGGTGATGTTGAACACCACTGCGGTTTCGGAATGAAGACCCAGTTCCTTGTAGTTCTCAACCTTGGCCTTGGAAGCGTTGTAGACAACGAAGTCCGGCTCAAAATCCTTCAGGTCCTCCTCAGAGGGCTGGATGAACATGTTTTTAACGAAATGGGCCTGCCATGCAACTTCCATGATAAAGCGGATGGCCATGCGGGTGTCCTTGTTGGCTCCGCAGAAAGCATCCACCACATACAGCTTCTTGTTGGAGAGCTCATTGATAGCCAGCTGTTTTACTGCTTTCCAGGTTTCTTCGGAGGCCGGATGGTTGTCATTCTTGTATTCATCGGAAGTCCACCATACGGTGTCCTTGGAATTCTCATCCATTACGATGAACTTGTCCTGGGGAGAACGGCCTGTGTAGATACCGGTCATAACATTCACTGCGCCCAGCTCGCTGACCTGTCCGACCTCATAGCCTTCCAGACCCGGCTTGGTCTCCTCCTCGAACAGGAATTCATAGGAGGGGTTGTACACAATCTCTGTGGTACCGGTAATGCCGTACTTGCTTAAATCAATTTTTGCCATCGTTCCTAATAACCTCTTTTCTTAGAATGTATTGATAGTGGCGGGACAGGATTCCGTCCGTCGCAGAAGGGCACAAAATCCCCCTCTTAGGCTATTATACATGATTGAACCATAAAATCAACATGTTTTTTCAATTTTGTTTTTTTTGGAGTACATGATTACAGCGTCC
>CAZJYM010000047.1:0-15532 GCA_964550245.1 uncultured Blautia sp. | reverse complement strand
TAATGATTACAGCGTCAAAAGCTTTGCCCCACGGTGTGCTTGCACGCCAGTGGGGACAAGGCTTATTGACGCGCCCCAACATGAGGAAGAAATGGGGCAGGTTGCTGCGTGCCAGTGGCACGCGTTTAGCAACGACCGACGCGGGAGCGGAGAACCCCATGGATTCCGCAATGTGTGGAAGGATTGTGGAAGCTGCGAAGCAGCGGAACAATCCGTAATCCCTTTTGACGCCCAAATCATATAGTCCGGCGGAGAAGAAAGGCGCCGGGGACAGGATGACAAAGCAGGAGGAAAAGAAATGAACAAAGAGTTAATGGAAGCGCTGGATACCCTGGAGAGGGAGAAAAGCATCAGCAAGGATACTCTGCTGGGAGCCATAGAGCAGTCTCTGATCCAGGCCTGCAAAAACCATTTCGGAAAGGCAGACAACGTTCACGTGACCATAAACCCCGAAACCTGTGACTTCAGTGTGTATGCGGACCGCACGGTGGTTGAGTTCGTGGAGGATCCCGCACTGGAAATTTCCCTGGCGGAGGCCCAGAAGATCAATTCCGGAGCCGAGGTGGGGGACGTCGTCAAGGTGGAGATCCAGTCCAGACAGTTTGGACGCATCGCCACCCAGAATGCCAAAAACGTGATCCTCCAGAAGATCCGGGAAGAAGAGCGCAAAGTCCTGTACGACCAGTACTACGGAAAGGAAAAGGAAGTGGTCACCGGCATCATCCAGAGAGTCAACGGGCGCAACGTCAGCGTCAACCTGGGCAAGGCCGATGCCATCTTAAGTGAGAACGAACAGGTCAAGGGAGAGGTGCTGCGGCCCACCGAGCGGGTGAAGGTGTACATCCTGGAGGTGAAGGATACCCCCAAGGGTCCCCGGATCCTGGTTTCCCGGACTCACCCCGGCCTGGTAAAGCGCCTCTTCGAATCCGAGGTGGCGGAGGTCCGGGACGGAACGGTGGAGATACGAAGCATCGCCCGGGAACCCGGATCCCGAACCAAGATCGCCGTCTGGAGCAACGATCCGGACGTGGATCCGGTGGGAGCCTGTGTGGGTCTCAACGGTGCCCGGGTCAACGCCATCGTCAGCGAACTGAAAGGAGAAAAGATCGATATCATCAACTGGGATGAAAACCCGGCCATACTGATCGAGAATGCCTTAAGCCCGGCAAAGGTCATCGCAGTTCTGGCGGATCCGGATGAAAAGACCGCCCTGGTGGTGGTTCCGGACTACCAGCTGTCCCTGGCCATCGGCAAGGAGGGCCAGAATGCCAGGCTGGCGGCCAGGCTTACGGGATTTAAGATCGACATCAAGAATGAAACCCAGGCCCGGGAAGCCGGAGATCTGGATGAGTACGAGGACGAGTTCTACGACGAGGAGTATGACGAGGACGGGGACTACGACTATTCGTACGATGAGGAAAACCCGGAAGGGGACGAATCCTGGGACGGATATGAAGGCGAAGAAGAATACGCGGAGGAAGAGGAGGAGCAGCAGTAATCCCTCTCTCCTGTAAAGGAGGAAGATGAAGCGAGGATCATCGGTCCCCATGCGCCAGTGTATCGGGTGCAGGGAGATGAAAAATAAGAAGGAAATGATACGGATCCTGAGGACGGCGGACGGGGAGATTGTCCTGGATGCCACCGGCAGAAAGAACGGCCGGGGAGCCTACCTGTGCTTCTCCATGGACTGTCTGGAAAAAGCCGTGAAAAACCACGGACTGGAGCGGTCCTTGAAAGTGCCGGTTCCTCCGGAGATCTATGAAAACCTGAAAAAGGAGTTTGAATCCATTGAAAGATAACAGGGTTCTCTCTCTCGTCTCTCTGGCCACCAGAGCCGGAAAGACGGTGAGCGGAGAGTTTGCCACGGAAAAATCCGTAAAATCCGGTCATGCCCGCATGGTCATCCTCTCAGAGGAGGCCTCGGGGAATACCAGAAAGAAGTTTACTGACCTCTGCAGCTTTTACGGGGTTCCCCTCTGCTTTGTGGGAGACGGGGAAGCCCTGGGAAAAAGCGCGGGGAAGGAATTTCGCATCAGCCTGGCCCTGGAAGACGAAGGCTTTGCACAAGCCGTTTCAAAGGCCCTGGCTGAGGATACGGGGGAGAATTTAAAAATGCTGTAAGGACGAGAAATATATGAGCAAAGAGATCAGCAATACGGGAAAGGAGCAGATTGCCAAGGTGGATACATCCAGAGACGAAAAGATGGGAACGGGCAGGCCTGAAGGCGACAAGCCGGAGGCCCCCAGAAAGAAGAAAAACATTATCCGGGTATATCATGCACAGAATGCCAGCGACGCCGGAAGAAGCAGGAGCAAGCGCCCTGCGCCGGAGCGCAGTGCAGGGGGAAGGGCACAGACCGGGACGCCTTCCGGCAGACCCCTGCCGTCAGGACGCACCCAGGGGGCAGCTCCCCAGGGCAGCCGTCCTTCCGGCAAGCCCCAGGGTTCATCGGGCACATCTGCCAGTCGGACATCCAATCCGCCCCAGGGCGGCAAGCCGGCAGCTCCGGTGACATCCGAAAATCAGGCCGTCCGGACACCCAAGCCGGCACCGGCTAAAAAGCCGGAGACTCAGGCCGCGACGACAGCAGCTGCCGCCACTGCCGAGACCGCTCCTGCCAAACCGGCAGAGGCAAAAGAGACAAAGGAGACAAAGGAGACAAAGGCTGCGGCTCCGGTTGCTCCGGTACAGGAAAAGCCCAAAGCCGCGCAGGAAAAGCCCAAAAGCACCGGGGAGCAGCGTCCCAAAGCCCCGGCTCCCAAAGAGGGGGCAAAGAGCGGGGAAGGAAAGTCCCAGGGGAAACCGGCTCCCAGGACAGACCGCCGGGATTCGGACAACAGACCCAAAGACAGCCGGGATACCAGAGGGGACCGCAGGCCCGGCGACCGGGGAGACAGGAGAAATCAGCCCCGGGATAATCAGAACCGGGATAACCAGAACCGGGACAACCGTTCACCCCGGTACAGCGACGGCCAGAACCGGGGCGGCAGACCCCAGGGAGAGGGCGGAAACCGGGGAGGTTCCAGACCTTCTCAGGGTTCCGGCATGAGAGGAGGCCAGTCCGGTCAGGGCCGCATGCAGGGCCAGGGCCGTCCGGGGTACGATAACCGCGGGGAAGGAAGAGGATCCGGCCAGGGCCGTGGTTCTTCCCGCTCGGGAGGAAGAAGGGGAGAGGGCGAAGCCGCCTTCAGCCCGGAGCTTACCAAGACCTCCAAGGACAGCAAGAGAGAACGGGACAGAGAGAACAAGAACAAGAAGAAAGAGTTTGACAAGACTGCCTCCGGGAACAGCAGAGCCGGCCAGAACGGGAAGAAGACGGTTCAGAAGGTTCCCAAGGCATTCCAGAAGCCCACTCCTCCTCCCAGGGAAGAGAAGAAGCCGGAAGTGAAGGAGATCATCATCCCCGAGAAGCTGACGGTTCGGGAACTGGCGGACGCCATGAAGGTACAGCCCTCCGTGATCGTGAAGAAGCTGTTCATGCAGGGCGTCATGGTGACGGTAAACCAGGAGATCGACTACGAGAAGGCGCAGGAGATCGCCCTGGAGTTCGATATCATCGCGGAACTGGAAGAGAAGGTGAACGTGATCGAGGAGCTCCTGAAGGAGGATCAGGAGCAGGAGTCCGACATGGTTCCCAGACCTCCGGTGGTGTGCGTCATGGGACACGTGGACCACGGCAAGACCTCACTGCTTGACGCCATCCGCAACACCAACGTGACCAAGGGAGAGGCCGGGGGAATCACCCAGCACATCGGGGCCTACGTGGTGAAGATCAACGGTCAGAAGATCACCTTCCTGGACACCCCCGGCCACGAGGCCTTTACCGCCATGCGGATGAGAGGGGCCAATGCCACCGACATCGCGGTGCTGGTGGTGGCCGCCGACGACGGTGTGATGCCTCAGACCGTGGAGGCCATCAGCCATGCCCGGGCTGCGGGTGTGGACATCATCGTAGCCATCAACAAGATTGACAAGCCCGGCGCCAACGTGGAACGGGTGAAACAGGAGCTCTCCGAACAGGATCTGATCCCCGAGGACTGGGGCGGCAGCACGGTGATGGTGCCCGTATCCGCCAAGACCGGAGAAGGGATTGACAACCTCCTGGAGATGATTCTTCTCACCGCCGAGATGGCGGAACTGAAAGCCAATCCCAAGCGGACCGCCAGAGGTCTGGTGATCGAGGCCGAGCTGGACCGGGGCAAGGGGCCCGTGGCCACCATCCTGGTACAGAAGGGCACATTGCATGTGGGTGACTTTATCGCCGCCGGATCCTGCAGCGGCAAGGTCCGGGCCATGATGGACGATACCGGACGCCGGGTGAAGGAAGCCGGTCCCTCCATGCCCGTGGAGATTCTGGGACTGGGCGACGTGCCCAACGCCGGCGAGGTGCTGATGGCCTTTGAGAGCGACAAGGAGGCCAAGAACTTTGCGGCGGCCTTCGTATCCGAGAACAAGAACCGGCTGCTGGAGGAGACAAAGGGCAAGCTCTCCCTGGACAACCTGTTCGATCAGATCCATGCCAGCGATCTCAAGGAACTGCCCATCGTGGTCAAGGCCGATGTACAGGGCTCCGTGGAGGCGGTGAAGCAGAGTCTTCTCAAGCTCTCCAACGACGAGGTCGTGGTGCGGGTGATCCACGGAGGCGTGGGCGCCATCAACGAATCCGACGTTTCCCTGGCTGCCACCTCCAACGCCATCATCATCGGCTTTAACGTGCGCCCCGACAACATGGCCAAACAGCTGGCCGAGCAGGAAGGGGTGGATCTGCGTCTCTACAAGGTGATCTACCAGGCTATTGAGGACATTGAATCCGCCATGAAGGGCATGCTGGAACCGGTGTACGAGGAGAAGGTCATCGGCCATGCCCAGGTGCGCCAGCTCTTCAAGGCCTCCGGTGTGGGAACCATTGCCGGAAGCTATGTGCTGGACGGCGTGTTCCAGCGCTCCGCAAAGGTCCGGGTTTCCAGAGAGGGAGAACAGGTCTTCGAGGGCAGTCTCTCCTCCCTGAAGCGGTTTAAGGACGACGTGAAGGAAGTGAAGGCCGGGTTCGAGTGCGGCCTGGTCATCGACGGCTTCAACGACGTGAAGGAAGACGACCTGATCGAAGCCTACATCATGGTGGAAGTGCCCAGATAGGAGGGGTGTCGCCAATGAGAAAAAACAGCATCAAAAATATCCGCATCAACCAGGAAGTCGTCCGGGAATTAAGCGAGATCATCCGCACGGAGATCAAGGACCCCCGCATCCATCCCCTTACCACGGTGACGGATGCCCGGGTGGCCCCGGATCTGAAAACCTGCAAGGTATATATTTCTGTTCTGGGCACCCGGGAGGAGAAGGAAACCACCATGGAAGGCCTTTTAAGCGCGGAGGGAGCCATCCGCTCCTTCCTGGCCCGGAACCTGAACCTGAGACTGACGCCGGAGCTCCTCTTTATTCTGGATGAATCCATTGAACACGGGGTGGCCATGTCCAGAAAGATCGACGAGGTGGCCCGGATGGACCAGGAGAAGAGAGAGGCAGGTACGCTCAAATGAGACAGATCGAGGACCTGCTTGACAATGTAAATTCCGTGGGAATCGGGGGGCACATCCGTCCCGACGGGGACTGTGTGGGATCCTGCATGGCGCTGTATCTCTACCTGCGGGAGAATTACCCCCGCATCCGCACGGATGTGTATCTGGACCGGATCCAGCCGGTGTTTACCTACATCAGGGACATCGATGACATCAAACACCAGGCGGATCCGGATGTGACATACGACCTTTTTATCACCTGCGATGTGAGCGCCAGATCCCGTCTGGCCGTGGCGGGAGACTGTTACGACCATGCGGGGCTTACGGTGTGCATCGACCACCATGTGAGCAATCCGGGCTTTGCCATGATTAACCATGTGCGGGGAGAGGTGAGTTCCACCTGCGAGGTGCTCTACTCCCTGCTGGATCATGAAAAGATCAGCGTGGATGTGGCGGCAGCCCTTTATACCGGGATTGTCCATGACACCGGCGTCTTCCAGTATCCCAACACCACCCCGGAGACCATGGCCGCGGCGGGGGAACTGATGAAGAAGGGCTTTGACTTCTCCCGGATTATTGAGACATCCTTTTATGAGAAGTCCTACGTGCAGAACCAGGTGATGGGCCGGGTGCTCACCGAGAGCATCCTGCTGCTGGACGGTCGCTGCGTGGTGGGCTACTTAAAGAAAAAAGACATGGACTTCTACGGGGTGGAGGGAACGGACCTGGACGGCATCGTGAGCCAGCTGCGTCTCACCGCCGGGGTGGAAGTGGCCATGTTTCTCTACGAGCTGCGTCCGGAGTACTTTAAGGTCTCCCTGCGCTCCAAGCGGAAGGTGGACGTGAGCAAAATCGCGGTCTACTTCGGCGGAGGAGGCCACAACCGGGCGGCGGGCTGCGAGATGAACGGCTCTGTCCATGACGTGATCAACAACGTGATGGAACAGGTTGAACTGGCCCTGAACGGGGACGACGGGGAAGCCTGATGGACGGACTGCTGATTATCCGTAAGGAAAAGGGCTGTACCTCCCAGGATGTGGTGGCCCGTGTCCGCAGGATCTGTCACATCAAAAAGGCGGGCCATACGGGCACCCTGGATCCCCTGGCGGAAGGGGTGCTGCCGGTTCTGCTGGGAAAGGCCACCAGACTGGCAGATCTGTTAAACGGTAAAGATAAGACCTACGAGGCTGTCATGCGGCTGGGGCTGGAAACGGATACCCTGGACATCACCGGAAAGGTGGAAAGGGAGAGCGAAGTTGCCGTCACCGAAGAGCAGGTGCGCACTGTGCTGAAAGGATTTATGGGGGAGAGCCTTCAGGTTCCCCCCATGTATTCTGCCCGGAGAGTAAACGGCAAAAGGCTTTATGAGCTGGCCCGGGAAGGGAAAACCGTGGAGAGGGAAGCAACTCCCATCACGGTTTACCAGATGGAGATCCTGGAGACGGATCTTCCCCGGGTGCGGTTTCGGGTCCGCTGCAGCCGGGGCACCTACATCCGTTCCCTCTGCCGGGATGCCGGAGAGGCTCTGGGATGCGGGGCCTGCATGGAGGAACTGATCCGGACGCAGACCGAGGGCTTTACCCTGGAGGAGAGCCACACCCTGGAGGAAGTGGAAACCTGTGTCAGGGAAGGACGCATCGACTCCCTGGTGATCCCGCTGGAAGACATCCTTTCTGATTATCCCCGCATCTGCGTTTCGGAAAAAGGGGACCGTCTCCTTTTAAACGGCAATCCCCTGGATGAACCCCTGCTTCCGGGCGCTCCCAAAGAAGGCCGGTTTCGCCTGTGCACCAGCGGGGGAGACTTTGTGGGGATCTACCAGTGGCAGAAGGAAAAGGGAAGGTTTTGTCCCGTAAAAATGTTGGTATGAAGGATTGTGAGAGCTGCGAAGCGGCGGAACAATCCGTAATCCCCTTGTCGCCTGATAGTGAGAGGCGGAGAGAACAATGGAATACATGAAAATCGACGGCGAATTTCCCCATCTTGAAAACTGCGCGGTGACGCTGGGGAAGTTCGACGGCATTCACAGGGGCCACCGGAAGCTGATCGGGGACATCCTGGAGAAAAAGCAGGAGGGGGCCACGAGCCTGGTCTGCGCCTTTACCTCCCAGGGGAAGATGATCTTTACCTTTCCGGAGAGGAGAAGGATCCTGGAGGATCTGGGGGTGGACGTGCTGCTGGAGTGTCCGCTGGATGAAAAGCTGCGGCACATGCGGGCCGAAACCTTTGTGCGGGAGATCCTGGTGGGGGATCTGCAGGTCTCCCACGTGGCCGTGGGAGACGACTTCCGTTTCGGACGGGACAGAAAAGGGAACACGGAACTTCTGCTGGAGATGGGGAAAAAGTACGGCTTTGAAACCCGGATCCTCTCCCGGGAACGGGAGGGAAGACGGAAGGTGAGCAGCACCTACATCCGGGAGGAGCTGCACAGGGGAAATATGTCGCTGGTCAACTCTCTTTTAGGCATGCCCTACTTTGTGGAGGGAAGGGTGGAACACGGAAGGGGAATGGGACACACCCTGTTCTTCCCCACCGCCAACCTGGTTCCCCCGCCGGAAAAGCTGCTTCCCCCCAACGGGGTGTATGCGGTGGTTTTCCGGTATGAGGGGGGATCCTTTCCCGCTGTGGCCAACGTAGGCGTAAAGCCCACGGTGGGAGAGAGCTTTGTGGGAGTGGAAACCCATCTGCTGGATTTCCAGGGGGACCTGTATGATGTGCCCTGCCGGGTGGAATTTTATCACTTCCTGCGCCCGGAGAGAGTCTTTTCCTCCTTTGAGGAGCTTAAAAACCAGATCTCCAGGGACATTGAAAGCGGGAGGGAATATTTTGCTGATCATTCTCCGGACCTGTGGGAATGAGACCGGGGAAGGAGAAGAGAAATGGCAGATATCATTCTGGGCCTGATGGGAGGCCTGGGCCTTTTTCTGTACGGCATGAAGCTGATGAGCGACAGCCTGGAGAAGGCGGCCGGCGCAAAGATGAGGAGCATCCTGGAGTTTTTCACCAAAACCACCCTGCGGGGGGTTCTGGTGGGCACCTTTTTTACGGCGGTGATCCAGTCCTCCAACGCCACCACGGTGATGGTGGTGAGTTTTGTAAATTCCGGGCTGATGAACCTGTATCAGGCGGCCGGGGTGATCATGGGGGCCAACATCGGCACCACGGTGACCTCTCAGCTGATCTCCTTCAATCTCTCCGCCCTGGCCCCTCTGTTCGTCCTGACGGCGGTGGTCATGGTGATGTTTTCCAAAAAGACCAGGGTTCAGAGAGCCGGGGAAGTGCTGCTGGGTTTCGGCATTCTCTTTATGGGCATGAGCCTCATGTCCTCGTCCATGTCGGTGTTAAAGGAGTCACCCCGGGTGGCAGCGGCTTTAAGTTCCCTCACCAACCGGTTCTGGGCCATGCTGGTGGGCATGGGCGTGACTGCCGTTTTGCAGAGCTCCTCTGCCACGGTGGGCATTGTGCTGCTTTTAGCCCAGCAGGGACTGCTGGACATCCGCATCTGCTACTTTATCATCTTTGGCTGCAACATCGGCTGCTGCATCTCCGCCCTTCTGGCCGCGGTTAACGGCAAGAAGATCGCCAAAAGAGCGGCGCTTATTCACCTCCTCTTTAACCTGATCGGCACCGCGGTGATGTTTGTGATCCTCTCCGTTGCCATGGAACCGGTGACCGCCTTTATCGAAAGCATCTCCCGCATGGATCCGGGACGGGAGGTGGCCAATGCCCATACCCTGATCAAGGTCTTTGAGGTGCTGATCCTCTTCCCCTTTGTCAAGCCCATAGTAAGGCTTACCGGCATTCTGGTGCCGGGTGAGGACGGGGAGCAGGAGAAGGAGCCGGCTCTTCGCTATATCGGGGAGAATTCCGTATTTTCCCCCACCACCGCCGTACTGGACGCTACCCGGGAGATGGAGCGCATGGGAAGAATGGCGGTGGAAAACCTGCAGCTGGCCATGGATGCCCTGATTCATGAGAATGAGCAGGAGATCAGCCAGGTCTATAAGACGGAGAGGCAGATCGACAGCCTGAACCGGGCCATCACCGACTATCTGGTGAAGGTGAATCAGACCAGCATTCCCACCGAGGATAAAAAGAGCATCGGCGGTCTTTTCCATGTGGTGAACGATATCGAGCGCATCGGGGATCACGCGGAGAATGTGGCGGATGCGGCCAGAAGCCGGATCGATGAAGATATCCGCTTCAGCGCCAAAGCCTGGGAGGAACTGGGAACCCTCTTTGACATGGTGATCAAAATCACCCTCTATGCCCTGGACATGTTTGCCAGAAACAATACGGAGCACATCCAGGAGATCCTGGACCTGGAGGATCAGGTAGACGAGACGGAGAGACTTTTTCAGGAATCCCACGTACAGCGCCTGACCCGCAATGAGTGCAGCCCGGCTGCCAGCACCATGTATTCGGACATCCTCTCGGGGCTGGAGAGAGTGGCGGATCATGCCACCAATATCGCATTTTCCCTGCAGGAAGAGGACCTGGACGAACAGAAAAAAAACAGTTTACAGAAATAGGGTTGTGTGCTATACTATGCAAGGTGTGATCAGCCCATATTCAGAGATTGGAGTCTCCGACCGTCTCTTAATATGCGGCGGTTTGAAAAATAAAGGAGGATATTTATCATGATTTCCAAAGAGAAAAAGGCCGCGATCATGAAAGAGTATGGACGGTCCGAGGGGGATACCGGTTCCCCGGAAGTACAGATCGCCATTCTCACGGCCAGAATTCAGGAGCTCACCGAGCATCTGCAGACGCATCACAAGGATCACCATTCCAGACGGGGACTGTTAAAGATGGTTGGACAAAGACGTGGAATGCTGGCCTATCTGAAGAAGACGGATATCGACAGATACCGTGCACTGATCGAAAAATTAGGGTTAAGAAAATAACCAAGATGCGGAAGGGGCGGATATCCATCCGCCCCGTCTTTCTATGAAAAAATGTAAACCCACAAAAGTATCCAGATGAAACTGACTCTTACTTCTAAGATGCGGGAGTTAATTCCGAGACTACTGAAAAGCCTGCCGGAAGCGGCTTTCGGCAGTTTTTTCAGTTGTTTCGGACTCCTGCTGACTGGAAGAACAGGAAAAAAAGGAGAACGAAAGCATGTACAAAAGTTATTCAATGGAACTGGCCGGAAGAACCCTCACGGTGGATATCGACCGTGTAGCCAAACAGGCCAATGGAGCCGCCCTCATGCATTACGGGGACACCACCGTGCTGTCCACCGCCACCGCTTCCAAGGAGCCCAGGGAGGGAATCGACTTCTTCCCCTTAAGTGTGGACTATGAGGAAAAGATGTACGCCGTGGGCAAGATCCCCGGCGGTTTTAACAAGAGAGAGGGCAAGGCCAGCGAGCATGCCATCCTTACCTCCCGGGTAATCGACCGGCCCATGCGTCCTCTGTTTCCCAAGGACTACAGAAACGACGTAACCCTGGTAAACACCGTTCTGTCCGTGGATCCCACGTGCAACCCGGAGGTACCGGCCATGCTGGGCTCCTCCATCGCCGCCTGCATTTCCGACATTCCCTTTGACGGCCCCTGCGCAGCCACTCAGGTAGGCCTGATTGACGGGGAGTTTATCATCAATCCCACCCTGGAGCAGAAGGATGTGTCCCTTCTCCAGCTGACCGTGGCCTCCACCCGGGAAAAGGTGATCATGATCGAGGCCGGAGCCAAAGAGGTTCCCGAGGCCCAGATGATCGAGGCCATTTATAAGGCTCATGAAGTGAATCAGCAGATCATCGCCTTTATCGACGGCATCGTGGCCGAGTGCGGAAAGCCCAAACACAGCTATGAGTCCTTCGCCGTTCCGGATGAACTTTTTGAAGCCATGAAGGAAGTGGTTCCTCCCGAAGAGATGGAGGAGGCGGTCTTTACCGACGAGAAGCAGGTGCGGGAGGAAAATATCCGTCAGATCACGGCCCGTATGGAAGAGGCCTTTGCGGATCACGAGGACTGGCTGAAGGTTCTGGGTGAGGCGGTTTATCAGTATCAGAAGAAGACCGTCCGCAAGATGATCCTCAAGGACCACAAGCGTCCCGACGGCCGGGCCATCAAGGAGATCCGTCCTCTGTCCGCGGAGATCGACATCATCCCCAGAGTTCACGGTTCTGCCATGTTTACCAGAGGTCAGACTCAGATCTGCACCATCACCACCCTGGCTCCCCTGGCGGATGCCCAGAGGCTGGACGGACTGGACGAGTTTGAGACCTCCAAGAGATATATGCATCACTACAACTTCCCCTCCTATTCGGTAGGGGAGACCAAGCCCTCCAGAGGACCGGGAAGACGGGAGATCGGTCACGGCGCCCTGGCGGAGAGAGCTCTTCTTCCGGTTCTGCCCAAAGAGGAGGATTTCCCCTACGCCATCCGCACGGTTTCCGAGACCTTCGAGTCCAACGGCTCTACTTCTCAGGCCAGTGTGTGCGCCTCCAGCATGTCCCTCATGGCTGCCGGCGTTCCCATCTCCAAGCCGGTGGCCGGCATCTCCTGCGGTCTGGTGACCGGGGATACGGACGATGACTACATCGTGCTGACGGACATTCAGGGGCTGGAGGACTTCTTCGGAGATATGGACTTCAAGGTGGCGGGCACCCATGACGGCATCACCGCCATCCAGATGGACATCAAGATTCACGGTCTGACCCGTCCCATCGTGGAGGAGGCCATCTACCGCACCAAGGAGGCCAGGGAGTACATCCTGACCGAGGTGATGGAGAAGTGCATTGCCAAACCCAGAGAGACCGTGGGCAAGTATGCGCCCAAGATCATCCAGATCCAGATCGATCCCCAGAAGATCGGGGACGTGGTGGGACAGAGAGGAAAGACCATCAATACCATTATCGAGCGCACCGGTGTGAAGATCGACATCACCGACGACGGAGCCGTTTCCATCTGCGGACTGGATCAGAAGTCCATGGAGGAGGCAGCCCGTATGGTGCAGATCATCGCCACGGACTTCGAGGCGGGACAGATCCTCACCGGCCGGGTGGTCAGCATCAAGGAATTCGGCGCCTTTATCGAGTTTGCTCCCGGCAAGGAGGGAATGGTGCACATTTCCAAGATCTGCCGCGAGAGAATCAACCGGGTGGAGGATGTGCTCACCCTGGGAGACAAGGTAAAGGTGATCTGTCTTGGCAAGGACAAACTGGGGAGAATGAGCTTTTCCATCAAGGATCTTCCCAAGAGCGAGAGGTTATGAGATACCACAATATAACCAAAGACGACATGCTCAACGGAGACGGTCTCCGGGTGGTGCTGTGGGTGGCAGGCTGCAATCACTGCTGCCGGGGATGTCAGAACCCCATCACCTGGGACCCCAACGGGGGGCTTCCCTTTACGGATGCTGAAAAGAAAGAGATTTTCACCGAACTGGATAAAGACTATGTAAGCGGGATCACCTTCTCCGGAGGTGATCCCCTTCATCCCTCCAACATCGTGGGGGTGACGTCCCTGGCAAGAGAGATCCGGCAGAGATATCCGAAAAAGACCATCTGGCTTTACACCGGCTTTCTCTGGGAGGAGATCGACCGGGAGGAGATCGTTTCGTACCTGGATGTGTGTGTGGACGGAGAATTTATCCTGGAGCTGAAGGATCCCCTCTTAAAGTGGAAGGGATCTTCCAATCAGCGGGTGATCGATGTTCCCGCCACCCTGCGGGAGGGCAGGATCATTCTTCATACAGAATAGGGAGGCAGACGTGGAGAGAATCGGCAGGTTTTACAAGGTAAGTGAAAAACAGTTCCTGGAGGGCTGGAGAGACTGCTTCGGGGATGCCCCGGAGGAGGAGATCCTGGGTGTGTACCGGGGAATCATTCTTCCCAGAAGGGCCACCGAAGGCAGTGCGGGATATGACTTTTTTGCTCCGATAGAAGTGAAGCTCTCTCCGGGAGAGAGTTTAAAGTTTCCCACGGGGATCCGGGCGGAGATGAACCCCTCCTGGGTGCTCATGTGCTATCCCCGCAGCGGGCTGGGATTTAAGTACCGGCTGCAGCTGGACAACACGGTGGGGATCATCGACAGCGACTATTTCTATTCCGACAACGAGGGCCACATCTTTGCGAAGCTCACCAACGATTCCCGGGAGGGAAGGAGTCTTGTCATTCCCGCAGGAACCGGCTTCATGCAGGGGATCTTCCTGCAGTACGGCATTACGGTTGATGATCAGGTGACGGAAAAGAGAAACGGGGGCCTGGGAAGCACCACAGGCAGGTAAAAAGAGGGAAGAACGGATCTTCCCTCTTATTTTTTACCTACTCCAGGGGAGCCCCTTCCATCTCCGCCTTCCTGGCATTGTCCAGGATCCGGTCAAACTCACGGGCAGCCGCGTCGTATTCATCGTCATCATAGATGTTTGCCAGAATGGGATCTCCGGTCTCCGTTCTGGAAAACTGATAGAGATAAACTTCATTCAGGTTGAATCCGTTCTCATCCTTGGGCAGAAGGGCAATGTATTCCTGGCTTCCCACAGGGTAGACGGTGAGAATGGTGCACACCACTTCCGTATCGTCTTCCAGAGTCAGGGTGATGGTGCTGTGATCCGCGTTGGAATCACATTTCCCGCAGGTGGAGCAGTCAAGGGCGCTGCACTTTCCAATCGGTTCTTCGTTCATATATTAATCCTCTCTTTTTCCTGATTATCGGTTCCAGCTTCGGTTTCCATTCTACCAGAAAGCCGGGAGAAAAGCAATCCCTGCATGAAGGGAAAGAAATGTCCTGGCCGGGCTGCTGGCGGTAATCAGGCGACCAATCCGCAGTCAGTCACCCTGAACAGGAAAGGGAAGGCAGACACTATCCTGCTGGCCAACACCTTTAGCGGGGATCAGCATCTGCATCAACGGCACCCCTGTGCCATTCCTACACGGATGATGATCTGGGCGTGGATTACACGGTCATGTCCTCCACTTTCGGGATGCACCGCTGTACCTTTGACTACGTCTGCAAAAACGGTATCTTAAAGAGAGCGGGCAGTGTGGGGAATGTGACCTGGTACAGAACGACGGATAACAGCCAGGCTTTGAGAGTCAGGAAAAGCATTACGGCCTGCAAGTCGCCCCGAACCGGGAAGAAGGCCCTTGTTCTCAAGGAAAACAGCGAGATCATTCCCGAAAAGGTCTACAACGGCAAGTATGGAAACTGGACGAAGGTGAAGTACAAAAACAGGCACGTATGGATCAAATGGAACGATTCGGTTCCACTGTATGGAACGCAGGTCTTCTACAATGTATTCTTTGCGGGCTGATGAGAAGGAAGAGGGCAGGCTGCCGGAGGGCAGCCTGCTTTTTTGTTGTTGAAGGAGGGGTATCTCCGGGCAGAGAAAGGGTTATTATTGTTATCTGACATTGCCGAAAATGATTGTATGAAGGATTTGGGAGATTCAGCAGGATGAACGCAGCTTTGAAAGAAATTTCACGCTATATTTTCGTATATGTTCTGCTGCGTTTCAAATTTTCACTGCCATAAGGCTTAAATTTTCGACCTGCCAGGGGGCCGGATCCTGGCCATTACCCGGCTTTTTCAATTCTTATGGTCAATTCAGATCCGTGGAGGGAAGCAATTTCTCGAAAAAACCACCGAAAATTTACAAAACAGAATAGATGTGAGGGAAAATTTCTAACATTTCAATAAAATACACGGAAAAGACAGCGCCCAGACAATTTAGGTCCCATGAATGCCGGGACGGCTTCACATCTCCTCATCCGGAAGGGAAGGCTGTTTCCTGGGCCGTCCGCGTTTCTTTCCGCCTGCTCCTCTCTCCAGTATGACTTCTTTGTTTGGGTTCCCCCACCGGTTCTTTACGCAGGCGGAGAGTTCTGATATCTGATTCTCGTCTACGCCCAGACCTTCCAGCACTTTCTTCTGGATCTTCGTAAAAGCGACAGATTTGGAACCGTTATCCTCATCCAGCTTTATGGTGATCCGATCCAGCCTGGAGATGACGGTATTCAGATCAGAATGGCTTATGGTTGCCTCATCACATACACGCAGTATCT
>CAZJYM010000046.1:0-15609 GCA_964550245.1 uncultured Blautia sp. | reverse complement strand
TGCCGGTTCGGGAGGTACTCCATTCCCCGAAGGGAGAGACCATCCTGGACTTTGGCCAGACCATTGCCGGAAGGGTGCGGATGACAACAGATCTTCCTTTGGGAGCGGAGATCATGCTGGAGCACTCGGAGACCCTGGATCCCCAGGGCTGCTTTTTTGACAACATCCTCTCCGTCCAGGAGGGAGTGGGAAACGGGGCGGATCAGAAGGATATTTTCCGCTCTTCGGGGAAACCGGAGATCTATGAGCCCCTCTTTACCTTCCACGGCTTCCGCTATGTGCGGGTGACCTCTCCCGTACCGGTTTGCGGGGAACAGTTCCAGGCGGTGGTTCTCACCACCCGGAAGGAAGATGCGGGAACCTTTAACTGTTCCGATTCCCGGATTAACCGGCTCTATGAAAACACCCGCTGGTCCCAGCGCTCCAACATGCTCTCCATCCCCACCGACTGTCCCCAGAGGGAAAAGGCGGGATGGACCGGGGATGCGCAGATCTTTGCCGCCACCGCCTTTCAAAACGAGGATCTCACCGCCTTCTTTACCAGATGGCTGGAAAACATGGCTCTGGATCAGGATGAGGCCGGCCGGATCCCCATGGTGGTTCCCTGCTGCGGTCCCTACATTCCCATGGGAAAGATGCTGGGAGCCCAGTACGGCTTTGAGGGAAAAGTTACTTCCGCCGGCTGGGGAGATGCGGGAGTGCTGATTCCCGCCGTGATGTATCACCTGACGGGAAACCGGGAGATATTAAGGCAGCAGTATGAGAGTGCCAGAAAGTGGTGTGACTATATCATCCGGGAAGCCCGGGAAAAACAGCCGCCCAAGTGTGAGCGCCCGGAGGAGATCGAACAGTATCTCTGGGATACGGGGTTTCATTACGGGGAGTGGCTGATTCCCGGCTTTTCAAAAGCAGGCGTGGAAGGAGCGCAGGGCCTTCAGGGCATGATGTTCTCCATGACGGAGACATCCAGATATACGGCTCCCGTCTTCGGCTGGGTGTCTTTAAGCACCATGGCGGAGATCGCGGGAATTCTGGGAAAAGAGGAAGACCGGAAGTACTATGGTGACATGGCGGATCACATGAAAGCGGCCATCGGACAGGGGTTAATCGACGGGGAAGGCCGCCCCGTGGTGGAAACCATGGGTGTTTACGTGCTTCTTCTCTACTTTGATCTGGTGCCGGAGAAGTTTAAATCCCTCTTTGCGGACCGCCTGATCCAGCTGATCCGGGAAAACGGCAACTGCCTGGATACGGGCTTTCTGGCCACGCCTTACCTTCTGGATGCGCTGGTCAAGATCGGCCGGACCGATGTGGCCTATGAGATCCTCCTGCAGGATCAGTGTCCCTCCTGGCTCTACGAGGTGGATCAGGGAGCCACCACCATCTGGGAGAGCTGGTTTGCCAAAGGCCCGGACGGTACGCCTTTGAAGGTGAGCAACAACCACTATGCCTTCGGCTGCGTGGACGACTGGATGTTCCGGCATATCGCGGGCGTGGAGATCTCTCATGAGGATTTCCGCCATGCGGTCATTGCCCCGGACTTCCAGGAACACTTCACCTCCTGTGAGAGAAGCTTTGAGACCGTAAACGGAACCCTGACTGTTCGATGGAACCGGCAGGAAAACGGAGGAATCCACATGGAGGTGACCATTCCCCCCAACATGACCGCCACGGTGGCATTTGACGGGGAAAGGAAAGAAGTGGGAAGCGGAAGTCATACCTTCTCCTGCGGCAGGTCTTGACGGGATCCCGGTCTTTGCTTACAATGGAAGGAGAGTGATCGTTTCAACCTGCAATGTCCGAAAAGGAGACCGCCATGGATGAGGAAGTTACGCTGGCCCGGATGCTGGAAGCCAGAGAGAACCGTGTTTTTCGCCAGAGGGAACTGCTGGCCAGGTACGGGAAGGTTTTGATCTGTTTTACGATGAATATCCCGGGGCCTGTCAAGAACAGTTCCCTCATCCGCCGAGGATTTGATCTGGGGGAGAAAAGCCTCTTGAACCGCCTGGAGGATAAAGGCATTCCCTGCATTTACCGGGAAACCATTCACGAAAGCACGGGAAATGAGGGTTTCTATGTGGTGGATTCTGATTCCCTGGCTGTGAAAAGGGCCGGGGTGGAGCTGGAAGATGAGACGGAACTGGGAAGACTCTTTGACATCGATGTGATCAAACCGGATGGGGAAAAAGTGGAACGGACGGAACTGGGTCTTCCGGAAAGAAGATGCCTGATCTGTATGGAGCCTGCAAAGGAATGCGCCAGAAGCAGAAAACACACGGTTTTGGAGCTTCAGGAAAAAACCAGGAGCATCCTGCGAAGAGCCGTCGATGAAGCGGATGCCGCAGAAGCCGCCGGACTGGCCTGCAAAGCGGTCTTATATGAGGTCTCCGTCACACCCAAGCCGGGACTGGTGGACCGCAGAAACTCCGGGAGCCACCGGGACATGGATTTCTTTACCTTTATGGACAGCGAAAGCGTTCTCTGGCCCTACTTTGATGAGTGTGTAAAGATCGGGAGGCGCACCTCCGCGCTTGCCGCCCAGGAGACGATGCCTCTTCTCCGCCGGGCAGGCCAGGGGGCGGAAAGGGAGATGTTTCGGGCCACCGGAGGCGTCAACACCCACAAGGGGGCCGTTTTTTCCCTGGGAATTCTCTGCGGGGCTCTGGGCCGCCTCCCCCGGGAGGAGTGGAAATCTGCGGATGCGGTTCTGGATGAGTGTGCGGCCATTACCCGGGGAATCGTGGAGTCGGATCTAAAGGACCTAACCGAAAAAAACGCCAGGACCGCCGGGCAGCGCCTGTACCTGGCATACGGGATCACCGGGGTGCGCGGCCAGATGGAAGAAGGACTTCCCGCCGTGCGAAACTTTGGGCTTCCCGTGCTCCGGGAGGGAATTTCTTTGGGACTGTCCGTAAATGACGCCGGCTGCGCGGCCCTGCTGGCATTGATGGCCGGATCCGTTGATACAAACCTCATTGCCCGAAGCAGCATGGAAACCTGGAAGGAAACCGTCGCCGGACTGAGAGACCTTCTTTCCCGGGAACCCTATCCGAACCGGGAGACTCTGGAAGCACTGGATGACGCGTTTATAAAACGAAATCTCTCCCCCGGAGGAAGCGCGGATCTGCTGGCAATCTGTTTTCTGCTGTATTTTCTGGAAAAAGCGGTTTGAGGGAAGGGGGAAGCGTATGGACGATTACAGGATTTCGCAGGTCTTCCCCTCCGATGTCCGCTCCCTGGAGCAGGTTGACCGGCTGCTGGAAGGAGAGGGGCTTCTTCGGGATGCCAATCTGGATTACACCTGCGCCCTGTACGATGACGAAGGTCAGATGGTGGCCACGGGAAGCTGTTTTGGAAATACCCTTCGCTGCCTGGCGGTGAGGAGGGATCATCAGGGGGAAGGGCTTTTAAACACGGTGGTGTCTCATCTGATCCGAGTAGAGTATGAGCGGGGAAACTCCCGGCTGTTCCTTTACACCAAAACGGAGAGTGCGGATTTTTTTAAAAGCCTGGGCTTTTATCCGGTTGCAGAAGTGAGTAATACGCTGGTTTTCATGGAAAATCAGCGGGACGGTTTTAAAAAGTACCTGGAAAAGCTTTCCCCGTTCAGAGGGGAGGGAACTTCCGCCGCCCTGGTGATGAACGCCAATCCCTTCACGCTGGGGCATCAGTTTCTGGCGGAAACGGCCGCTTCTTCCTGTGATCATCTGCACCTCTTTGTGGTCAGTGAGGATAAGAGCCTGATTCCCTTTGCCGTGCGGAAAAAACTGGTGATGGAAGGGGTGGCCCACCTTTCCAACGTGATCTGTCACGACAGCGGCCCCTACATGATCAGCAGCGCCACCTTTCCCGGTTATTTCCTGAAGGACAAGGAAAAGGTCATCGAAGGGCAGGCCCGGCTGGATGTGGAGATTTTCAGAAAGATCGCCGGGGTTTTGTCCGTCTCGGCCCGCTTTGTGGGAGAGGAGCCCTTCAGTCAGGTGACCGGAATCTACAACCGGATCATGCAGGAGGAACTGCCCAAATCCGGCATTGACTGCCGGGTCATTCCCAGAAAAACGTGCGGGCCGGAGGTGATCAGCGCTTCAAAGGTGCGCACTCTGTTAAAGCAGAGGGATTTTTCCGGACTTGCCGGACTGGTGCCGGAATCTTTTATTGCATACTTTCGCAGTGAGGAGTTCGCTCCGGTGCTGGAAAGGATCTGTGCTTCGGATAACGTGATTCATTACTAAAGAAACGCCTTTCCCCTTCGGCAGGGGAAAGGCGTTTGCTGTTCTTATGGATTAAAATTCAAACTCCTTGATTTCTCTTACCACATCCATAATGGTGCCGTCCCGGGCTTCGATGATTCCCACCACCCGGTCTCCGAACTGCACCGGCTCCGGTACTCCCGTAATGGAGTAGGCGATATCCCGGAGTTCCTCGATGGTCTTTAAGGGCACGCAGTTGGCCTTCTGGAGAGACTCCAGCAGATCGGGGCGGGCCGGATTTACCGCCACGCCGTAATCCGTTACCACCACATCGATGGATTCGCCGGGAGTGGTGACGGTGGTCACATCCGTGCAGATGGCCGGGATACGTCCCTGCAGAAGGGGACAGATTACGATGGTGCATTTCGCTCCCTGAGCCGCATCGGGATGTCCTCCCTGCGCTCCGGTGATCCGGCCGTCGGATCCCACCACCACGTTGCAGTTGAAATGGGTGTCCACTTCCAGGGCTGCCAGTACCACGTAATCCAGCTTGTTGACGAAGGCTCCCTTGTTAAAGGGGTTGGCGTAGGCGCCTGCGCTGATCCGGTGATGGTTGGGCCTTTTTACGGAATTCACCGCGAACAGGTCAAAGTCCTGGGTATCCAGAAGCTTTCCCACCAGTCCCTGATCCAGCATGTCCACCATTCCCTTGGACATGCCGCCCACGGCAAATCCCATCCTGATCCCCCGCTCTTTCATGATTTCCGCCAGAGAGGCCGCGGAGGCGATGGAGGCGCCGCCCACGCCTGTCTGATAGGAGAAACCGTCCTTGAAATAGGGGGTGTTGATGACCACCTGCGTACAGTAGTCCGCCATCATCAGCTTGCGGACATCCGTTGTGGGTTTGGCAGCGCCGGTGGCGATTTTCTCCGGAATGCCGATGGCATCCACGACGCAGACATAATCCACCCGGGTCATGGCGATATCCGCCGGGTAGTTGGGGAAGGGCACCAGACAGTCCGTGACCGCTACCACCTTATTGGCATGCTGGCCGTCCACAAAGGAGTAGGAGAGAACGCCGCAGTCGCTCTTTCCGCCGATGCCCTTGCAGTTTCCGTAGTCGTCGCAGGTGGGAGCGCCGATAAAGGAGATGTCGATCACCGTCTCGCCGCTCTGGATGGCCCGCACCCGGCCGCCGTGGGAGCGCATGATGGCCAGCCCCTTCAACTTGCCGGTGGAGATGGCTTCCCCGATTTTTCCCCGGACCCCCGAGGACTCGATTCCCGTGATGGTTCCGTCTTCGATATAGGGCAGAAGGGCGTCATGGGCTTTTCCCAGGGAACTGGCGCAGATGGTCACATCCTTGAAGCCCATGTCGTGAACTTCCTTCATGACCATGTTGACAACCAGGTCTCCCTCCCGGAAATGATGGTGGAAACCCAGGGTCATGCCGTCATGGGCGCCGCATTTTTCCAGGGCCTCCCGGATGGAGCCTACCATCTTGCTGGTATTGTGATCCATCACCGGTTTTACAATGGGCCCCTGCTTATGGTACTCTACGCCTTCCTTATAATTGTTTCCCTGGAAAACCTCCTTGCCGGTCATTTCCAGGATCTCATCCGGAATGTCTCTTCCAACCGCATTGATCATCTTACAAATCCCCCCTGTACACGCCTGAGGCTTTCGCCAGTTCAATGGTTCTCTTCGCCCCGTCATAGAAGGCGATGTCGATCATCTTTCCGTCTACGGTGAATACGCCGATGCCCATGGCCTTCTTCTCATCAATCTCCCGCACCACTTTCTCCGCAAAAATGATGTCTTTCTCCTTCGGGGTATAGATTTCATGGACAATGGAGATCTGACGGGGATTGATGATGGATTTTCCGTCAAAGCCCATCTGATGAATGGTTTCCACGTCCTTTCGAAATCCCTCCATGTCGTCCAGGTTGGTGTAAACCGTGTCAAAGCACTGTACGCCGGCTGCCCTGGCCGCGATGATCATCATCTGCCGGGCTCCCATCAGCTCAATGCCGGTTCCGGAGATGGTGGTCTGGAGATCTTTGGTGTAATCCCCGCCGGAGAGGGCGATTCCAAAAAGCCTGGGAGAGGATTCGCAGATTTCCAGAGCGTGCATGACACCCTTTGCCGATTCGATGGCCGCCATAATCAGAGTGGTTCCCGGCTCCACGCCGAACTCCGCCTCCACGGCTTCCACCACGGCCTCCACCCGCTTCACATCCTGGGCGGTTTCCGTCTTGGGAATACGGATGGCATCCGCTCCTCCCGCCACCGACGCCCGCACATCCTCCTGCCAGATGTCGGTATCCAGTCCGTTGATGCGGACCACCCTCTCCACACCCCGGTAGTCGATCTCCTGAAGAGCGTGATACAGGGAATATCTCGCCGCGTCCTTCTCCTTCTCGGCTACCGCATCCTCCAGATCCAGCATGATGGAGTCCGGTTTGTAGATGTAGGGATCCTTGATCAGCGAGGGCTTCTGACAGTTGAGAAACATCATGGTTCTTCTCAGTCTTTTCATGTTTGGGTTCATCTTCGGATTCATTTGCGGATGGCACCTCCCCACGGAAGACCCCTGGTCTTTCCCACACTCCGGTAAACCGCGCATTCTACCCGCGCCTTGATGGTACAGTCCAGAGCTCCTTTGTCCACGATGCGGATCTTGACGTTGTCCACATCCAGTCTTTTTAATGTTTCCAGAACCACCTTCCGGATCTGGTGGCCGAACTGATGGAGGACGGGACTCTCCAGTTCAAAATCTATTTTCCCGTCGCCCGGTTCCAGCGTGACCAGGCAGTCGCTGGATTCCAGCGTCCCGGCCGCCGCCGCTTTTTCGATTACCATAATTCTACCTCTTTTCTTTGTCATGCAGGGGGAATGCCTCCCCCTGCCGCGGGGAAAACTTAGAAAAGTCCTCCCAGATTGAATACGCCCAGGGCCGCCATTAAAACGTTGATGGCTACATTGGCTACGGACAGCAGGAACAGTGTCTTAAACATGGAGTTCATCTCCGCATTGGTGGTCTCTTTGGCCGCGGAGTAGGAGGACATGATGATGGCGCCTCCCGTGGAGAGCGGGCTGATGGCCGCCGCAAAGGATGTGGCGGTGATGGCGGAAATCAGTTCAACATAGTTGACTCCCGCGAACTGCTCCGCTACCTGGGCCGCAACCGGGTAGAGAGCCGGCATGACCACGCCTGTGGTGGAGCTTACCCAGGAGAGGATGCCGGAGGTGGCTGCCATAATCGGAACCGCGGTCTTCTCGCTCATGAAGCTCTGGAGAAACTCGGAGATCATGGAAATGCCGCCCAGGGTGTCGATCACGCTGACCAGAGCGCCCACGCCGCAGATCAGGATCAGGGTTCCCCAGGGAATTCCCTTGATGGCCGCCTTTTCATCGGCAGCACCCAGAAGGATCAGGATGGAAGCCATGATAAAGGCGAAAAGTCCCGTGTCAAATTTGAAACCGATACAGCAGACGACCATGGTCACGATGGCTGCCATGGTAAGCTTCTGATTGCGGTTGAATTTAGGGATCTCCGAAAGCTTCAGAGGATTGTCCGCCTTCACTTTATAGCTTTTGGTGGCAATGTAGATCACCAGGGTGAATACAAGGCCGGAGAGCAGGGTGGAGAGGAACAGATGTGCGGAAAACCCGCTGTATCCCAGAGGTTCCGAGAGCTCTTTGGCCAGAAGCCCCGTCAGGGACAGAGGAGACGCGCAGCCCGCATTGGCCCCCAGTTTCGCGAAGAGGGCGGTGATCACGGGGTTGATATCCATCTCGAAGGCCAGGTACATGGCAAAGGTGGTCATCAGGATGCCCGCCGCGATATGCCCCGGACCGATGGCGGAGATAAAGGCCGAGAGTACGAACATCAAAATGGGGATGAATACGGTATGCTTTCCAACCAGAGCGATGATCTTTTTGGAAAAGAGATCCAGGGTGCCGTTCTGGGAGGCCATGCCGAAGAGAAAGGTCACGCCTACCAGGGTAACGAACATGGAACTGGAAAAGCCTTTGGTCACGTCCTTGGCGGACAGACCGCCCACCACGGACAGGATAAATGCCACGCCCAGGGACAAAAAGCCCAGATTTACTTTCTTGATAAAACCGATCGCCACAACGATCACCAGTACGACCAGGGAGATCGCCGGCATGTAAGGGGCCAGAAATTCCGACATGAGCTCGTTCCTCCTCTCTCTTTATGATTCATCTTTCATTCTCACGGTGGCGGTGCCTTCCAGGAGGAGGTTGGCCGTGCGGAAGCCGAAAGTATCGTCGATGACGGGGATGTCCCCTGCTTCCCGATAGTCCACGCCGCATTCCAGGATGCCGCCCGGATGGCCGATGCGGAGAAACTGGGTATCCGCGCCGGGAGAAAGAACCTGGCGGACAATGCTGCCGGGAACCACCGCGGCAGCGGCCGTGCACATGGCGCCGGTCATGGCGTAGCTGGGATGGGCTTTCTGCATGGACATCATGCGGGAGAGAAGATCGATCTCTTCCTTTTTGATCTCCCGGCCTTCCGGCGTCACATAATCTTCGGCTTCTCCCACAAAGGTCATCTTGGGGATGCCGGGGGTATCCCAGGCGGAGCGGGTGTAATCTTCGATCAGCCCCAGTTTTACGGCGGCGAGGCCTCTCACGGCTTCCAGCAGATCCAGTTTCTTCTGATCGGCGTTTAATTCATCCGGAAGTTCCCGGCCGGTAAGGCCCAGATCTTTGGCCCGGACAAACACCAGGGGATTGGCGGCGTCTACGATGGAAACCTGGACAGGGCCGAAACCGGGAACATCCAGAGTGTCCACCGCATTCCCGGTGGGCAGAAGCCCCTTCCCTAAAGTCCCTGCGGGCTCCACAAATTTCAGCTTCACGGGGGATGCCGTACCGGGAACCCCCGCGATGTAGAAGTCCCCGTCGTAGGCCACCTGACCATCCGGCGTCTGCACGTCCGCGATAATGATTTTTCCCGTGTTGGTGTTGTAGATGCGCACCGAAGTCATGCCGTCCTTCGCTTCCACCAGCCCTTTTTCGATGGCGAAGGGGCCTACTCCGGAGGAAATGTTTCCGCAGTTGCCCTTGTAGCTGACCAGGGGTTTGTCCACGGAAACCTGGGCAAAGGTGTAGTCCACATCCGCATCGGGTCTTTCAGACCGTTTGATAATGGCCACCTTGCTGGTGACAGACTGGGAACCGCCCAGTCCGTCGATCTGTTTTTTGTCGGGGCTGCCCATCAGCCGCAGAAGCAGCGGCTCCCAGGCCTCATGATCCCCGGGCAGGTCACTTTCCAGCAGGTATACGCCCTTGCTGGTGCCGCCCCGCATGATGGTCACGGGCAGACGACAGGTTTTGTTGCTCATACGTTTGTACCTCCTTTATTATTATTCCTGGATCGCGTCCACTTTCGTCAGGATGTCGATCATATTTGTTCTCCAGGTGCTGATGTACTCCTGCGCTTCCTCTCCGGTGTAGCCCAGAGGATTGATGTAGAAGTAGCCCAGCATGGTTTTGTAGCTGGAGCTTTTAAAGGCCTCGGAGAAGGCGTCCGCCAGGATCCTGACCACCTGTGCGTCGGTGCCCTCCTTTACAAAGATGCCGTAGAAGGGACCCCAGGGCAGATAATCGGCAAATTCGGGATATTCTTCCGTGATCAGCGGCACATCCTTCATCAGGTCCACCGGTTCGGCACTGAGCATGCACAGCCATTTGTACTCGCCGGATTTATATTCCTGATACCCCATCTGGATTTTGGAGATGGTGAAATCACATTCGCCGCTTAGAACCGCTTCTTTGGCGGAGGCGTCGCTGCTGTAAGGGACCTGCGTAAACTCCGCTCCGGTGATTCCGGTGATCATGGCGGCCACTTCCCAGGGAAGACCGCCCGTGTCGGTGGTCGCCAGCTTTACTTCCTCTCCGCTTTTGGCTGCCTCCACGATCTCGGTGAGGGAGGCGTAGGGAGAATCCTTTCCCACCACCACACCGGTGGTCTCGTCTCCGATGAGAAAGACGCACTGAAAATTGTCATAGGTGAGATCGGAGATCCCCAGTTTGTCATACAGAGCGGGATTTTCCGCCCCCATCAAAAGATAAGAGCCGTCCGCTTCCTGGTCATACACGTACCGGGTGGCGATGGAACCGGTTTCCCCCGACTTGTTCGTAAGGATAATGTTGGTGCCCAGGATGTCCTGGGCCAGGACGGACAGAGGGCGCATCAGGGAGTCGGTGCCGCCTCCCGCATCCCACTGAATGATGCCGTTGATCTCTCCCGGGGGATAATTGATCAGACTGCCGATGGAACCCGAGACGGCGGAATCATCCTCGAAAGCCGGAACCGAAGCGGCCCCGAAGGTTACGGCCAGCACAGCGGCGAGAAGACCGGCTGAGAGTTTTTTCATGTTCATCTCATTTTTCCTCCTTCCCGGGGTTACTGCGCACTTTTAAGCTTGCGGTTGTAATTGATCAGAGAGCCGCAGCGGATGATTTCCTTCTCTTCCTCCGTGAGAGGCGAGATGGAGAGGGTCAGCTGCTTCACGGTGTCTCCCATCACATAGGCGGGGATGTGAGTCATGTCCCCGTCCAGGGCAGCGCGGATGTGGGGAACAAAGATGTAATCGTCGTCTGCGAAGTCCGGTTCCCCTTCGATCACAAAGGGAACCATTCCCCAGTTGATCAGATTGGAGCGGTAGCGCTTGGTGGCGTATTCTTTGACGATGTTGGCCCCGCCTAAGAGTACCCTCTGGCAGGAAGCCGCCTGTTCCCGGGCGGATCCGTCCCCCGGTTTTACCGCATAGATGGTACTGGACAGATCGATGCTGTCATCGGAAATCTCTTCGAAGCCGGGGATGGCGCGGATGCGGGAGAGAATCTCTGCGGGTCCCGCCGGGCAGCTTCCGGATTTCCGGGCCTCCTCATCCGCCTTGACCGCTTTGGCTTTTCCCACGTATTCCGGAACCCGGCGGCTGAGGGTAAATTCCGCCAGTCCCAGGGGATTGGAGCGGAAGGATCCGGTTTCCCCGGAGGGGATCAGTTCATCCGTGGTGGTCACCGGATCGGTGATGTAGGCGCACACCCGCAGCAGCATGTGTTCGTTGAGGGGAGGAAGCTCGGGCCAGTCCTTGATGTTGGGACCGCACACCAGGGGTTCCGCCGGATCTCCTTTGCCGAAGCCCTGATACACCCTGTGCTCGTAGGCAGCAGGGTCATAGTGGTATTCGGGACAGACAAAATCGTATCCCAGCTCATCTGCGGCGGTGATCCGTCCTCCGTTTGCGGCTGTGGCAGCCACGGAACGGGCGTCCATCAATGCGACGCCGGCGAGCTGACCGTTTCCGGGTTTGGATCCCTCCCGGTTGGGGAAGTTGCGGGTTGCGTGGCGGACGGAAAGGCTTCCGTGAGAGGGAGTGTCCCCCGCTCCGAAGCAGGGACCGCAGAAAGCGGTGCGGATGGTGGCTCCGGCGGTGATGAGTTTTTCAACGGCTCCCTTGCGCACCAGGTCCAGCATCACGGCCTGACTGCTGGGATACACGCCCAGGGCAAATTCACCGGTGCCGGTGCTCCTGCCGTCCAGGAGGTACGCCGCTTCCATGATGTTGGAGTAGGTGCCTCCCGCGCAGCCGGCGATGGTTCCCTGGTCCGCGTACAGCGCTCCGTCGTGTACTTTCTCCCAGAGGTTCAGATGCAGGTCCGGACGCTTGATCAGCTTCTGCACATCCGTCTCCACTTCGTGGAGAATATCGTCCAGGTTTTCGTTCAGTTCCCGGATCTCATATCCGTTGGAGGGATGGAAGGGAAGAGCGATCATGCTGTGCACGGTGGAGAGATCGATGTAAATGCAGCCGTCATAGTAGGCCGTGTCCGCCGGATCAAGCTGTCTGAAATCTTCGGCTCTTCCGTGCTCCGCAAGGAAGGCCCGGGTGTCCCCGTCGGTGCGCCAGATGGAGGAAAGACAGGTGGTTTCCGTAGTCATGACATCGATGCCGTTGCGGTAGTCGGTGCTCATGGAGGAGACTCCCGGCCCCACGAATTCCATCACCTTGTTTTTCACATATCCGTTGCGGAAGACGGCGGAAACGATGGCGATGGCGATATCCTGAGGGCCGACCCCCGGATTGGGTTTTCCGTCCAGGTACACGGCCACCACCTCGGGATAGGCGGTATCCCAGGTCTGTTCCAGGATCTGTTTTACCAGTTCTCCGCCGCCTTCTCCCACGGCCATGGTGCCCAGGGCTCCGTAGCGGGTGTGGGAATCCGATCCCAGAATCATCTTTCCGCATCCGGCCATGGTTTCCCGCATGTACTGATGGATCACGCCCATGTGGGGAGGCACATAGATTCCCCCGTATTTCCGGCAGGCGGTAAGGCCGAATACATGGTCATCCTCGTTGATGGTGCCCCCTACGGCACACAGACTGTTGTGGCAGCAGGTCAGCACATAGGGAAGGGGAAATTTCTCCAGGCCTGAGGCCCGGGCTGTCTGGATGATGCCCACATAGGTGAGATCGTGGCTGGTGATGGCATCAAATTTGATGCGCAGATTTTCTGGATCCCCGCTGGTGTTATGCGCCTGCAGGATCCCGTAGGCGATGGTTCCCTTTTTCGCTTCCTCCCGGGAAAGGGTGAGGGAAGCGGGAGCGTCCTTTTCGGGAACCAGTGTGGTTCCGTTTAAAAGATACACACCGGAATCGTATAATGTTACCATGGCAATTCTCCTTTCTTGACAGGAATGTGACGCCGTTCCTTTTAATGATAAAAGAATAGCATATCTGGACGAATAAGTGAAATTCATGTTTTTCATTAAAATCATGATAAAAAACCATGGATTTGGGCACCTTATACAAGCATTTCAGTCCTGATTTATGAAAAAGATACAATAAAACAGGCAGATACGGCAAACGGTCGGTTCCGGACGGAGATTTTCGTTACTATTCCTGTTTAGAATGAAAGCCATTGGAAACATATATGTATTGCATTTTTTGGGAGAAGGTGGTAAGATTACAAAGGATTCTACCAAGAGGAGGGTCACTTATGGATTTTCGGGAACTTACCTATGTGCTGGCCATCGCGAAGTACCAGAACCTCACCAGGGCAGCGGAGGCGCTGTACGTAAGCCAGCCCACCCTGAGCAAGTTTCTGGGTGCGCTGGAGGAGGAGCTGGGATTGAAATTATTCCGCAGGATCGGCCACAAATATGTGCTGACCTACGCGGGAGAGCGGTATACGGACAGAGCCAGGCAGATCCTTCAGACGAAGAATGACCTGGATATGGAACTGATGGACATTATCAAACGGGATGTGGGCGTGTTAAACGTGGCCTTTTCCAACATGCGCTGTTCCTACATGCTTCCCTACACCCTTCCCCTTTTTCATCAGCGCCATCCCAATGTGAAGGTGAACGTTTTTGAGGGAAATGCCACGGAAAACGACCGCCGTCTTTTAGAGGGCCAGGTGGAGGTGGCTTTTTACAGCAAGCCCACGGACTTAAACCCTCTGATCGAATACGAGACCCTGTGGGGGGAGGAGCTGCTGATCTGCACCTGCGCCAATCACCCAATCGAATCTTTTTCTCAGCCCAATCCCGCCAGCATCTACCCGAAACTGGATCCGGCTCTTTTAAAAAATGAACTCTGGCTGCAGATGATGCCGGAACAGCGGACGAGGCAGATCACGGATGATTACCTGCGGGAGCATGACCTGAAGTTCCACAACGTGATGTATACCAGCAACCTGCCGGCCATCATGGAGCTGGTATCCGTGGGATACGGGGTGGCCTTTATCTTTGAATCCCATCTGCGCCACCGGGTGATCAAAAATCCCATTTCCTGCTACAGCTTCGGGGAGCCGAAAACCAGTTCCGATTTCGTCGTGGCCTACCGCCGGGGAAGTTATCTCTCCAGCTATGTGAGGGAATATATCGAGATCACCCGGTCGTATTTCGATAAGGATCCCCTTTGATGACAATGCGCCGGGTCTTGACGAGATCCCGGTCTTTGCTTACAATGGGTGCAAATCCATGAGGAGGTGCTTTCTTTGAAGATCAGAACCATTATTACCCAGGACGCAGAGGTGGACGATCAGAATTCTCTGCGGCACTTTTTGTTTTATTCCAATGAGGTGGAACTGCAGGGCATCATTCAGACCTCTTCCAAGTTTCACTGGGCGGGGGTTCCCGGTGCCGTAAAGCCGGAAAAAACCGCAGGCAGCGATAAGGAGTTTCCCTCCACCGAACTCAGCGGTCCCTGGGATCAGCCCTACCGCTGGCCGGGAACGGAGTGGATGTTTCGGGTGATTGACGACTATGAAAAGGACTATCCCAACCTTTCCCGGCAGGCGCAAGGGTATCCCGCCCCGGAGTATCTCCGTTCCATCACTAAAGTGGGAAACATCGGCTATGAGGGGGAGATGGAAGCCCCTACCGAGGGTTCCGAGCTGATCAAAAGCCGTATCCTGGATGGGGATCCCCGAACCCTCTACCTTCAGGTCTGGGGAGGGACCAACACCATCGCCAGAGCATTGCTGGACATCCAGAGGGAGTATGAATCAAGCCCGGAGTGGAGCGGGCTTCGGGAAAAGATCATGAAAAAGGTGGTGATCACCGCCTGCGGGGAGCAGGACGGGACCTACCGAAGCTACATCGCCGAGGAATGGCCGGACATTCTCTTTGTGAAGACTCTGCAGATGAGAAGTTATGCCTATGGCTGGTTTATCATGCCGGAGGGGGAGAGCCGGGACTCCTTGCGGGCTGATTTCATGAAAAGAGAGATCCTCACCGGAAAGAGCGCCCTTACCGACGGGTACTGCACCTGGCTGGACGGCCACTATTACCAGGGGGAAGCCATGGAATCCCAGTTCGGAGCCAATCCGGAGATCACCTCCACCTGGTTCGGGGCCAGACTGGGGCTTCCCTTCACCCCGGAAAAATATGACTTCTTATCAGAAGGGGATTCTCCCACCTTCCTCTGCCTTTTAGACCGGGGCTTCCGCACCCTGGAGGACTTCTCCTACGGGGGCATGGCCGGCAGATACCATAAAGTTCCGGGTGAAGTCAACTCCAAAGGAGAGCCTCTTAATGTCTGGGATGTATCCCAGGATCTCTACATCGACCGCAACGGTCAGGAACACACCACCGAATCCATGTGGCCTTATGTGGCGGAGATCCAGCGGGATTTCGCCTGCCGGGCAGACTGGGCCTCCAAGGAGGACTTTTCCCAGGCGGAGCATGCCCCCCGGCTTTCCATCCAGGAGGGGCTGGATTTTACCCTGGCTTCCGGAGAAGAGCTTACCATTCATGCTTATGTTTCATCACCGGATCAGCGGGAAGTCTCCCTGTCTTTTCGCATTTACGCTGAGGCCAGCGGAGACTCGGTAAAGGATGCATCCCTGTTGACAGAGGGCAATACCGCAA
>CAZJYM010000045.1:10490-15723 GCA_964550245.1 uncultured Blautia sp. | reverse complement strand
ATGGAGCTGACTGCTACTAATCGGGTGAGGGCTTGTCCTTTACGCGTGGTCAAAGGAGATTCGAATGCGCGAGATTTGGTGTCAGACATGTATGCAGTTTTGAGGGATATTAATGCAGTTCATGGTAAGAAAGACGGCGGAGTGATCCGTCGTTTTTCTTATGCGTAAAAAAAAGAGCATCCCAATGGACGCTCTTAGCAGGGGATGAGAGAATCGAACTCCCACCAAAGGTTTTGGAGACCCCTATCATACCATTTGACCAATCCCCTGGATGAGGAATCTTCCTCTATAGTCCCGATTATAGGGGAAAGGGGCAGATTTGTCAAGAAAAAATCACTTCAGGCGCTGCGCTAAAAGCCAGGCCGTGATGTGGATGGCCTGCTGGAAGCTTCCGCCGGCGATCATTTCTTCGATCTCTCTGGCGGAGTGCTTCTCCACCGTGAGAAACTCAGTCACGTCCAGGTCCTGGGTGTGGGCTTTCCGGCAGTTTTTAGCCGCAAAGAGGTAGGCATAGTTATCGGCGATGGTGGCATTGGAGGGAACCGTTAAGAGGTGAGTCCACTCATCGCTTTCATAGCCGGTCTCCTCCCGGAGTTCCCGGACGGCTGCTCTGAGAGAGTCCTCCGCCAGGAGATCGTGGGATCCGTATTCCCGGCCGTCCTTGCGCTCGATGCCTCCCGCGGGGAATTCGGTGGTCACCTGATTGATGCCCTGTCGGAACTGGCGGACGCAGAGGTAGTTTCCATCCGTATCCGAGGCCACGATCACCACATAGTCTCTGCGGCTGTAGGTGTAGAAGGGCTCAAAGACGCTTCCGTCGGGAAAGCGGTAGGCAGATCTTCGAAAGTCGATCCACGGATCGGTGATGATGTGTTCCCTCTTTACTTCCTCCCAGGCCAGGGGATCCCATGTCTTTTCATCCTTCATCTGTGATTCCTCTCCTTTTTTCCAGACTGCTTCCATCTGAATTTTTTCTTGCCAATTTCCATCTGCCATGGTAAGATTGGACTCGTGGGCGAAAAGCCCTTTGAAGCGTTGGAACTGATAAAACCCCTGTACGAATCATCGTTCAGGGGTTTCCCTACGGAGATGGAGAGATTTGAACTCTCGCGCCGGTTGCCCGGCCTACCGCATTTCGAGTGCGGACCCTTCAGCCACTTGGGTACATCTCCACAGCAACAAAACCCATTATATCCATTTATCCGGCAAAGGTCAATCCTTTTTTTCCTTTCCCGGTGAGGAGACGATTATGAACGATAAAAGGACAGCAATATTGCAGGCCGTGGAACAGCTTACGGAAAACTACCGGAAGGAGGAACTCCTTTCCCCCAAACAGGACAGGAGACTGCCGGATGAGGCGGTGATCATCCAGATCGTGCGGGAGCTGCGTCCGGTGATCTTCCCCGGGTATTTCGGGGAGGACTCCGCTGCCGACATGTTTCCGGAACACTACGTGGGATCCAGGCTGAACAGCCTTTATGACCGGCTTCTGGAACAGATCCGGATGGCCCTGCAGTGGAAGAGGGATCCGGAGGACATCCCGGCAGAGGCGGAGAGAATCTGTTCCGTATTCTTTATGAAGCTTCCGGAAGTGCAGGAGATGCTTCTCAAGGACGTACAGGCCGGTTACGAGGGGGATCCGGCGGCCAAGAGCAAGGAGGAGATCATCGTATCCTATCCGGGGCTCTTTGCCATCTATGTGTACCGCCTGGCTCACATCCTCTACCTGGAACATGTTCCCCACATCCCCCGGATCATGACGGAGCATGCCCACAGCTGTACGGGAATCGACATCAACCCCGGCGCCACCATCGGCGAATATTTCTTCATCGACCACGGTACCGGTGTAGTAATTGGAGAGACCACGGAGATCGGCAACTACGTAAAGCTCTACCAGGGCGTCACCCTGGGAGCCCTGTCTACCAGGCTGGGCCAGCAGCTGGCCAATGTGAAGCGGCATCCCACCATCCGGGATCATGTGACCATCTATTCCAACTCCTCCGTGCTGGGAGGAGAGACGGTGATCGGGGAGAACACCATCATCGGAGGCAATACCTTCATCACCGAGTCCATCCCCGCCAACACCAAGGTAAGCGCCAAGAGCCCGGAACTGGTCATCAAGAATCCCTCCAACACCAGCTGGGAGATCTGATGAGGGATATTTCGGATTTTCTCTTGACAAACCATCCGGTTTCGTTTATACTCTGTCTTGTCCTTGAAAAAAGGAGAGAACGCGGGTGTAGTTCAATGGTAGAATACCAGCCTTCCAAGCTGGATACGTGGGTTCGATTCCCATCACCCGCTCTGTGCGATAGTGGCGTAGTGGTAACGCGCGACCTTGCCAAGGTCGAGACCGCGGGTTCGAGCCCCGTCTATCGCTCTTTAAATAATAAGCAGCCGTGAGTACTCACGGCTGCTTATTTTCTTTTCTCTTGTTTTTACTTCCCTTTGGGCGTCCGGGTTTCCTTTTCTCCTGCATCTCCCTCTCCAGAGTCTTCTTGTTCCTGCTCCCCTTGGGCCGGCCGCGCCTGCGTTTAAGACGGGCCTGCGCTTCCCTCTCTTCGGGAGTCTTATTTTTACTCCCCTTCGGGCGGCCCGGTCCCCGCTTTTCTCTGGCTTCACGCTGGGCCGCCGCTTCTCTTTGCAGGGTTCGCTTGTTTTTACTGCCTTTGGGGCGTCCCGGCTTTCTCTTTTCCTTTGGGGTTTCCGTTGCCTCCCGCTCCAGGGTGGCCTTATTTTTGCTCCCCTTTGGTCGTCCCGGTTTGCGGCGGGGCTGATCCGGATCCTTCGGGGGCTTTTGGGGCCTTCCTCTTTTTTTCCTGGCGGCATCCGGAAGGGTGCGAACCTGATTCTCTTTCGGATCCGCAAGTCTCCGGCTGTATTCTTCCGCGAACCGGGAGAGATATCGGGGTTTGATTCCCAGGATCTCCAGAAAATCCATATCGGGCCCGTCCAGGCTTTCCCGGGAGCTGTAGGTGCCGTCCGGCATGAGGATCAGGGATATTTTATCCAGGCACCGGATGGTCCCGGTGGGAACGAATCCCAAAAGGCGGCTGGCTCTTTGCAGTTCGCTGCGAATGATGGCGGAGACAAAACACACCGCAAAGCGGTTTTCGAGGCTTTTTGCCGGGCCGTTCATCAAACAGGCGAACTGATTTTCATAAACTTCCCGAAGACCGTAGAGACGATTCACTTCCACGCTTCCCAGATCCTCCGAAGAGGCTATGGATGTATAGCCGCAGGAATCTATGTCCTCCTGCAGACGGATGAAGTTTCTTTCCAGTTTCCAGGAATCTCCGTCTTCTTCTACGGTCACATAGGGAGACATCTCAGGAGATATGACGGGCTTTTCTCCGGAGGAGATGGAGGTTCTCGCTTCCTTTACGGCCTGTTCCATCTGATCAATCAGCGCAAGCCCCATGGAAGGACTGTTCAGGGCATCGTAGAAAAGACTGATGGAAGCCGTCTCCGGATACCTTTTGAAAATTTTCTTCCGGGCGCTGACTCCGAAGATCCCATCCCTGGTTACCGCGTACTGGACGTTCATGGGAAGTTCCCGGGCAAATTCCTTCATCATGCACTGATGCCCGTACGTATCGGGCTCCAGCATCACAAGCCAGGGATAACCATAGTCCATAAGGGCGCTGATCACTTCATGGCTGGAAAAAGCGCTGCCGGCCAGAACTCCCACCGTCTTCATGTCAGATCTTTCCAGGTCCCCGCGGTAAACCTGGTAAAAAACCGGCATTCCGGTTTTGGCGTCCAGAAACCAGATAAGAGTGAGGGATTTCTTACGGGATCCGGCCGTTTTGTCCAGTGAAAGCCAGACCTCTCCGGGATGCTCTTCTCTCCAGCGGTTCCGAAACTCCCGGTTTTCCTCTTCGGTCATGACCTTAGAGAAGAAATCTTCGTACCAGCTCTGCGTGTGTGTCCCGTTTGAAAAGAGCACCTCCGTGCTCATTGCATCCTCAAAGAGAGGGTTCTGATCGGATCTTTCCAGGATGGAGTACATGGCATAGTCCATAATGGCATTGGCACTTTCCGCCCCGTAGACATCCACCAGAAGGGGGTAGAGACCGGTCTGATAACCGATGCCCAGGAGCGCGGCGTACATGCAGGGGTGCAGGGAATACCTGGGAAGCTCCTCTTTGCCGAAATGTTCTTCCCAGAGCCCGGGATAGAGAAACTTAAAGGTCTCATTGGGGTACATCAGGCCTTCGGATGTGATTCTTCCGATTACCTGACGCTTCTGTTTTCCCTGTCCGTTGTCTCTTATGATAAAGACCCGTCCGTCCGAACGGTTCAGATAGGATCCCGCAGGGATGGGGATCTCCTTATCTCGGTAAATCTGTGACATAACCATTTCCTCAAAAAATCTGCCGGCTTTGGGAAGCAAATGCAGATTGAAAGAAGCCGGGCATGATGATACAATAAAACGGAAATCACCGGGTGGGGATTGATTTTAAACCAGACACCCCGGAAAGATGGGAGGTATTTTTATGAATACAGCGGAAGCAATCAAAGCCCGTCACAGCGTTCGTCAGTACAAGGATCAGCCCATCCCTGCCGAGATCATCGGTGTGCTCCAGACGGAGATCGACCGGTGCAACCGGGAGGGAGATCTGCACATCCAGTTTGTGGTCCATGAGCCGGAGGCCTTTTCCAGCATGATGGCCCACTATGGGAAATTCACCGGCGTTTCCAACTACATCGCCATGATCGGCAAAAAGAGCGATTCACTGGATGAAAAGTGCGGCTACTACGGGGAACAGCTGGTGATCAAAGCCCAGCAGCTGGGGCTTAACACCTGCTGGGTGGCCCTGACCTACAGGAAGGTGAAGAATGCCTTTATCGTAAGAGAGGGAGAAAAGCTGGTGGTGGTCATCGCGGTGGGGTACGGAGAGACCCAGGGTGTGGCCCACAAGTCCAAGTCTGCATCCAAAGTTTCGGACAAGGTGGAGAATCCTCCGGCCTGGTACAAAAAGGGCATTGCCGCTGCCTTACTGGCTCCCACGGCCATGAATCAGCAGAGGTTCCACTTTTCCCTCAATGGAGACCGGGTTACCGCCAAAGCCGGGGTGGGTTTCTGCACCAGCCTGGATCTGGGAATCGTCAAGTACCACTTTGAGGTGGGTGCGGGTAAGCAGAACTTTCACTGGGAGTAAAAAATCACTTAAATCACTTGATTAGACGAATCCTCCTCTCCCCCTTTGGGGGAGAGGAGGATTTTCTT
>CAZJYM010000045.1:0-10390 GCA_964550245.1 uncultured Blautia sp. | reverse complement strand
CAACCGCTCTCACCGGTCTTCTCTGATCTTTAAGATCTGGGAGGAAACATCCCCCTCACCGAAGAGGAAGGATTCCTCCGCCAGCACGGTCACATCCGATTCGTCCTCCAGAAGGAAAGCCTGGCATACATTGGCGGTTTCTCCCGGCTGGATCTCCGCCATGTACCGGTCGGCCGCCTCCTCCTGATCCGCCAGGACCGCGGCTTCCAGGGAGTGATCGTTCTGGTAGGCCTGGATCCGCACATCCACCATGGCGCTGGAGGGAACACTTCCCTTGTTGGTGTAGTCGTAGTAGAAGATGACGCAGGGATTTCCTCCGAAATCTTCGGATACCCGGTACTGGGTAAAGGATACGGCAAAGACATCCGTATCCAGATGAATCACGTCGGGATTTTCCGTCTCCGGTTCGGGTTCGGGTGCCGGTTCTTCCTCTTCGGGAAGATCAGGCTGGGGTTCAGTTTCCGGCACGGTGGTGGGAGAAGGAATGCCTGTCTCCTGCGCAGCCGGACTTCCCTGCACATCCTCCAGAGTCTGATTGATCTCCTCTTTGGCGCTGAGGAAGTTGGAGGACATGATCCGCACCGTCTCCTCGTCCAGGGAGACCACCTTCCAGGTCTGACCGATCTGAATCAGGGGATAGGTGATGCGGGTTTCCCGGAACACATCCTGGGCGCTTCTGGCCTTTTCCATCAGGATGGTGGAGAGCATCTGCCGGGCTTCCTCCTCGGAGGGCCTTCTTCCGGAAAAGGCGGAGGATACCATCTGGCGGAGAAACTCCGTCATGCTCTCCTGGTAGAGTTCGGATCCGTCCACGTACTGCAAAAGGACGGTGATCTCCGCCGTTCCGCTTCCGATATGGAAGGAGTTCTTCAGGATTTTATAAGTGATCTTGCGGCTGTTGGTCTTGAAAAAGTCTGCGTAGGCCTCATCCCGGATGTCCGCCTGATCCAGGGCGGAGAGATCGCTGCTTTGCAGATGCTCCGTCATGCCCTCAAAGTCCATGTCCCGCACACAGGACAGGTATTCCTTCAGGGCCTTTTCAGGCTGCTGCCGGAGATAGAGGTAGAAGAGGACTGCAGCCGTGATGACTGCAATAAGAAGGAGAACCAGGAGGGTGTTGCGCAGACGGTGTTTCTTTTTCTTCTTTTCCGGAGGATTTTCCGGTTTGTTCTTTTTTTTCATGGCATGCTCCGTAAATGTAAAAGGGATAAAGCCTGCAGCCGGGCAGTTTTCATCCCCGGGGGATTCTTTAAGGTAAATGAGATTACGGATTGCTCCGCAGCTTCGCGGCTTCCGCAATCCTGCCAACATTCGGAATCCATGGGGCCCCGACCCCATTCCTTCCTCATGTTGGGTGCGTCAATAAGCCTTCCGCCCGCTGACAGGCGAGCCTGCCGCGGGCGCAGGCTTTTGACGCTTAATCTCATTATAACAGAATCCGTTGACATTCGCAACGTGGGAACTTATAATACTGTCGGGCTGACCGGCCGGTCAGTCAGAACACAGAAAATCAGAATGGAGAGTATGCCATGATATCCCGATACAGCGTGAAAAAGCCTTACACCGTGGTGGTGGCCATTGTGCTGGTGCTGCTTTTAGGACTGGTGTCCGTCACCAGGATGAGCACGGACCTGCTGCCCAGCATGAACCTGCCCTACGCCGTTGTTCTCACCACTTACCAGGGCGCCAGCCCGGAGACGGTGGAACTGGCGGTGACCAGGCCCATTGAGCAGTCCATGGCCACGGTGACGGATATTTCCAACGTGAGTTCCCAGTCCAGTGAAAACATGTCCATGGTGGTCCTGGAATTCCAGGAGAACACCGACATGGATTCCGCCACCATCGAGATCCGGGAGAAACTGGATCAGATCAGCGGCTACTTTGCCGACGGGGTGGGAAAGCCCCTGATCATGAAGCTGAACCCGGACATGATGCCCATCATGATCGCCGCCGTGGAGATCGAAGGTCTGGATGCGGTGGAGGTGACGGACTACGTGGACAGCCACATCTCCGCCGAGCTGGAGAGCGTGGCCGGTGTGGCCAGTGTTTCCACCACCGGAAGCATCACCGAGAGCGTGGAGGTCTTTCTGCGGCAGGAAAAGATTGATGCGGTCAACGAAAAGGTGATGGATGCCATCGACCGCCAGTTTGAGGAGCAGGAGGAAGACCTGGAGGAAGCCCAGAAGGAACTGGACGACGGGAAGAAAGAGCTGGAGGACGGAAAGAAGGAGCTGGAAGACGGAAAGGCGGAACTGGAGGACGGAAAACAGCAGATGGCCTCCGGCATCGCCCAGGGATCCCAGCAGCTCTATTCCGCCAGAGACACGCTGGAGGAACAGGAGGACCTGATCGGGGACCAGCTGGATCTGCTGGATGAAAAGCAGGAGGAACTGGACTCCGGAAGACAGGAGCTGGAAGAGGGAAAGACCCAGGCCCAGGAAGCTCTCGCCCAGCTGGGGCAGACCCAGACCGGACTGGAGACTCTTACCCAGGCTCTCTCGGGTATTTCCGAGCAGGAGTCCCAGCTTTCCGGATCCCTAACAGCCGCCCGGGAGGGCCTGGCCGCTCTGGAAGCCCAGATTTCCCAGCTGGAACAGGCACCCCAGATGGAAGGGTATGAGGCCAACATGCAGGCCCTTACCGAACAGAAAACCCAGCTGGAGGGACAGATCGCCCAGATGGAGGAGGGACTGGCGGAACTCACCGCCCAGAAGGAAACCCTGACGGAACAGCAGAATCAGATCCTGGAAGCCCTGGAAAAGGAAACTCCCGAGGAAGCCCAGGAGTATCTAAGCGAACAGACCACACAGCTCTGGAACACTCTGGAGGAACTGGCAACCACAGAGACTACGTTAAATGAGGGCCAGGCCCAGCTGGATTCGGGAAAGGCCCAGCTGGAAGCGGCTCAGGAGCAGATCAAACAGGGCAAGTCCCAGATCAGCTCCGGTCAGGCCCAGCTTAGTTCCCAGCAGATCCTCTCTTCCCTGGAGCTCAGCCGCGCCCAGGCTCAGCTGGATTCCGGCTCCGCCGGAATCGAGTCTACGGAAGCGCAGCTGGAGGAAGCCCAGGAACAGCTGGATGCGGGGAGAGACCAGCTGGAGGAAGCCAGAAAACAGGCCCGGGATCAGAGCAGCCTCTCCGGCATCGTCACCGTAAACCTGGTGGAGGGCATTCTGGCCGGGGAAAACTTCTCCATGCCCGCCGGCTACATCCAGGAAGGCCAGGATGAGTTCCTGGTCCGGGTGGGAGACAAGTTTTCCGACATGGAGGACATGGAGGATCTGGTGATCCTGGATCTGGGCCTGGACGGTCTGGATCCCATCCGCCTGGGAGACGTGGCGGATGTGACCAGAAAGGATGACAGCGGGGATGTGTATGCCCGTCTGGGAGAGAATCCCGGCATCATGCTCACCATGGAGAAGCAGACCGACTATTCCACCGGCGACGTGGCGGACAGCATCCTGGAAAGGATGGATCAGATCGAGGAGGAGCAGCCCGGGGTTCACTTCTACGTATTGATGAATCAGGGCGTTTACATCGACCTGGTAGTAGATTCCGTTGTCCAAAACATGCTCTCCGGAGCCATCCTGGCGGTGCTGATCCTTCTGATCTTCATGAAGGACATCAAGCCCACCATTGTGGTGGCCTTTTCCATCCCCATCAGCGTGGTGGCCGCCTTCGTGCTCATGTACTTCAGCCATATCTCCTTAAACGTGATCTCTCTGGCAGGTCTGGCTTTGGGGGTGGGCATGCTGGTGGACAACTCCATCGTGGTGATTGAAAATATTGACCGGCTGCGGCAGCAGGGAGTACCGGTACGAAAAGCGGCCGTAGAGGGGGCCAACCAGGTGGCGGGCGCCATCGCCGCCTCCACGCTGACCACCGTCTGCGTGTTTGCCCCCATCGTCTTTACCGAGGGCATTACAAGGCAGCTCTTTGTGGACATGGGCCTGACCATCGCCTATTCTCTGCTGGCCAGCCTGGTGGTGGCCCTGACTCTGGTTCCCATGATGTCGGCGGGACTTTTGAAAAACAGCAAGCCCAAGACCTTCCGCCTGCTGGAACACATCAAAAACGGCTACGGAAAGATCCTCTCGGCAGCCCTTCACGTAAAGCCTCTGGTGATCCTGCTGGCCATCGCGGTACTTCTTGGCAGCGCCGTCGCTTCTCTTCGGAAGGGTACCGCCTTCATGCCGGAGATGGAGAGCACCCAGGCCACCATGACCGTCAGCGTGGAGAGAGGAACCCCCTTTGAGGAGCTGACCGGATACTCGGATCAGGTGATCGCTGCCATTGAAGACATTGAAGACATCCAGGCCATCGGAGCCATGGCGGGAGGAGGCACCTCTTCCCTCCTGGGCGGAAGCGGCACTCCCACCACTGTCAGCATGTACCTG
Organism: uncultured Blautia sp.; assembly: GCA_964550245.1. Classification (GTDB taxonomy): domain Bacteria; phylum Bacillota; class Clostridia; order Lachnospirales; family Lachnospiraceae; genus Blautia_A. The sequence goes on along the minus strand of CAZJYM010000045.1, from coordinate 5,993 downwards.
CTCTTAAACGAGGAGCGGGTTCTCACAGGGGAGGAGCTGGAAAAGGAGATCGAGAAGAGAACGGCGGACATCCCCTGTGAGATCTCCGTGTCCACCCAGTCCATGGACTTAAGCGCCCTGGGAGGCCGGGGCATTCAGGTACGGATCAAGGGAAGAGACCTGGATGAACTGGCAGAGGTGGCCGGGGATGTGGCGGATATCGCAAGGGAGACCGAAGGCACGGAAAACGTCTCCGACGGCCTGGAGGATTCCGACCGGGAATTCCGGATCGTGGTGGACAAGGAAAAGGCCATGAAGTATCAGCTCACCGTGGCCCAGGTATTCCAGGCCGTATCGGAGAGACTCTCCTCAGCCACGTCTGCAACCGAGCTTTCCGGGGAGGAAAAGGACTTCGGCGTCTATGTGAGAAGCGATGCGGATGAGGAACTGACCCGGAAGGAACTGAAAAAGATGCGTCTGGAGTACACCGACAAGGAGGGGAAGACCAAAAAGGTTAAGCTGTCCAAAATCGCCACCTTTGAGAACGCCACCGGTCCCCGGACCATCCAGAGAGATGCCCAGAGCCGCTACCTGACCGTCACCGCCGATATCGCAGACGGCTACAACATCGGCCTGGTGGCCGCGGATCTGCAGGAGAAGCTGGATGAGTATGAGCTTCCAGGCGGGTACACCCTGGAGATGGTCGGAGAGGATGAGAGCATCAACGATGCCATGGAGCAGCTGATGTTCATGCTGGCTCTGGCCCTGGTGTTCATGTATCTGATCATGGTGGCCCAGTTCCAGTCCCTCCTGTCTCCCTTTATCATCATGTTTACGGTGCCCCTGGCCTTCACCGGAGGCTTCCTGGGGCTGGTGATCGCCGATCTGGAGTTCAGCGTCATCGCCATGGTGGGCTTTGTCATGCTCTCCGGCGTCATCGTAAACAACGGCATCGTGCTGGTGGACTATACCAACCAGCTGCGCATGGAGGGAATGCCCAAGAGGCAGGCCCTGATTCAGGCCGGGAAGGACCGGCTCCGTCCCATCATCATGACCGCCTTAACCACCATCCTGGGACTTTCCACCATGGCGGCGGGCATGGGCATGGGCGGAGACATGATCCAGCCCATGGCCGTTGTCACCATCGGGGGCCTGACCTACGGCACCCTGCTGACCCTGTTTGTGGTTCCCTGCATATACGATCTGCTGAACCGCAAGGAATACAGGAAAGATGAACGGAGGCTGGAAGATGAGGACGACGGAAGTGAATGAGAAGGTGCTTGCCATCTATCAGGCTGTCTGGGCCCTCATCGATGAAGGCCGGGACATCCACCGCATGAAGGTTTCGGACATCACGGAGAGAGCGGGAATCGGCAAGGGCACCGCCTATGAATATTTCCGCAGCAAGGAGGAGATCCTGGGAAGCGCCATGGCCTACGATTTCCTCCTGCAGTACACGGTCCTGGAGGAGATGGTCAGAAGTCAGGACAACTTCCGGGACGCCATGAAGGGGTGTTTCTCCTTTCTCATGGAGAACCGGAACCGCAGGCGCTTTACCATGCAGTTTGTCAAACAGGAGGGATTTAAGAGGGGAGAGGATGAGAAAGGGCAGTGCGACCTGAACCGGATGGGCAGTCTCCTCTCTTACCTTACCGAACTGGGGAAAAAGGACGGATTCATTCCGGACCACATCCCGGAAGGACTGGCCTCCACGGAGATCTTTGCCCAGATGCTGGCCTTCTTCATGTATCAGGAATCCCGGGACGGGGAATCCGGGGAGGACATGGAGGAGGCGGGAGAGTTTTTCCTCTCCGCCCTTCTTTCCTGCATGCAGGAAAGAAGCGGAGAGTGTTGAAAAAAGGAGAATATCGTTATGTTTGCCAAGTTTGAGAGCTTTTTTCCGTCAGAGGCGGACGGTCTGGAGATTTCCTATCTGAAGGTGATTCCGGAAAAACCGGTAAAGGGCATCTTTCAGATCGTCCACGGCATGTGCGAGTACAAGGAGAGGTACCTGCCCTTCATGGAATACCTGGCGGACAAGGGGTATCTGGCGGTGATCCATGACCACCGGGGTCACGGGAAGAGCGTAAAACACCGGCAGGATCTGGGATACATGTACGGGGGAGGCGGAAAGGCCATTCTCAGGGATATGGGCACCCTGAACCGGATGCTCCATGAGGAATACCCGGGCGTCCCCCTGATCCTCTTCGGCCACAGCATGGGTTCCCTGGCGGTGAGAGCCTTTGCCCGGGAAGATGATTCCCGCATGGACATGCTTATGGTCTGCGGATCCCCCGCCGAGAACAAAGCCCGTCCTCTGGGGGTGGCCATTGCCAGGGTTGAAAAGGAAATCTTCGGGGGACGGCACAGGAGCCGGCTGCTGGAGACGATGACGCTGGGCACCTATGCCCTGAAGTTTCGCCATGAGGAGGTTACCTCCTGGATCTGTTCCGTGCCGGAGGTGGCCAAAGAGTATGAGGAGTCGGAGCTCTGCGGGTTTACCTTCACCGACGACGCCTACCTGGCTCTGTTTGACCTGATGAGAGATGCCTACGACGTGAAGCACTGGCATCCGGGAAATCCCAATCTTCCGGTTCTTTTCCTGGGCGGCGGGGAAGATCCCTGCGTAGGAGGAGCCCGGAACTTCTCCCACTCGGTAAAGGCCATGCGCCGGGCGGGATACAAAGACGTGAAGGGAAAACTCTATGCCGGCATGCGGCATGAGATTCTCAATGAGAGAGATAAGGAAAAAGTTTACCGGGACATTTGGATCTACACGAGAAAGAAAGGATATTAGATGAGAGCCAGCGGGATTTTAATGCCGATTTCCAGTCTGCCGTCAAAGTACGGGATCGGCTGTTTTTCCAGGGAAGCCTGGGATTTTGTGGACTTACTCTCCGAGGCGGGGCAGCAGTACTGGCAGATCCTGCCCCTGGGGCCTACCAGCTACGGGGACTCCCCCTATCAGTCCTACTCCACCTTTGCGGGGAACCCCTACTTTATCGATCTGGAGCAGCTGATAAAAGAAGGACTTCTCACCCGGGAGGAGTGTGAGAGCTGTTCCTGGGGGGACAGGGATGACCAGGTGGATTACGGGAAGATCTACCAGTCCAGATATAAACTGCTTCATCTGGCCCATGAGCGCAGGGACTGGGATCAGGATCGGGACTACTGTAAGTTTGTCTCCGAGAATCAGGACTGGCTGGAGGATTACTGCCTCTTTATGGCCATCAAGAGATCCCAGGGGGACAGGAGCTGGAATGACTGGCCGGAACCCTTAAGGAGAAGGGGAAGTTCGGCCGTAAAGGAGGCCCAGAGCCTTTACAGCAAGGAAATCTCCTTCTTCCGCTTCCTCCAGTACACCTTCTTCAAACAGTGGGGAGCCCTGAAGAGCTATGCCAACAAAAAGGGCATCTCCATCATCGGGGATGTGCCCATCTATGTGGCTACCGACAGCGCCGACATCTGGAGCCATCCGGAGCTGTTTCAGGTTAAGGAGGACATGACCTTAAAGGCTGTGGCGGGATGTCCCCCGGATGCCTTTGCCGTCACGGGCCAGCTGTGGGGAAATCCCCTCTATGACTGGGATTACCACAAAAAGACCGGCTATGCCTGGTGGATCAGCCGTCTGGAGCACTGCAAGAGCCTCTATGATGTGGTGAGGCTGGATCATTTCCGGGGCTTCCACGAGTACTATGCCATCCCCTTCGGGGACAAGACCGCGGAAAACGGCAAATGGATGCCGGGTCCCGCCCTGGATCTGATCAATGTGCTGAAGGAGAAGGTCAGCGGCCTGCACCTGATCGCGGAGGATCTGGGATTTTTAAACGACCAGGTCCGTCAGATGCTCAAAGACAGCGGTTTTCCCGGCATGAAGGTGCTGCAGTTTGCCTTTGACGAGACGGAGAGCAGCGAATACCTGCCCTATCAGTACGACAAAAACTGTGTGGTCTACACGGGAACCCACGACAATGCGACCACCAGAGGGTGGATCGAAGGCCTGGAGGGTCATGAGAGAACCTTCTTAAGAGAATACATCAACTGCTATGAGAGCCCGGTAAACGACTGCGTGTGGGCCCTGATCCGCACGGCTCTCTCAAGCCCGGCGGATCTGGCCGTCATTCCCATCCAGGATTATCTCTGTCTGGGAAATGAGGCCCGGATCAACACCCCCTCCACCTTTGGCAATAACTGGAAGTGGAGGATGTTAAAGGATCAGATCACACCCATCACGGTGTATCACATCCGGGAGCTTACCAGAATCTACGGCAGGATGCCGGCAAAGCCCAAAAAGAAAGAGGAGAGAGATGAGGAAGGCGCTGATCGCCATGAGCGGGGGAGTGGACAGCTCCGTAGCCGCTTATCTGACCAGAGCTCGGGGAGATGACTGCATCGGCATCACCATGAAGCTCTTTGACAACGAGGATGTGGGGCTTTCACGGGAGAGCGCCTGCTGTTCCCTCTCGGATACGGAGGACGCCAGGAGCGTGTGCAGCAGAATCGGCATCCCCTACTATGTGTTAAACTTCACGGACCGCTTTCGGGAGCGGGTGATGGAACCCTTTGTAAAGGCTTATGAAAGGGGCTGGACTCCCAACCCCTGCATTGACTGCAACCGTTACCTGAAGTTTGAACTGCTGTTTCGCAGGATGCAGGAACTGCAGCGGGACTGTATGGTTACGGGTCACTATGCCAGGACCGGATACGATCCGGACACGGGCCGGTACTTTTTAAAGAAGGCCCTGGATGAGACCAAGGATCAGAGCTACGTGCTCTACACCCTGACCCAGGAGCAGCTCTCCCATCTCTATCTGCCTCTGGGGGAGCTTACCAAGCCCCAGGTGAGAGAAATCGCCCAAGAGCAGGGCTTTGTCAATGCCGGAAAACACGACAGCCAGGATATCTGTTTTGTCCCCGACGGGGATTATGCCTCCTTTATCGAGGAATACCGGGGCTTTCCCTCCCAGGAAGGGGACTTCGTGGACGGAGAGGGGAAGGTGCTGGGCCGGCACAAAGGAGTCATTCACTACACGGTGGGACAGAGAAGAGGCCTGGGGATCCCCGCCGGAGACCGGCTCTACGTGCGGGAGATCCGCCCGGAGACCAACCAGGTGGTTCTGGGAAGCCGGGAGGAACTTTTCCAGAGGGAACTTACCGCCGGGGATGTAAACCTGATCTCCCGGGAATCGATTCCGGAACCTATGCCGGTCAGGGCAAAAATCCGCTACCGCCACCCGGAACAGCCGGCCCTGGCCTGGCAAAGCCCGGACGGAAAGCTGCACCTGCGCTTTGAGGAACCCCAGAGGGCCATCACCCGGGGACAGGCGGTGGTTTTATATGAGGGGGACTCGGTGGTTGGGGGCGGTGTGATCGAAGATTCCAGATAAAAGAAAAGCCGCGAGATGGCAAGAACCATCTCGCGGCAGTTTTTTTATGTCTCGCTTTTTATCCGTCTTCTTTTCTGGTCCGGATTGTGCAGGGAGGCCCAGCAGAAGGCCTGCACCAGCAGGATCCCCAGGATCACCCCGGAACTGTCAATCAAAACATCTTTCAGTGCGGGACCTCTGCCCGCCACAAAGGACTGGTGGTATTCATCCACCCCTGCAAAACCCACGCAGATCACGCCTGCCAGGAGAATGAGGGGCAGTCCCCGCACTCCGTACACGTACAGGGGAAAGGAGACAGTGACGGCCAGAAGAAGATATTCCGTCACATGGGCGGCCTTGCGCACGTAGTAGTGGATGCCGTCCGCCTTGTATGCCACCTGCTGGTTGCTTAAGCCCAGGTCCAGTATTTCATTTTCGGTCTCCACAATCTCATAGCTGATCTCGTAGCTTAAATTCCCGGACTCCTCCCCGGTCTGGGATGAAAACAGGGTGATCAAATACATCATGAGAATTGCCGGAAGAAACGATAAGGGTTTTAGAATTGAGAGCAGTGTTTTCATGGCTACTAATATAACATTTCCGGAAAGGTTTGTAAAGACACAGAAATGCCCCCAGAGGGAAGAATTG
>CAZJYM010000044.1:0-15736 GCA_964550245.1 uncultured Blautia sp. | reverse complement strand
ACCCGTTGGCTACACTTACATTTGGCGGAATCGGCACGATGTTATCCTCTGTCTTCCTGATTTTTGCCATAATAATGATTGGGGCGTCAAAAAGGATTACGGATTGTTCCGCTGCTTCGCAGCTTCCACAATCCTGCCCAACATTCGGAATCCATGGGGCCCCTACCCCACTTCTTCCTCATGTTGGGGCGCGTCAATAAGCCTTGCCCCCACTGGCATGCAAGCACACCGTGGGGCAAGGCTTTTGACGCTGTAATCATAATAATCCCTCCCCGGGGCAGTGAAAAAGGACCTGCGCCCAGACGGCAAAGGCCCTGTTTTGTTTTTGTCACTGATCTTTCTTCTTCTGCGCTTTTTGCATCTCCTGCAAAAACTTCTCTTCCAGGAGAAGTTCTTCCATGAAGTCACCAAATTCATCCAGGACATCGCTGCTCCCATACACGCAATCAAGGCTCCACTCCGGATCAAAGTAGCTGATCTTCAGCATTTTTCGAATGTCCGAGGCCTTGTTGGCTGCCGTGGAAGGGGCCACGCCGTAAGCCGCCGCCACTTCCTTCCCCGACATATGGATGAGCTGGGATTTGTCAAAAAGAAAGTTGTTGCTCCCCACGGCCCAGGTGATCCCGGCCGCCCAGGTGGAAGATTTGCCGCTTTTTAATGGAGAAGGCCTCTTGCGGCACAGCTTCTCCAGGGCATGCAGGAGCATGGCCTCATACTCGTCATTTAAATACTTCCTGCAAAATCCAATCAGCAGGGCTGAAATCTGATCGTAGGCGGGCCGCATCTCCTTTGGAACATTCATACCATTCCTCTCTCCCTTCTCACTCTCCCGTCAGATGCACCATACAGGCTTCATGGTGCACGGCCGGAAGGAACCGCTCAAACACATCCCGGGTTCTCATCTTCAGGCTGGAGGTGTTCACACAGGGATGACACCCCAGGAATTCGTCCTTTTTCACGTCCTCGTCCACCAGCAGCTGCACCTGGTTTTCATGGTCATTCATCAGCCCCATGATGCTCACGCTGCCGGGATAGAGATCCAGCAGTCTCACCATGTGTTCCTCGGAAGCGAAGGAAAGCCTGGCGCTGCCGATCTGTGCGGAGAGCTCCCGGGTGCGGAAGGGCTTGTCCCCGGGCATCATGAGAAGGTAAAACCTGGTCTGCTGCCTGTTGCACAAAAACAGGTTCTTGCAGATCACCACATCCAGGATCCGGTCGATCTCATTGCAGGCCTCCATGTTGTCAGCATGTTCGTGATCCGTCCTCCAGTATTCAATTCCCAGACTGTCCAGAAGATCATAGACTGCAATCTCCCTGGGCTGTCTGCCTTCTGTATTTTGTGGTCGTCCCAAAAACAGTTCCATTTCCTCTCCCGCCCTCTCTTAAATGTCTTTCCCGTGAAGTTCATGATAAAAGATGTACTGCTGCATCACGCCCAGGCATTCCCGGTACCTTTCCTTTGGAAACCCTTCCGGGTAGTGGGATTCCAATGCCTGCCGGATATGGGTATCCACCGGGAAGGCCTCCAGGTGATGAAGACCAAAGAGGCAGACACAGTCCGCCACCTTCTCTCCCACCCCGAAGCATTTCAGAAGTTCCTCCCGGGCCTCCTTGTAAGGCATCTGCTTTACCGCCTTCAGATTGATCTGCCCGGAAACCGCCTGCCTGGCGGTTCTCACCACGTATTTACTCCGGTAGCCAAGATTACATTTCTTTAATTCCTCCTCCGGAAGCCCTGCCAGGGCTTCCGGAGGAGGAAAACTGTAATACAGGGTTCCATCGTCGCTTTGGCATTGCTCTCCGTAGGTTTTACAGAGCAGTTCAATGCTTCTGGTGATGCGGGGGATGTTGTTGCGCTGGGAAATCAAAAAAGTCACCAGCATCTCCCAGAGATCCTGCCGGAGGATCCGCACACCGCAGGCCTCCCTTGCTGCCCGGGTAAGGTAGGGATCCCCCGGATCAATCCCGGAAATCCACTCCCCGTAATCGCTTCCAAGATCAAAGTAGTCCTCCCAGAAGCCTGAAAACTCCTTTGGGGAACAGTAAAAGGTCACCCGGTCACCGTTTTGAACTGCCCGGAGAAACTTATCTCCCGCAGTCAGGGAAAAGCAGCCTTCTCCCAGATCCCGCATCCGAAAGCACTGACCGGACCGGCAGATCTGCTCCAGGCTGAAATTTTGAATCCTGATTTCCTCCGGCATAAGTCCTCCCATCCCCATTTTTCCTCCATCTGATGATAGACCCCCGGGGGGACAAAATCAAGCAGATTTTTTGTGGGCTTTTCAAGCTGGGAAAGGTATGTTATAATGGGCATCCGCGTCACGATTTTACCAACACAGAAAGGAAAAAACATGCATCTGAAAAAGACCTACCGGGCCGACGGCGTTTATCTCTCCATCGAGACTTCCTACTATGATGAGAATACAAACGTGGGAGGCAAAAGAATCATCAAAAGGCTGGGATACCTGAAAGACCTGAAGAAACAGTACCCGGATCCCATCGCCCACTTTGAGAAGGAGATCGAGGAGATCAACCAAAAAGAGGCTCTGGAAAGCGCTTCCAGGATCAGGCTTACCCTGGACAGACGTGAAAAAATCGGGGAGGGCACGGTCCTGAAAAACGTGGGATACGCCGTCTTCAAGCAGTTATACCGGGAACTGGAAATTGATTACTTCTGGAAATTCCATGCCCCGGGCCATACGGTGAACAGCAGCAAAGCTGAGCGCATCTTTTGCTTCCTGGTCATGGGCCGCATTCTCTTTTCCGGAACCGTCGAAAATGCCTGTGCCCACAGGGATGAGCTTTTTGAAGATTTTGGCAGCTTTACGCTGGATGACATCTACAGCTTCATGGACTATTATGCGCAGGGTCTTCCGGCTCTTCTGAAGTGGGTTACAGATCGCGAGCCGTCTCTGGAACAGGGGATTAAGACAGTCCGTGACACGGAAAAACACGGGAATTATTGCGTCAGGGAACTGGGCAGTGTGAAATCGGATGAGCAGAAAGACTTTAAGGGGGCATATTTTACCATCTGCACCGCTGCCGTCGTGCTGGTCCTTCTCCTGGAATCAAGGCTGGAATACAGATACAGGGCTGATCAGATCGTGGAATCCATCCGCAGGTACGGGTGTTTTTTCCTGGCTGTCGATACGTATCAGTTCGTCTACTTTGATGAGATCCTGAAAAGCTGCGAAAAGATCCTGGGCATCAGTCTGGAAGAAAAGTACAGACATAGCCTTGATATCCTGTGCATGCTGGGCTGGTTAAAGCGCTGACACTAAAAGGACTCCCGGACGCAGGTCCGGGAGTCCTGATTCTTATCTTGTTGGGAATTTCCCTTCCTCTGCAATCCTTTTGTTGAGCTCCGAAAGGTAGAGATCCTCATCCACAGGATTGTCCACCTCCCTGCCCAGCCAGCTGGAGAGCAGGATGGCATTGGCCAGGTTCACCCCGTTGATGCCGTCGGATCCCGGAGCCAGAAGAGGTTCTCCCAAAAGAATGTGCCGGGAGAAGTTCTCCATGACGGTGATGTGCTGCTGCCCCCATACCCCGTCGCCCTCGATGGTCTCTTCCGTGAAGAGTCCGGATCCGGCCGCATTGTCCTGAATCAGCCGGGAGACTTCCTGCATGCTCAGGGTGGCATTCATCTCCTCCTCCGACCTGGTGAGACGGGTAACGGTGGCTTTAGAGCTGCCCTCCACCACGATCTTGCCCTTGTCCAGGTCGATCTCCAGCCGGTCGGTGCCGATGGGATCATGGGTACAGGTGATGAAGGTACCGGTGGCTCCATTGGGGTATTCTGTTAAGGCTGTCACGTCGTTTTCCACCACGATGTCCCGGTGAGAGCCGAACAGGCACTTGGCGTAGACTTTGCAGGGAATGCCGCAGATCCACTGCCAGAGATCCAGCTGGTGCGGAGCCTGGTTTACCAGTACGCCGCCCCCTTCTCCTCCCCAGGTGGCACGCCAGGCGCTCTGCCTGTAGTAGCTGTCGGGACGCCACCAGGAGTTGATGATCCAGCTGGTGCGGCGCATTTCCCCCAGTTCTCCGGAGGAGACGATCTGACGGATCTTCTGGTAGAGGGAGTTGGTCCTCTGATTGAACATGATTCCAAAAGATACTTCCGGGTGAGCAGCGGCGCACTCATTCATCTCCCGCACGGCTTTGGCATACACCCCCGCAGGTTTTTCCACCAGCACATTCCGGCCGTGCTCCAGACAGTAAATGGCAATCTCCGGGTGCAGGTAATGGGGCACCGTGGTGATCACCGCATCCACATCGTCGGAGAGAACCATCTCCTTCCAGTCTCTGTAAAAGGGGATCCGGGGATACTTTTCCCGGCACACGGCTTCCTTTTGCGGATCAGTATCGCAGAGCGCTCCCAGTGTACTGAAGTGCATCTTTGTACCGCTTAAGAACCCGGCGTATGTCCCTCCCTGAACCCCCACGCCCACGATTCCGTAGCGAACCTTTTTCTCCATGGCTTTTGGCCTTCCTTTCTGCTTTAAACTTTCTCCCGGTAATCCGGGTACGCATGAAACAGCTCCTTTACCACATCGTATGAGAGCTTCCTGCGCCGGTACTCATCCAGCACGCCCTTGTTGTTCATGGTGCGGGGACGTCCGGAAAACCACTCGGAACTTACCCGCACGTCAAAGAGCTGCCAGATGAAGACACCGCTGCAGCCTTCCTGGTTAAGGATGGCGGTGATCTGATCCCGGAGAGCCTGCGCCTGGTACTCCTCCGACCACTTGCTCTTTACAGGTGTCCGGTATCCATAGATGGCCCCGGCTCCGGTCTCCGTCACCAGGAAGGGTTTGCCGGCTCCGGCGCTTTCGTTCTGCACCCAGTCGTAGAGATCGCTTAGATAAGATGCAGCCTCCTGATTCACATACCACTCGGGATAAATGTTGTAGGATACAATCTCCGGAAGGCCCAGACACAGATCCGTCTTAAACCTGCAGCTGGCCGAAGATCTGGGCCGGGAATCATCCAGCTGCCGGATCAGGTCATACTGCTTCTGGTAACAGTGGGTAAAAGCATACTCCGTATCGCTGGCACACTCGTTTAAGATTCCCCAGATGATGATGGAGGGGTGATTGATGTGGGCAGTGATCATCTCCCGGATACACGCCTCCGCCTGGGGCTCAAAGTGGGGATTTTGCATGTTTTCCAGGCTTAAACCCCGGGCATGGTTTTCCTCCCACACCAGGATCCCCTGTTCATCGCACAGATCCAGGAATAACTCATCATTGGGATAGTGGGAGGTACGCACCGCATTGGCTCCCAGATCCTTTAAAAGCTGCAGATCCTGCTCCATGGCGGCAAAGGGAAGGGCACAGCAAAACTGGGGATGGTCCTCATGACGGCAAAAGCCCTTGATCCGCAGCTTCCGGCCGTTTAAAAGGATGTCTTTTCCCGAAACGGTGATCTCCCGGAACCCCAGCCGGTCTCTCAGATCATCGTATTCCCCGGTTTCATCCGAAAGAACGGCGCAGATCCCGTAGAGTACGGGGGATTCCAAAGTCCATTCGGTCACATCTCCCGCTTTTAGTTCCCTCTCCACCACCGTCTCTTCTCCGGCCCTCAGATCCAGCTCCTCCGTAAAGGATTCACCGTTTTCCAGGCTTACCTTCAGCCGGCAGGTCTTATCCGCCAGGGCACAGATCCGGACGGAGGTCTTCACCTTCCAGCCTTCTTTTGTCCTTACGGGGACGGCATGGATGGAATCGATAAAGGAATCCTTCAGCTGCTCCAAAACTACACCCCGGCTGATGCCCCCGTAGGACATGTAGTCGTTGGGGATATGGAGGGCACTCTCCTCGCTGAAGGAGTTGTCCGCATACACCTCCAGGGTGTGAATCCCCTCCTCCAGGTCCGGAACCAGGCAGGAGAAGGGTGTGTAGGCATTGTAATGGCTTCCCACCTTTTCTCCGTCCACGTAGACGGTGGCCGTATGGCTCACACCCTTAAACACCAGGCGGATGTTGCCGGAAGCCGAAAACTTTTTTGTAAAGACGCCCACCCCGCGGTAGGCCCCGAAATCCGGCAGACTCTCCCAGCAGCAGGGCACGGCAACCGGATAAACCCTGCCGGCAAACTCACCGGAACAGGGTGAAAATGACCACAGACTTCCACTCAGCTCCGTAACGGAACGTATCCCGTTGGTACAAAAGGTTCTGATCATTCCTGCCTCCACCGCCCTTACAGGGATTCCACCACGCTGCGGATGCAGGCGATGTCGGTTTTCAGCTTCTCATCGGAGCTCTCCGCGTTGGAAAAGTCCTCAAAGGTCACATATCCGTCGTATCCCACAGACTTTAATGCCTTAAAGCAGCGCACGAAGTCCGCATACCCGTCTGTGAAGGGTGCCCAGTCGGGGACATACTTCTCTGCCCCGTCCACGTTCTTTTTGACCCACCTGGCATTTTTGATGTGAACCAGATCCAGGTAGGGCCCCAGGATCTCCAGGGCCAACTGATACTCCTCAAAGCCCTCATAGATCACGTTGCCGGTATCATAGATCACACCGATGTAACGGGGATCAAAGAAGGAGGCCAGCCTTCTGGCTGAACTGGCCGAGGGGGTAATGAGTCCCATGTGCATCTCAAAGTCAGCCTTGACACCATGTTTGCGGGCCAGATCCTCGATATGGCCAAACCCTTCCACATCCTGGGCAAAGAGTTTCGTATAACCAACCTTTGGATCATACCGGTGGGCGTTAACCCGGATACGGCTGCATCCCATCTTTTTGGCCGCAATCATGCAGCTCTCAATCTTTTCCAGGGGATCGGAACTGTTGAGATAGGTGGCCAGGGCATTGATCTCCAGACCGTACTCGGATGTCATCTGTCGGATCTCCTCCGCCTGCTCCTCCACTTTGTCGATGTCAATCGTGCAGTAATTGTTGCGCCAGTAGGAAGGCGCCTCTGCCAGAATAGCGGGATCGGTGGGAATGGCGGTTACCCTCCAGTCCACCCCGTCGTATCCGTATTCCTTCATCCTCTCCAGAGCCTGCCGGGGAGTCATCTCCGGCACGCCAACCGTAAACAGCGAATATTTCATACCTGCTCCTTTCTGTGAATCCATAAATCAGTTTCATTATGCATCAGTCAGAATGAAAAGTCCATAACCAATCGCGATGTAAATATGATGATTACAGCGTCAAAAGCCTTTACCCCGCTGCGTGCCCGCACGCAGACGGGGTAAAGGCTTTTTAAAGTGACCCGTCATGAGGAAGAAACGGGCAGGATCAGCCTTTGATGCCGGAAGTAGCAACGCCTTCCACAAAGTATTTCTGCAGAAAAACGAACAGAATAAACACCGGGATCAGTGCCACCGTGGCGGCCGCCATGATCAGAGCATAATTGGATGAATACTGGGTGTTGAACATACGCAGCATCAGCTGGATGGTACGCTTGCTGTTGGTAGCCAGGTAGATTAACGGGCCCATAAAGTCATTCCACTCAAACACGAAGGAAGTAATGCAAAGAGTAGCCATGGCCGGCTTGGACAGCGGCAGCATGATTTTCAGCCAGATCCCGTACTCGCTGAGGCCGTCTATTCGAGCGGCTTCCAGAAGCTCGTTGGGAATTCCCATGAAAAACTGCCGAATCATAAACACACCCGTTGCAGTGAAGGCATGCATGAGGATCAATCCCAGATGACTGTCGGTCAGTCCGAAGTTGGTCATCATCACGAACTGGGGAACCATGTAGACCTGCCAGGGAATGGCGATGGTCATGACGTACATCATGAAGATCGTATTCCTGCCGGGGAATTCCAGCTTGGCAAAAGCGTAGGCTGCAAAGCTGGATGTGAGAAGCTGCAGCACCGTGACGCAGACGGTCAGCTTGGTTGAGTTGTAAAAGCCGGTCAAAAGCGGAACCTTCTGCCAGATCTCTACGTAGTTATGCCACTGGGGGTCTTTCGGGATCCAGACGATGGGGAAGGAGAACACGTCCTTTTCCAGCTTCAGGGAAGCGGAAATCATCCAGGCAAAGGGAACCAGCATGATAAAAGCCATAAAGATCAGAGCGGCATATAAAAAGACCTTCTTGATACCGTTTATTGTTCTTTTTTTCGATGACATATCTTCCGCCTCCTCCCTTACACGTTGTCGGTAAATTTCTTCTCAAACTTGAACTGCAGCAGCGTAATGACTATTACAATAGCGAACAGCACCATGGCGATGGCGCTGGCATAGCCGAACTTTAAATTGACGAAGGCAGAATTATAGATGTGGTAGGCCAGCGTTTTCGTCGCCTCTCCGGGACCGCCCTGTGTGGTGACGTACATGATGTCATAGGATTTAAAGGTGCTAACCAGAAGCATCATCAGAATATAGAAAGTGGTGGGCGTTACGCCGGGCCAGGTCACATGCAGGAACTGCTGCCATTTGTTGGCTCCGTCCAGAGCGGCGGCCTCATACAGATCCCGGGATACACCCTGCAGAGCCGCCAGATACACGATCATGTAGTAGCCCATGCCTTTCCAGACAGTCAGGCCGATGATCGTCGGCATTGCCCACTCCTGGGAAGCCGCCCAGCGGGGAGGATTCTTAACACCCAGGGCCATCAGGAGGCTGTTGATGGGGCCACGGTCCGGGTTGAAAAGAGCCATCCACACCACGGCGATCGCAACCAGAGAAGCCACGTAGGGAAAGAACAGAACAGAACGGAAGAAAGTACGTCCCTTGATGGGCTTATTCATCAGAATTGCCAGAAACAGGGCAAGTGCCATCGTGACCGGCACGGTCACTGCCGTGTAGTAGATCGTATTTTTCAGAGAAATCCAGAAACTTTTGTCTTTGGTGAACATCTGGACGAAGTTGTCCAGTCCCACAAACTTGATGTCCGTTCCGGCATTCCACTCGCAAAGAGAAAGACCCAGGGAAAATATGATCGGGAGAAAGGTAAGTATGAAGAATCCGATTAAGTTCGGCAGGATAAAGGAATACGCCACCAGAATCCTTTTTGTCTTCATGGACCGCTTGCCTCCGGTGGCCACTGCCGTACTGCTGCCCTTACTCATTAAAATCACTCCTTTTTAATGATATGGCCGCCTGCCGGCGGTATTTAAGCGCCGGCAGGCGGCCTGAAGCGTCTGACGTTTCGATCAGGGATTACTGGCCAATAGCCTCACTTACTCTGTCGATCATACCCTGTACACCATCCTCAATGGTTTCACTGCCGGTCATGATCGCGCTGTGCTGCTCATCCAAAATGTTGGTAATCTCCTTGCCCTGGGGATGCATGGGCTGCTCAACCAGTGCCTTCTCGCAGGAGATATATTTGGACAGGCCTTCGGGAGCGTTCGGATAGGTCTCCGGGAACGCATCAAAGATTTCGCCTACTGCAGGGGAGCTGTACCCGGGTACGATACCGTTCTCGGCCAGTACCTTGGAACCTTCCTCTCCGCAGATGTACTTGATGAACTGCCAGGCTTCCGCCGGATGCTTTCCATAAGCCCCGATGGAAACCGGTGTCACACCGCCGATGGAGTTCTCATTGCCCATGCCGATGTTGTTGGGCAGTGAGCAGACACCCCAGTTAAATCCGTTGTCCGGATCTTCCTCGGGAGACGGAACATTCTCCAGAAGCATGTTGATGTACCAGGTACCCATCTGCATCATGGCAGCCTGCTGGTTGTAGAACACGCCGCTGTAATGGATGTTGGAAGCCTTCAGAGCGCCGTAATCCTGGATAACGCCCTCTTCCTGCATGGCCAGGATCTCCTCATAGTAGGGGATCAGTGTCTCATAGGTGGTCGGATCCACGTAGTTGAACTCGCCGGTCCGGTCGGGATACATGTAGATGGAGGAGGTCCAGGTATGGGCATGTGCACCATATACCTTGTCGTTGCCCTCGCCGCTGGTCATCGTGGTTGCCAGTTCATGGTAGTCAGCCATGCTCATGCCGTCTTCCGGATAGGCAACGCCTGCTGCGTCAAACAGATCCTTATTATAGAAAATCAGCTGGTTGTCATACCGGAACGGAAGGGCATAGGTGTGTCCGTCCAGGGTGAGCTGATCCACCAGGCCCGCATAGTTATCGGCATTAAAGTCCGCATCATTGGCAATCAGGTCATCCAGTGCGTAGATGTGTCCCTGAGAGATCAGAGCGGAAAGAGCCGGTGTGCCCTTGGTGAACACAACGTCGAAATCCTGCTTGCCGCTGAGCTGAGTAACGATTACGTTGTCATACTCGTCGGCGGAGAACTCTACCACATCAATCGTGATGTTGGGATACTTCTCCGTGAAGGCATTGAACATGTTTTTGTAGTACTCGGTGTTGGAGTAGTCCCAGAGGGAAACTCTCAAGGTCACTTCCTCGCCGGAGGCCTCTCCCGCTTCCTCAGCGGAGAGAACCGTTGCAGACACGGTCTGTCCTGCCATGGCGATGGTCATCACGGCCGCCAGAATGGCTGCCAGTTTTCTTTTCTTCATTTCATTTCCTCTCTTTCTTTTTATTATAACAACGGCCGCAGCCGCTATTACCAGATAAACAGTTCCTTTTCCGCCAGCTTCATCAGGGCCTCAATGAGATAGTAATCCCCGTAGATGATGGAAAACTCATGGTCCGCATCGTGATAGGCCGCCGTGCATTTCTCCAGGATTCCGTCACTTTCGGCACTCCAGTTGCATCGTTTCTCCGTCAGGGCCCGCAGCATCCCAATCGCCCCCTTCAGATAAACCTGAGAGTCCCTGCCGGTTGTGGCTTTTGCCAGCTCGATGAGACCGCAGGATGCGATGACGGCCGCCGTGGAATCTTCCCATGTGCAGTCTTCTGGCTGGCGGAAATCCACCGGAATCAAGCCGCTTTCGGGAATGTTGGCCAGAAAGTAGTGGGCAATCCGTCTGGAAGTGTCCAGATAGCGCTGCTCCTTCGTGTGCAGGTAACTCAGCGCAAAACCGTACAGGCCCCAGCTCTGGCCCCTGGTCCAGGAGGAACCGGTCCCGTACCCCTGTCCTCCGTATGTCTCCAGCATCTCTCCCGTAAAGGGATCAAAGGAGACGATGTGATTGCAGGAGCCGTCCCCGCGGACGAAACACTCCATGGCTCTGTCCGCGTGAGCCTGGGCGATCTGACGGAAGCGGGGATCCTTCGTCTCCTCGCTGGCCCAGTAGAGAAGGGGCAGGTTCATCATGCAGTCGATGATGGCCCAGCCTCTGTGATCATCTTCGTTCCAGTCGTTCCAGGCCCGGATGAAATGGCCGGCCAGGTTAAAACGTCCGGCCAGGTTGTTTGCTGCCAGGATCCCCCGGTTAAAGGATTGAGGATTGCCGGTAACCCGATAATCGGCTACCGCAGTGGGCAGCCACCGAAATCCGTTGTCGTGATCCAGACCGGAAGAACTCATGAGCACGGCATCCAGCTTCTCTTCCAGCTTTTCCGCCTTCTCCCTGTAAAGTTCCTCTCCGGTCAGGGAATACAGCTGCCACATGATCCCGCCCCAGAATCCGTTGGTCCACCAGCCGATCTGATCATTTCCGGAGCGGTCGTCAAACACCCCGTCCACGGTGGTGTAGGGGATCTTCTCCCCGGTGCGCTCCGTGACGGGCTTCATCTTTTTCTCTATCCTGTCCAGTGTCTCCGTTACCCAGAGACGGTCCTCTTCTGTCAGTGTCATGGAAAATTTACCCTTTCAGCGGTTGGATTGTGTCAGGAAATGCAGTTGCAGCGCCATTTCCTTCCATCAGGCGTTTTTCATAGATTTTCCTTCAACCCGTGGGAATAATAAGCGTGATTCGTACAAATCAACGACAGTTTCCGATATATCAGCGGGTGTTTATGAGCAAAGTGCTTCTCTGGCGTGGGAATTGGGGTGAAATTATATACATAATCAACATCTTACTCCATTCTATCACTTTTCTGCTTCCCTAATAGAGACAATCGTGTTATATTTATGTCGTATCTTGCTGTATTTTTCCGGATGTTTTCTCATCTCCTGCCTTTACATGAGGTGACCACATATATTATGGAAGAAACAGCACATTCCGATACTTTTCGGGGCAGAAGGGGACGATAAAAATTGGAAACACCGAAAGTGGTGGTGACAGAGCGGATCGAAGGATTTGCATTTTTCCATTCCCGCAGCGACGGGCCTCAGCAGCAGTTCCATATCCATCCCAACGCATATGAGATCAATCTGGTCAAATGCGGAAACGTGGACTTTCAGATCGGAAACACCAGGTACCACATGCGGCCCGGGGACGTATCCATGATCCGCTCCAATACGCTTCACGGATTCTTATCGCTGGACGGCACTGAATACGAGCGGTTTCCGGTCCTGATCGAAGATACCTTTCTCATGGAACTGTGCACGGAACAGACTGACCTGTTCCGCTTCTTCGGCCAGTCCAGGCCCCGCCAGTTGAATGCCGAGCAGGCACGGCTGTACGAATACCTGGTAGACCGCTCCATCCAGTGGCAAAATGAGAAGAATTTCGGGGACGACATCCGCATCCGCTCCACCTTAAGCCTCCTCATTCTCCTGGCCGGGGCTGCCCCCACGGTTGATAATTACGAACAGCCCAGCAGTCTCTTCCCCAGTGTGGTTCGGGATGCGCTGGCTTTCATCAACGAAAATTTCACCCGGGACATTACTCTGCAAAATATTGCAGATGCCTGCAATATCAGCCGTTCCAGGCTTTGCCATACCTTTAAGGATCTGATGGGAATCTCGCTTTGGAACTATGTGATCAGTATGCGGATCAACTACGCGCAGACGCTGCTGAATGCCGGCGTCTCTGTCACGGACGCCTGTTATGAATGCGGGTTTCGTGATTACGCACACTTTATCAAGAGCTTTCACAAGCTGACCGGCACTACGCCGGGGCAGTACAAAACCGAAAACCTCCGCAAATGACCTGACCTTCAAAAAAGCAAAAAAATCCCCTGCTTTTCCAAAGAAAAGCAGGGGATTATGAATCTCCATAAGGTTACCAGATTCTCAATTTTAAAGTCAGGTCTTTCTTTTTCCTTCCTTTACTGACATCAGAATTCTCTCCCCTCCGTTTAACACCAGGTTCAAACCGGTAAGCACCCCGGCATTTCTCGTAAAGGTTCTTCCCAGCATAAAGAGAAGCACCGCCATCACCAGAGCAGAGATGCCAAAGTTCCTGGCCATGGTGGAGGGGATCACCATGAGGGAGGTGGCGTTAAATACCAGATAGGCACAAAACAGGATCTCAAACTCCGGCCAGCCCTGAGATTGGATGCACACCAGAAAGAAAACCAGCAGCACGGTCTCCGTGATGGCCATGGCCAGTACATTGGGCATGGCACGGTTTTCCAGCCGCAGGGTGGAGACGTAACTCTCAAAGTGAAGAAGAGCATTCACAAGAACCGTCACGGTCACCACCAGGGAACAGACACTTTCCCGGGGGAAGACAGCTGCCGTCACTCCCAAAAGCAGGGTAAGCGCTCCGCAGGCCATGGCGATCAGGGTGGACTTTTTGTATCCCTTCATGCGTTCTTTCCCGGACGGTCAAAGAGCAGATCCTTCGGAACCGCCTCTTTTAATTCCTCCACGGTCCACATGCCCTCCGTTTTGGAGATCTCTCTCACCCGCACCGGATCGGAGTAGAAGGCCATCTTTCCGGAAGCCTTCAGGTCAAACACCACCCCGTTGATCCAGCCTGCATCCTCTGTACAGAGATAGGCGATAAAGGGCCCCAGGTTTTCTGCCGGGCCGTGATCCGCTTCCACTTCCGCCTGCCTTTCCCCGCTCATGGTAAGATTTTGTCCAAGGCGCTCCCCCATGGTGCGCACCATCCGGTTAAATTCCGCCACATGTCCGGGGGAACTGGCCTCGGGACAGTAGGCATTCACCGTGATGCCCAGAGGAGCAAGCTCCAGAGCGGCTGCCTTGGTCAGTCCCACCACTCCCGCATTGCCAGCCGAGTAGGCGCACAGGTTGGGAACCCCGATCCAGGCGCTGGAGGCACAGTTGATAATCCGGCCAAACCCCTGTTCCGCCATGATCGGAGCCGCAAAGTGCATGGTGTTGTAGGCCCCTTTCATCTTGGCGATGGTCATGTAGTCAAATTCGGGCTCGGTGGTGGTGAGGATGGTGCCCTGTCCCAGACCGGCGGCGTTGTTTACCAGAATGTCCAGTCTTCCATAAGTCTTTACCGCAAACTCCACCATCTCCCGGGCCGTCTCATGAGAACACACATCCCCGTAGAAGGGAACGGCCTCTCCGCCCTCACTCCTGATCAGTTCTGCGGTGGACTCGGCATCTCCCCGAAGAGAGAGCACTTTCTTCCTTTCCTCCTCGGGCATGTCCTGCAGATGATAATCCGCAGAACCTCCCGGCTTCCTGTTGTTGGTAATCACCTTACACCCTTCTCTGGCCAGGCCCAGGGCAATGCCCCGTCCCACTCCCTGGCCCGATCCGGTGACAATGGCTGTTTTTCCTGCAAGACTTTTTCCCATGGATTCTTCCCTCCCAAGTAAAATATACCTTCGGCTGATTTCTTTTCTTCCTGTACTCTATCCCATACCCGGGTTTAAATATCTGTCACATCCGACTATCTATGCCAGAAATCCGCCTTATTCAATAAAAGACCTTCCCCGGCGGGGGAAGGTCTTTTATCTGAAGGAGGATCTGTATTCTCTTAACAGGGACTCAATTTTCTTATTCAGATCCACAGGAGTTCCGGCAATTTCCCCCATCCGCAGCCACAGGTGCAGCTTCTGACAGGAGGCAGCAGGGGAGGGCTTTTCTGCCGTACGGATCTTCACCTGGGCTGCCTTCTGTTCGAAAAGAGGGATCACCGCATAGTAGAACCGGTCATCCGGGAAGGAGAGATACCCTGTCTCCCGGCCTTTCTGATCCTTCAAAAACAGCCTGTGGCTTTTGATCCGCAGGGGATAGAGGGGAATGCCGGTCTCCAGCCGGGTGATCCCGGGGGTAAATTCCACCATGGCCGGAATGTGGTAGACGACAAATCCCTTCTCTTTTTTGGGCTCCTCCCGGACCAGTTCCTCAAGCAGGTCTCTTCCGGCTGTAAACTGCTGGGCCAACAGGTAGGAAAGTTCCGCCTGAACCCGGGATCGAAAGGTTTTGATTCCGCAGTCAATCTCCTCCAGCAGGCGGGTGCTGCAGCGCAGGATGCTGAGGAGAAAGAGGGGAAACTCCTCCTCCCTGGTCCAGAGGTATTTCCCTCTGGCGATGGGAAAGTTTCCGATCACGGCTCCGCCCGTGCCGTAGGCATACTGATAGATCTCCCGCTGTGTCCAGGCGAGGGCATTTTCGGGAGCACACCACTTCATGCCTCCGGAAGGCTTTCTCTCCCCTGCCTCCGCTTCCTCCTTTTTGAGAAAGGAATAGGCCGCATTGATCTCATGGGCCTCCCGGGGATAGGATAACACCATTGCCCCCGAATCCGGATGCACCTGATGCATCAGCATCCGGTATCTCTTTTTGATTTCCTCCGGTGTGCTTCCAGGGCTTACCCCCAGAACGGCACAGGCTTCCTCCCTTGTCATACGTTTCCTTCCTGTTTCCGGTTATCTGCCTCATCCTGCCAAAATGTAAAATTTCTCCACGATTTGATAAATACTTTTCCCCGGAAATATGGTATGATAGGATGAGGTGTCAAAAGAGCCTTTATTACGCTTCATCATCATAGCACAGAAAAAGGCCCTCTTGCAAGTTCTAAGGAAAGCGAATGCCGGGATCCCCCGGATTGAATTGAAACATCACAGACTTGGAGGATAAGACATGT
>CAZJYM010000043.1:8774-15796 GCA_964550245.1 uncultured Blautia sp. | reverse complement strand
TCCGAATGTTGGGCAGGATTGTGGGAGCTGCGAAGCAGCGGAACAATCCGTAATCACCTTTTGAAGATTCAGCCGTGCGAAACGGGAAGGAAAACGGCGAAAATCCGCCCTTTTTGAGGCGGGGAGAGGAAAGATCATTATGGATTTTAAGATTGCTTTGATTCCGGGAGACGGAATCGGACCGGAAATTGTTCAGGAAGCGAAAAAAGTGCTGGACCGGGTATGCGACCGGTACGGACACAGTTTTGAATATTCCCAGGTTCTGCTGGGAGGAGCCTCCATCGACGCCTGCGGAGTGCCTCTGACGGATGAGGCCATTGCCACGGCCAAAGAAAGCAGCGCAGTTCTCATGGGATCCATCGGCGGGGATGCCAGAACCTCCCCCTGGTACAAACTGGAGCCCTCCAGAAGACCGGAGGCGGGACTTTTAGGCATCCGCAAGGCCTTAAACCTCTTTGCCAACCTGCGGCCTGCCTACCTCTATCAGGAGTTAAAGGAGGCCTGTCCCCTAAAGGAAGAGGTAATCGGGGACGGCTTTGACATGATCATTGTCCGGGAGTTAACCGGAGGCCTGTACTTCGGTGAGAGAAAGACGGTGGTGGAAAACGGAGTCCGCACCGCCATTGACACCCTGGTCTACAGCGAGGAGGAGATCCGCCGTATTGCGGTCAAGGCCTTTGATATTGCCATGAAGCGCTCCAAAAAGGTGTGCAGCGTGGACAAGGCCAACGTGCTGGATTCCTCCAGGCTCTGGAGATCGGTGGTGGAAGAGGTGGCGAAGGATTATCCGGAAGTAACCCTGGAGCACATGCTGGTGGACAACTGCGCCATGCAGCTGGTGCGCAATCCCGGCCAGTTTGACGTGATCCTCACCGAAAACATGTTTGGGGACATTCTCTCGGATGAGGCCAGCATGATTACCGGCTCCATCGGCATGCTCTCCTCCGCCAGCTTAAATGAAACGAAGTTTGGTCTCTATGAGCCCAGCCACGGCTCCGCACCGGACATCGCGGGACAGGACAAGGCCAATCCCATTGCCACCATCCTCTCCGCGGCCATGATGCTTCGGTATTCCCTGGATCTGGATCGGGAAGCGGATGCGGTGGAAGCCGCGGTATCGGAAGTGTTAAAGGAAGGATACCGGACAGTGGACATCATGTCCCCGGGATGCACCCAGGTGGGAACGAAGCGCATGGGTGATCTGATTGCTGATAACGTATTATAATAGGAAGGAATAGGAGAAAAGACAGATGAAAAGCGATGCGGTAAAGAAGGGTTCCCAGCAGGCTCCCCACCGGTCCCTGTTCAATGCCCTGGGCATGACTCCCGAAGAGATGGAGCGGCCCCTGGTTGGAATCGTCAGTTCCTATAATGAGATTGTACCGGGTCATATGAACCTGGATAAGATTGTGGAAGCCGTCAAGGTGGGTGTAGCCATGGCGGGGGGAACCCCGGTGGTGTTTCCCGCCATTGCCGTCTGCGACGGCATTGCCATGGGACATATCGGGATGAAATACTCCCTGGTCACCCGGGATCTGATCGCGGACTCCACGGAGGCCATGGCCATTGCCCATCAGTTTGACGCCCTGGTGATGGTTCCCAACTGCGACAAGAACGTGCCCGGCCTCTTGATGGCGGCGGCCAGAATCAACGTGCCCACCATCTTTGTAAGCGGCGGTCCCATGCTGGCCGGCCACATCAACGGACATAAGACCAGCCTCTCCAGCATGTTTGAGGCGGTAGGAGCCTATGCTGCGGGAAAGATCACCGAGGAAGAGCTCACCGAGTGTGAGAACAGAACCTGTCCCACCTGCGGTTCCTGCTCCGGCATGTATACGGCCAACAGCATGAACTGCCTGACGGAAGCCTTAGGCATGGGCCTTTCCGGAAACGGCACCATTCCCGCCGTGTATTCCCAGAGAATCCGTCTGGCCAAGCAGGCCGGCATGCAGGTGATGGAGCTCTACAGGAAGAACATCTGTCCCCGGGACATCATCACCGAGGATTCCATCATCAATGCCCTGACTGTGGACATGGCTCTGGGCTGCTCCACCAACAGCATGCTCCATCTGCCGGCCATCGCCCATGAGATCGGCATGGACTTTGATATCAGCTTTGCCAATGAGATCAGCGCCAGAACACCCAACCTCTGCCATCTGGCACCGGCCGGTCCTACCTACATGGAGGACTTAAACGAAGCCGGAGGCGTGTATGCGGTGATGGGAGAGCTCAATAAAAAGGGACTCTTAAACACCGACTGTCTGACCTGCACCGGAAAGACCCTGGGGGAAGCCATCCAGGGCCATGAAAACCTGAATCCGGAAGTGATCCGTCCCATCGACAATCCCTACAGCCAGACCGGCGGTTTAGCCGTGTTAAAGGGAAATCTGGCTCCCGACGGTGGCGTGGTAAAGCGCTCCGCCGTGGTGGAGGAGATGATGGTCCACGAAGGTCCTGCCCGGGTGTTTGAATGTGAGGAGGATGCCATTGCGGCCATCAAGGGCGGAGAGATCCATCCCGGGGACGTGGTGGTGATCCGCTATGAGGGACCCAAGGGAGGTCCCGGCATGAGAGAGATGTTAAATCCCACCTCGGCCATTGCCGGCATGGGACTGGGCTCCTCCGTGGCTTTGATCACGGACGGCAGGTTCAGCGGAGCCTCCAGAGGAGCTTCCATCGGCCACGTTTCTCCGGAAGCGGCGGTGGGAGGCCCCATTGCCCTGGTGCAGGAGGGGGATCTGATCAGTATTAACATTCCGGAACTGAAGCTGGAAGTGAAAGTATCCGATGAGGAGATGGCCCGCAGGAAGGCGGAATGGAAGCCCAGGAAGCCTCAGGTGACCACCGGCTATCTGGCCAGATATGCGGCCATGGTGACCTCCGGAAACCGGGGAGCCATCCTGGAAGTACCGGGAGAGAAGTAAGGAGGAGAGGACATGGAGCTTACAGGGGCAGAAATTATTGTGGAATGCCTGAAGGAACAGGGCGTGGATACGGTGTTCGGATATCCGGGAGGAGCCATCTTAAACGTGTATGACGCTCTCTATGAATACCGGCATCAGATTACCCACATCCTCACATCCCATGAGCAGGGAGCGTCCCACGCGGCGGACGGCTATGCCAGAGCCACCGGAAAGGTGGGTGTCTGCATGGCTACCTCCGGTCCCGGCGCCACCAACCTGGTGACCGGAATCGCCACCGCATACATGGACTCCGTTCCCCTGGTGGCCATCACCGCCAACGTGGGCCGTCCCCTTCTGGGGAGGGACTCCTTCCAGGAGGTGGACATCGCGGGCATCGTCATGCCCATCACCAAGCACAGCTATATCGTCAAGGACATCTCCCAGCTGGCGGACACCATGCGCAAGGCCTTCTACATCGCCAAGAGCGGCCGTCCGGGACCGGTGCTGGTGGATGTGACCAAGGATGTGACGGCGGGTAAGTATGAGTACGAGCCCAGACGCCCCGCCACCGTCAACCGGGAGACCAGCGAGATCCGCAAGGCCGACATGGATACCGCCATCCGGATGATCAATGAAGCCCAGAGGCCCTTTATCTTCGTGGGCGGCGGCAGTGTGATCTCCGGGGCGTCTAAGGAAGTCACCGAACTGGCCCACCGGATTCAGGCGCCGGTCTGTGACAGCCTGATGGGCAAGGGCGTGTTCTCCGGGGAGGATCCTCTGTACACCGGCATGCTGGGCATGCACGGCACCAAGGCCTCCAACCTGGGGGTAACCCAGTGTGATCTTCTGATCGTGCTGGGAGCCCGCTTCAGCGACCGGGTGACGGGCAACACCAAGACTTTTGCCAGAAATGCCAAAATTTTGCAGATCGATATCGACGATGCGGAGATCAACAAAAACGTGGTGGTGGATGCCTCCATCGTGGGAGACGTAAAGGAAGTGCTGCGCCGTCTCCTGGAGGTGATCCCCGAAAAGGAGCATCCCGAATGGGTGGCCCAGGTGGAGGAGTTAAAGGAGAAGTATCCCCTGAAATACGACCATACCCAGCTCACCGGTCCCTTTATCATTGAAAAGCTCTATGAGCTCACCAAGGACCGGGACATGATCATCACCACCGATGTGGGCCAGCATCAGATGTGGACCGCTCAGTACTATAAGTTTAAAAAACCCAGGGTTCTTCTGACCTCCGGTGGTCTGGGGACCATGGGATACGGTCTTGGCGCCGCCATCGGCGCCAAGACCGGATGTCCGGAGAAGACCGTGGTGAACATTGCGGGGGACGGGTGCTTCCGCATGAACATGAATGAGATCGCCACCTCCGTCCGCACCGGACGTCATCTGGTGGAGATCATCTTCAACAACCATGTGCTGGGAATGGTGCGCCAGTGGCAGACCCTGTTCTACGATCAGCGCTATTCCCACACCATCCTGGATGACTGCGTGGACTTTGTAAAGGTTGCGGAGGCCATGGGAGCCACGGGACGCAGGATCACAAAGATGGAGGAAGTGGAACCGGCCCTCCGGGAAGCCCTGGACGGGGAGGGAACCATTGTGCTGGACTGCATGCTGAATCAGGATCTCAGCGTGTTCCCCATGGTGCCTGCGGGAGCCAACATTGATGATGCATTTGACGAGGAGGATTTGAAGAAAAGATGAGCCGGGTCTATAATTTTTCTGCCGGTCCGGCGGTGCTTCCCGAAGAGGTTCTTCGGGAAGCGGCTGACGAGATGCTGGACTACAGGGGGACCGGGATGTCCGTGATGGAGATGAGCCATCGAAGCGCTGCCTTCCAGGAGATCATCGACACCGCGGAGAAGGACCTGAGAGAGCTGATGGGGATCCCGGATGACTACCGGGTACTGTTTTTGCAGGGAGGAGCCTCCCAGCAGTTTGCCATGATTCCCATGAACCTGATGAGAAACCGGGTGGCGGACTACATTGTCACCGGTCAGTGGTCGAAGAAAGCTTATCAGGAAGCGGGAAAGTACGGGAAGGCCAACAAGATTGCCTCCTCCGAGGATCAGAACTTCTCCTGCATTCCGGATCTGACCGATCTCCCGGTCAGCCCGGATGCGGATTACGTATACATCTGTCAGAACAACACCAT
This sequence comes from uncultured Blautia sp., assembly GCA_964550245.1. Lineage (GTDB taxonomy): Bacteria > Bacillota > Clostridia > Lachnospirales > Lachnospiraceae > Blautia_A. The sequence continues at coordinate 10,726 of CAZJYM010000043.1, read as the reverse complement.
CTACGGGACCCGATACAAAACCCTTCCGGATACGAAGGGCAAAACCCTGGTGGCGGACGTTTCCTCCTGCTTCCTCTCGGAGCCGGTGGATGTGACCAGGTACGGCCTGCTCTACGGCGGCGTTCAGAAAAACGTGGGTCCCGCCGGCATGGTGATCGTCATCATCCGCCAGGATCTGATCCGGGAGGATGTGCTTCCCGGAACCCCCACCATGCTGACCTACAAGACCCATGCGGATGCGGGATCATTGTACAACACCCCCAACTGCTACTGCATCTACATCTGCGGCAAGGTGTTCAAGTGGCTGAAGGCCATGGGCGGCCTGGAGGAGATGAAGAGAAGAAATGAGGAGAAGGCGGGAATTCTCTATGATTTCCTGGATTCCAGTCATCTCTTTAAGGGCACGGTGGTGAAGGAGGACCGTTCTCTCATGAACGTGCCCTTTGTCACCGGCAGTAAGGAACTGGACGAGAAGTTTGTCAAGGATGCTGCCCAGCAGGGACTGGTGAACCTGAAAGGCCACCGGACGGTGGGCGGCATGCGGGCCAGCATCTACAACGCCATGCCCAGAGCAGGGGTGGAGGCCCTGGTGGCCTTCATGAGACAGTTCGAGGAGGAGAATGGATAATGTTTCAGTATTATTGCCTGAATCCCATTTCGGAGAAAGGCCTGGCCCTGTTTCCGGATAACTACCGCCGGACGGAGGAGATCTCCCATGCGGATGCCATCCTGGTGCGCAGCGCCCAGATGCAGGAGATGGACATTCCCCTTTCCGTGGCTGCGGTGGCCAGAGCCGGAGCGGGTGTAAACAACATCCCCGTAAAGAGATGTTCGGAGCAGGGCATTGTGGTATTTAACACCCCCGGGGCCAATGCCAACGGGGTGAAGGAGCTGGTGCTGGCCGGCATGCTCCTGGCTTCCAGAGACATCGTGGGAGGCATCGAGTGGGTGGCCCAGCAGAAAAACCGGCAGGATATCGACAAACTGGCGGAAAAACAGAAGAAACAGTTTGCAGGCTGTGAGATCAGCGGAAAGAAGCTGGGCATCATCGGCCTGGGAGCCATCGGCACCATGGTGGCCAATGCGGCTTCCGCCCTGGGCATGGATGTGTACGGGTATGATCCCTACATCTCCATCGATGCGGCCTGGAATCTTTCCCGGACCATCCGCCATATCCGTTCCCTGGATGAGATCTATTCCACCTGCGACTACATCACCATTCATGTGCCATTGCTGGACAGCACCCGGGAGATGATCAACCGGGAAGCCTTCTCCAAGATGAAGGACGGGGTGGTGCTGCTTAACTTCGCCAGGGATCTGCTGGTGGATGAGGAAGCCCTGATCGAAGCCCTGGAGAGCGGCAAGGTAAAGAAGTATGTGACGGACTTTGCCAATCCCACGGTGGCCGGAAGAGAGGGCATCCTGGTAACGCCCCATCTGGGAGCTTCCACCGAGGAATCCGAGGAGAACTGTGCGGAGATGGCGGTGAAGGAAGTCCGCAACTTCCTGGAAAACGGCAACATCAAAAACTCCGTCAACTTCCCGGACTGCGACTCCGGGATCTGTGTGGCGGTGGGAAGAATTTCCATCACCCACCGGAACGTTCCCAACATGATCAGCCAGTTCGCCGGCATCCTGGGGGATGAGGGCGTGAACATCGCCGACATGACCAACAAGAGCAAGGGCGAGTATGCCTACACCATCATCGACCTGGAGACCGGGGCCTCCCGGGAGGCATTAAATGCCCTGGCGGCCGTGGAGGGTGTATCCAGAGTCCGGGTGGTGAAGTAAGGGCCATGAAGAGGCGTAAAAAGAAAGGCCCCCGGTGGCTGCGGGTCATGAAAAAGAGAGGAAAGTGGCTGTGCCGGATGGTTCCCATCTACAAGAACCGCAAGAAGATTGGAACTGCGGTAAACGGCCTTGGTTTTCTCCTCTCCGCTCTGCCGAAGAAG
>CAZJYM010000043.1:5634-8674 GCA_964550245.1 uncultured Blautia sp. | reverse complement strand
AAGAAGAAAGGGCTGTCCTGCGGACAGCCCTTTCTTCCTGAGAAAAGTTTAGGAAATGTTTAGATTTTACCGGTGTTTTTGTTTAACAGCTGGCAGTAGAATCTGATTAAACAAGAAAAACCGGAGGTGTTTATCATGATAGAAAAACTGAAAAACAAAGCCCTGGAGATGAATCTGAAGAAGTCGATCATCCGCTTTCTGATCGTCTCTGTTCTCTACGTGGTGCTTTCCGCCATCTTTTTACACATCGGGTTCCAGGACAAATTTGACTTCTGGGAGTCGTTCGTGGAGGGACATGGAAGAAGCCATTATTATTATGATTATGACTGGGATGACCGGTGGGATCTCCCGGACGCGGATGACGGGTTTAGCTACCTGCAGCACGGTATTTTTTCCGGATCCGAGTGGGCGCTGCTGGCAGTCTGTGGTATAATAGGATTTGCCCTGGGAATCTGGTACTGGGTTCTGTGTATCGCCTGGGCCTACCGAAAGGCCTGCCGGCTGGGATCCAATCATGTGCTGTGGGTACTGGCGGCGGTCTTTTTCCGAATCCACGCGGTGATTGTCCTGTATCTCTACGGAGTTCTCTGGGGAACCTGCAGCGAATGCGGGATGCTTAAGAAACGGGGAGCCAAGTACTGTGACCGCTGCGGGAACCAGCTGAGGAAAGAATGCGTCCACTGCGGGCATCTCATTAACATGGATGCCAAATACTGCAGCAACTGCGGGCGCAGGCAGGACGAAGGGGAAGACGAAAACGACGACAGTTTGAACTGATCTTTATGGGAAGGGAGTCCACCTGGATTTCCTTCCCTGTCGGCGTGCAGGGCAGGAGAACGGCTATGGGAGAGAAAACGGTAAAGAAGAGGATATTTATCTCCAACGCGCTGATGGTCATCGTGACCCTGGCCATCTTTCTGGCGGTCAACATGGTGATTATCAGGGTTTACACGGATTCCGTGGAAAGGCAGTTTCGCATGCTGCCCAGGAGGATGGACGATGATGACTGGGCGGAACATCTCCTGGAGGACCTGGTCATGGAGAAGGATGAGTTTGCCCTTTTGTTTCTGGCAGACGGGATCCTGTGCATTGCCGTTTTGTTTCTGGTAAGCCAGGTGTTTACCAAAAACCTGACGAACCACATCCTGGAGCCTCTTACCCGGCTGGAAGAGGGGGCGGAGAGGATCCGCAGCAATGACCTGTCGGAGGATATCTCCTACAGCGGGGAAGTGGAGTTCGAACGGGTCTGCACCACCTTTAACGCCATGCAGAGACACATCCTGGAGGAACAGGAGAAAAACCGCAGATATGAAAAGGCCAGAACCGACATGATCGCGGGAATCTCCCATGACCTGCGCACTCCCCTTACCGCCATTCGGGGAACCATCAAGGGACTGCTGGACGGGGTGGCCTCCACACCGGAGACGCAGCAGAAGTTTCTGGAGACTGCCTACCGGAGAACGGGGGACATGACCGTTCTTTTGAATCAGCTGTTTTATCTTTCCCGGCTGGAGACCGGAAACATGCCCATCTCTTTGCAGGACGTAAAGATCGGGGACTTTGTTGAAAACTACGTGCGGGCCAAGCAGGATTTCCTGGAAAAGGACCGGGAAGAGCTGCTCCTTGAAAACACGGCTGAGGGAGCGGTCGTTTCCGTGGATCCGGAGCAGCTGGTGCGGGTCTTTGACAATCTCCTGGAAAACAGCCGGAAATACGGGGAGATGGAACACCTGGAGATGAAGATCACCCTGACCCAGGGTGAAAAGAACGTGTGCCTGATCTTTCAGGACAACGGAATCGGGGTTCCCCAGGAAAAGATGCCCCATGTCTTTGAGGAGTTCTACAGAGGGGATGAGTCCAGAAACCGCAAGGAGGGCAACGGACTGGGCCTCTACATTGTGCGCTACCTGATGGAAGCCATGGGCGGAAAGGTATGGGCGGAGAGCCGGGACGGATTCATCGTATACATGGTTCTTCCAAAGCTGGAGGGAAAGGAGACCGGAGATGGAGGGCAGACGGATACTGATCGTGGAAGATGATCCTGACATCAGTATGGTGGAAGAGGCCTATCTGCAATCTGCAGGTTATGCCACTACCATTGTGACGGATGGAACCGGGGCTTTGAAAGTGCTGGAGGAACAAAGCTTTGATCTGATCCTGCTGGATCTGATGCTTCCCGGGAAAAGCGGCTATGAGGTCTGCCGGGAGATCCGGGACAAACTGGACATTCCCATTCTCATGGTCACGGCCAGGACAGAATCGGTGGACAAGGTGCGGGGACTGGGGATGGGAGCGGATGACTACATCTCCAAGCCCTTTGATCCGGCGGAACTGGTGGCCAGAGTCAGTGCCAACCTGCGCCAGCATGACCGGGTGGCTGCCAGAGCAGCTGAAAAGGAGACGGAAGCCCCGGAGGAGATCAGAATTCAGGATCTGCGGATCCTGGTCAACAGCTGGAAGGTTTACAAGGGAGACCGGGAGATCAAGCTGCCCAACCGTGAATTTGAACTCCTGAAGTTTATGGCCATGAATCCCAACATCGTCTTTTCCAAAGAGCAGCTCTTTGAGAAGATCTGGGGCTACGACTACATGGGGGACAGCGCTACGGTCATGGTCCACATCAACCGGATCCGGGAAAAGATCGAGGATGACAGCCGGAATCCCAAAATCCTGGAGACGGTCTGGGGAGCGGGATACCGCCTGAACAAGTAAGAGCGGCGTTACAGGGGGCGATCAGATGTCGATGGCAGATGCTCCGGATTATGTGAAAAATTTCAGGAAACCGCCCAAAACTGAAATCAAACAGTTCGGAAATCATTATTATCTGTACGGCTGTACGTATCAGTACGACAAGGAACGCAGGCGGTCCAGAAAGATCCCCGGGAAATACATGGGGGTGATCACCGAGAAGGGCCTGGTTCCGCCCCATTCAAAGACTTCGCCTGTGGAAAAATCCATATATCCCACCGCCTGTGCCGAAGTCGGTGCTGTCTGCTATTTTTATCCCCGTACGGAGGATATGAGGATTCGACTGCAGAAA
>CAZJYM010000043.1:0-5534 GCA_964550245.1 uncultured Blautia sp. | reverse complement strand
TGCTGTCTGCTATTTTTATCCCCGTACGGAGGATATGAGGATTCGACTGCAGAAACACTTTCCGGAACTTTGGAAGCAGATCTATGTTGCGGCCTTGATCCGGGCTGCCTACAACTGTCCATTGGGACATCTGGAGATGCACTATGAATACAGCATCCTTTCTGAGCTGTTTCCCGGATTGTCCTTTAACAGGGGTTTCCTTCAGGCACTGGGCAGGCAGAGGGAGGCAGTTGCCTCTTACATGAGGGAGGATGTGGAGAAGGCGGAAGGGCTTATTCTTGTGGACGGAGCGTCTTTTCAAATGCATAGCGTGCTCTTCCTGTTTTCACCGGGAGAAGGCACCGGAAAAGGGGTTTACTATAAACAGTACAGGGGCGAAAGTGCGGATGCGGGGGACTATTCTGATATTCTGGCCGAAGCGGGAATTGACGGATCCGGTGTCACAGTCCTTGCGGACCAGGGGTTCATCGGGGATGAGGACCTGAATCTCCTGGATGGGGAAAATATAGGATATGTCGCTGCGCTAAAAAGAGGAAACCGCTTTGTAAAAGGACGGGTCCCGGCAGCTGTTGCCGATTATGAAGAAATGTTCATGGATCACGACAGAGAGGTTTTTTGTGTCACCTTCAAAGATGAGGAGGATGGGGTCAATATTCACCTGTTCCTTGATGTCGGGCTGTGGACGAAGGAGGCAACGGATATGGCTCGTACGACCATGTCTGTTAAAGAAGCGTACAGGGACAATGAGGATATTGGAACGATTACATTAAAGACCACACGGCTTGATCTGAGTGCTGCGCAGTGCTATTTTTTATATAAGCAATACCAAAAGATAGAAGAGTTCTTTTCCACTTATGACAGCACTTCTGACCGTCAGGATAAAATTTTTGAAGAAGGGCGGCTGTTTCTGAACCATCTGTCGTCAGCGATCTGCATCAATACCACGGAGGAGATTGACCGTCTCGGTGAATCAAAGAATCTGTCATTTGGGGATTTGACGGATATGCTGGTAAAAATCCAGTCATCCAAAGTGGGTGGAAAATGGCAGAAACCCGTACTGAAAAAGGTTTCGAGGCAAATGTTTGATAAGGTGCATTTTGATGGCACTGACTTGTCCGTATTACCGCTTGATGAGGTGGAAAGTGAAGAGATTTAGATATTGTTTAGAAAACACCTCCTGTTTGTTTAAGGCTGAGGGTTATCATAAAGCCCAAACAAACAGGAGGTGTTTTTTTATGTTGCGGGAAGAAATGGACGGGTTTTGCATGGCGCTGGCAGACAGTGTACCGGGAGTCTCCGGGGGAACCGTGGCCTTTGTGATGGGGTTTTACGACAGACTGATCGGATCCATCCACAGCCTGTTCTTTGGAAAAGTCCCGGAGAAGAGGGAGGGCCTTCATTTCCTTATTAAGCTGGCTTTGGGATGGGCAGCAGGCATGGTTCTGGCCATTTGGGCGCTCTCCGTTTTGTTCGAGAGTCACATCTACCTGGTGAGTTCCCTTTTCATCGGCTTTGTGGCGGGTGCCATACCGCTGATCCTGTTGGAGGAGAAGGAAAGCTTTCAGAAAGCCCGGAAGGGTATCCCTTTCCTGTTAGCCGGTATTTTGATTGTGGCCGGAATCACCTGGTTGAACGGGAGAGTTCCCGGGTCGTCCCTGGATCTGGGACAGTTTTCTGCGGGGCTTGGGATCCGTCTCTTTCTGATCGGCATGACGGCCATCTCCGCCATGTTTCTTCCCGGCATTTCCGGCTCCACCCTGCTTTTGATCTTTGGAGCCTATATCCCGGTGATCACGGCGGTGAAGGGTGTGCTTTCCCTGGATTTTTCCTATATCCCCTCTCTTTTGTTTTTTGTCTGCGGGATTCTCTTCGGAACGGTGACTACTGTCAAATTGATTCAGATCTGCCTGGAAAGATTCCGTCCTCAGATGATGGATCTGATCCTGGGGATGATGATCGGATCCTTTTATCCCATTGTGATGGGACCTGCCACCCTGGAGATTCCTCAGGAGCCTCTGGGAATGGGGACCTTCAGCGTTGCTGCCTGCGTCTCCGGTGCCGCTTGGGTTGTGGGACTGCAGATGCTCCGGAAAGGGGGAGAAGAGAATGGGAATTGAGATACAGATACTGGACTGGATCCAGACGCTTCGCACTCCTCTGGGAGATTTGATATGGCCCGTTGTTACCTCCCTGGGAGACGGAGGTTTTATCTGGCTGGCCGTTGCCTTTGTTTTACTGCTGTTTCCCGGGACCAGGAGAAGCGGAATAATTCTGGCCATGGCACTGGGTGTGGACCTGATCCTTTGTAACGGAGTGCTGAAAAACCTCTTTGCAAGGGTTCGTCCCTGCGATGTCAATACGGCAGTCACTCTTCTGGTGGACAGGCCCGCAGACTTTTCCTTCCCTTCGGGACATACGGCCGCTTCCTTTGCCTCCGTTTCTGCCCTCTACTTCGCGGGGGAGAAGCAGTTTTGGAAGGCGGCTCTTGTTCCCGCCTGCCTGATTGCCTTTTCCAGGCTCTATCTCTACCTGCATTATCCCACGGACATCCTGGGAGGGATTGCGGTGGGGATCCTGGCGGGATACCTGGGCTTTTGGACGGTCAGATGGATGGAAAGGAGGAAAGCCGGGATATGTCAGTAGTTGTGATCCCTGCCTTCAGGCCGGATCAGACACTGGTTTCTCTGACCGATCAGCTGTGGGCCCGGGGAATCCAGATCATTGTGGTGGATGACGGCAGCGGTCCGGAGTATGCTTCCATCTTTGAGCAGATCAGCGATGTCTGCATGATCCTGAGGCATTCAAAGAAACAGGGGAAAGAGAAGTCAGTCAGGACGGCGCTTTCCTTTATCAAAAGGGAGCTGCCGGGCACCGGCTGTGTAGGGATTATGGATGCAGACGGGCAGTGCCGGATAAAGGATATGCAAAGACTCCTGGAATACGCCCGGAACCACCGGGATGCGCTGGTCCTTGGCGTCCGGGAAGGGGGAAGAAAAAGACCGGTGATTTCCAGGCTGGCTTTCCGCCTGTGCGGTTCCGGGACAGGGTTATGGGCTTTTGATGCTTCCCTTGTGGAAAAGATTCTTTCGACAGAAGGAAACAGGATGGATGTGAGAGAACAGATCCCCGTGGAGGAAGTGCCCCTTCTTCACGATGAGGTCTCCAAAGGGCTGTTTTCCCTGTGCATCTGAACACCGGCAATCATATGGACAAAAAAGAGAGGAGGTATTCACCCCCTCTTATGTATTACTTGCCATATACTTCGCTTACTGCTTTGGACACAATAATTTTTACCTGTCTTTCGCTCAGCCTTGCTCCCTCCGCGATTATCGGGATTGGTACGCCAGCTTTGTATCTGCTGATAAGAAAATCGTCTCTTTTTTCACGCCATACTGCCATGAAACCTCTGATTACACCCTTATCAAATGCATCATCGTTTTCAGTTCTCATATCTGCTTTCTCCTTTCATATTTTTCCAGGCTGATTTTCCTTCGTGCATCGGCAGCCAGTCCTTCGCGGGAATATTCCTCATGGGATCCAGATCCTCACCATGATCTGCTCTGTCAACACGGAGTGCATTTTCCATTGCAGTTACCTCCGCTGATTGGATATCAGCGCGCGGGCATTTTATGTTTCGGATATATTTCAAATATAACAGTAAAAATCAATGATGGCGAGGAAATATATCTGCCCATTAAAATGATTGTACAGGATCGGAGCATATCTGTCAACAGATTTTTTAAAAATGTCGGATCTTCACCGCACCAGAAAAGGAGCATAAAAAAAGCTGTCCCCAAGGACAGCTTTTTGGTTTACTTCCGGCTTTCGATAGAGGAGAGGACTTCTTTCCTGTTTGGCATCACCCTCAAGGCATCCTTCCGGGTGGTGATGATGGAGGCGGCTGCATTGGCGAAGGTGAGAAGCTCTGTAAGGTTCTCCTCCTTCAGGTCGTCAAGGCCGTGTTCCAGCACGCAGTTGATGGCACAGGCACAGAAGGTGTCTCCGGCTCCTGTGGTTTCAATGGTGCTTTCCCAAATGAAGGGGAGAGCCTGAGCCCGCAGGTCCTTGTAGTGTCACCAACATGGCAAGGGATCAGATGGATGCCATCAATGCCATGGTAAGGCACTTTTCCGGATATACGGCGATTACACCGGATGAAGCCGCCAGACAGATCAGGGCGTGCATCGGCCTCACGAAACCCCAGGCACTGCCCAATGTACACTACCGGGAAGCATATCCGGCGGCATACATGAAACAGCATCCCAAGACAAAGATGGAGGCAGTAGAGCAGAAGGCAGGGGAGGCGGCCGCAAAATACACCGGGAGACAGCACCGGTGCATATGAAGCCACGAAGGACGCTCAGAAACAGGGATACATCGGGGGCTGCAAAAAGAAGTGGCTGACAGCTTATGATGAGCGGGTATGCCCCATATGTTCCTCCATGGATGAGGAAACCGTGGATATGGACGCCATGTTCTTCAATGGGAAACTGTTACCGCCGGGACATCCGATGTGCAGGTGCGCGGTTGCGTATGAGGAAATAAATCCTCAGGGGGAAAATTCGCCTGCAGGACGCAGCCCTGGAGCTGGGAACGGCTATGAAGGAAGGAGCGGCGTCCCAGACCATGGTCCTCCGGAATATCCTGGTTTTATTGACGATACGTCAGAAGATGTGGTAGAATCACTACTAAAGAAATATGAGGATGTGATTGTTAATAGTTCCATTGAACATGCTATTGTGATTACCCGCAATGGAGAGGTTTGGCATTGCAATTGGACTGAGACCAACGTTTATCCAAATGAGGATCCGGGAGAGGAGAAGTTAAGAGGTTCATGGGTGGTGCACAATCATCCGATAGAGAAAACACATTTTTCTTTTAGTCCCGATGATATTTCACTGTTTATGGATTTTTCGTTGAAAGAGTTGTCGGGAGTAGATGAGTTTTACAGATATACAATCCGCAGAACAGACCAAACGACTTATGCAGACAGAGATATTATATTAATACATGCATTTAAAGAAGAAAATTATGCTGAATTTCTCGATGCTGATTTAGACGGATATGATTTCTTTGTTAAGAGGCTCGCTAAACAATATGGGTTTGAGTATAGAAGAGAAAAACAAAAATGAGGCATGGAGGGCTTACATGGAGGAAGCTCAAAAACTAAAAGACGAAGCCATACAACGTGCGTCTGCAATTGAAGAAAAGTATAAAAATGGACTTCAACATGTTGGAATAGATGGAAATTTAGAGCTGGAGGAACGCAGAGAAATTACTCATTGGTTCGGACAGGAAGTAAAAAGATTAAGAAAAAAATATGGAATAGAGGAATAAAAGAATAATGATATTTAGCGCATGCAATGATGATTGACCTGGCAAAAAGCTACGGCATTGGATACAGAAGGTGGAAAAATGACTGGAGAAGAATCGAATCAAAAAGCGAAAGAAATCTATGAGGAATGAAAAGTCAAACACGATGAAATAGAGGCCACTGCAAAAGAGAACGGAGAATGGCAAACATCAGGACTGGA
>CAZJYM010000042.1:12961-16646 GCA_964550245.1 uncultured Blautia sp. | reverse complement strand
CCGCGGGCTCAGGCTTTTGACGCTGTAATCATACAAATGGAGAGGTGAATGATGAATTTAGGGATTATTGCGCACAACAGCAAAAAGGTTCTCATTGAGGACTTTTGCATCGCATATAAGAATATTCTGGCGAAACACGAAGTGTATGCAACGGGAACCACCGGCAGAAGGATTGAGGAGGCCACCGGCCTGCACGTGCACAAGTTTCTGGCGGGAAGCATCGGGGGAGACAAGCAGTTCATGGAGATGGTGGAGAGAGAGGATCTGGACATGGTGATCCTCTTTTACAATCCCGTGATGATGGATCCCTCCGAGCCGGATATCATGGCCATCGTCAGGCGCTGTGACCAGTACAACATTCCCTGTGCCACCAACATTGCCACCGCAGAGCTTTTAATTCTGGGACTGGCCAGAGGAGACCTGGACTGGAGACTGAACCTGAAATGAGAGTGATCGCAGGAACTGCCCGCCATCTGCCCTTAAAGACAGTCCCGGGACAGGATACCCGGCCCACCACGGACCGGATCAAGGAAACCCTGTTTAACATCCTGCAGCCGGAGATCCCCGGATGCCGCTTTCTGGATCTCTTTGCCGGAAGCGGAGCCATCGGCATCGAGGCCTTAAGCCGGGGAGCATCGGAAGCCGTCTTTATCGAGAACAACCCCCGGGCCTGTGCCTGTATCCGGGAAAATCTTTCATTTACAAAGCTCTCCCAACATGGTAAACTCTTGAACATGGATGTGTTTGCAGGACTTAGGAGGCTCTCCGGGGAAAAGCCCTTCGACTGCATCTTTATGGATCCCCCCTACCGGAAAGACCTGGAGAGGCGGGTGCTGGAGGCGCTGACTGAAAGCCCAATAGCAGATGAAAACACCCTCATCATCGCAGAGGCCTCCATGGATACGGATTTTTCCTTTGCGGAGGGGATCGGATATGAAATTCTCCGTGTGAAAGAGTACAGGACCAACCAGCATGTCTTTTTGAAAAAGCCGGGGGAGAAACCCTGACGGAAAGAGTGATACTTACATGGTAACAGCTGTTTATCCCGGAAGCTTTGACCCTGCCACCTACGGCCACCTGGATATCATCCGCAGGGCGGCCCTGTCCTTTGACCGGGTGGTGGTCGGTGTTTTGAACAATTCAGCAAAAAGTCCGTTGTTTTCTGTAGAAGAACGTGTTAATATACTAAAAGAAGCCACCTGCAGTATCCCCAATGTAACCATAAAGGCCTTTGACGGGCTTTCCGTGAACTTTGCCAGAGAAAATCAGGCTCAGGTGATTGTCCGCGGACTGCGTGCCGTGACGGATTTCGAGTATGAGCTTCAGATGGCGCAGACCAACCGGGTTCTGGCCCCGGATGTGGACACGGTGTTCCTCACCACCAGCCTGGAGTACGCCTATCTCAGTTCAACCATCATGAAGGAAGTTGCCAGATTCGGGGGAGATATATCCAAGTTTGGACCGCCCTCGATTGTCGATGCCGTAAAGGCAAAATTGCTGCAGTAATGCAGGAAACCGTCACAGTCAGGAAGAAGAAGAAGGAGAATCAGCCATGAGCAGCAGAATTGAACAGATCATTGAAGAGATTGAAGAGTATGTAGACAGCTGTAAGTACCAGCCGCTGTCCACCACCAAGATCGTGGTGAATAAGGAGGAAATCGAGGAGCTGCTGCGGGAGCTGCGGTTAAAGACTCCCGATGAGATCAAACGGTATCAGAAGATCATCAGCAACAAGGACGCCATCCTGGAGGATGCCCAGTCCAAGGCGGACGCCATGATCGCCGAGGCGGAGGCCAAGTCCCAGGAGATGGTGACCCAGCATGAGATCATGCAGAAAGCCTACATGCAGGCCAATGAGACCATCAATGCCGCCAACCGGCAGGCTCAGGAGATCGTGGATTCCGCTACCCAGGACGCCAACAGCATACGCTTAAGCGCCATCACCTACACCGACGACATGATGGCCACCATCGGCTCCGTGCTCACCCAGACGCTGGAGGATGCGGGAGGCAAATACAGAACCTTTATCGAGGCCCTTCAGAACTGTCTGGATGTGGTAAACCAGAACCGTCAGGAGCTGGCTCCCCAGACGGCCCAGGCGGCGGCCATGTCCAACGCCTACCGGGATGATTCACAGCAGGCCTCCGGGACGGACAATAACAGGGGAGAGGAGAGCTGACATTATCTCATCCCTTCATGAAAGAGACATCAAGTGCGGTTCGTCAGGGAGCCGGCTGGTGATGTCTCTTTTTTTGCCAGTGGAAGTTTAGAGTTGGAGGTTTTTTATGAGAGTTCTGGAAAACTGTGCACCAGAAAGGGTGTTTTACTACTTTGAGGAGATCAGCCGGGTACCCCGGGGTTCGGGAAATACCAGGGGGATCAGCGATTATCTGGCGGGCTTTGCCTCGGATCACGGATTATCGTATGTGCAGGATGAGATGAATAACCTGGTAATCCGTAAACCCGGCACACCCGGGTATGAGGCTGCTCCCACACTGATCCTGCAGGGCCACATGGACATGGTCTGCCAGAAAAGACCGGATGTGGATCACGACTTTACCCGGGACGGCCTGGAGCTTCAGGTTTCAGACGGATACATTTCCGCCCGGGGAACCACACTGGGCGGAGATGACGGCATCGCCCTGGCCTACTGTCTGGCCATCCTGGAAAGCACCGACATTCCCCATCCCCCGCTGGAAGTGCTCTTTACCGTGGATGAGGAGACGGGGCTTTTAGGAGCGGAGGGGCTGGATCCTTCTCTTCTTACAGGCAGGAGAATGATCAACCTGGATTCCGAGTCCGAGGACTGCATGTGGGTAAGCTGTGCGGGAGGCCTTTCCGCCGACAGCCGGATCCCCATGGACCGAAGAGAAGAAGAGGGAGAAGGGTGTAAAATCACCGTCTCCGGCCTTCTGGGAGGTCACTCGGGAGCAGAGATCCACAAGATCCATGCCAACGCCGACATTCTTCTGGGCAGGTATCTCTACGAGCTGGAAAATAAAACAGACTTTGAGATCATCTCTCTTTCCGGAGGAGACCGGGACAATGCCATTGTGCGTCAGGCACAGTGTGAATTACTTATCTCCCCGGAGATGAAGGAGGAAGTCCTTTCCTTTACCAGAGCCTTCGAGAAGAACCTGCGGGAGGAGTATGCGGGAACGGATGAGGGCATCACCTTTGAGATCAGCTTTTCGGGAAAGGAGAAGGCCAGGGTATTAACCCCCGTATCCAGGGAAAAGGTGATCTTTTACCTGATGCAGGTACCCAACGGCGTCTTAAAGATGAGCGGAACCATTCCCGGTCTGGTGGAGACCTCTGCCAATCTGGGGATCCTTACCCTCTCCGATGATGAACTGCGCTGCTGCTCCGGTGTGCGAAGCTCCCTGGAAGCCGCCCGGGATGCCGTGGCGGAAAAGATTGTCTACCTCTGCGAATTCCTGGGAGGAGACTGTAACATTTCGGGAGTCTATCCGGCCTGGGAGTACAAAGCCGAATCACCTCTGCGGGAAAAGATGGAGAAAGTCTATATGGAAGTGTACGGTCAGCCCATGAAGGTGACGGCCATCCATGCGGGGCTGGAGTGCGGCATCTTTTATAAAAAGCTTCCGGGACTGGACTGTGTCTCCCTGGGCCCAAACATGACCGGGATTCACACCTGGGAGGAAAAGCTGGACATAGCTTCCGT
>CAZJYM010000042.1:0-12861 GCA_964550245.1 uncultured Blautia sp. | reverse complement strand
AAGAGTTTCCCCTGCAGGGAACGTTTAAGGAGCGGGAAAGATGGACATACAGTTATGGAGAAGTATACTCTGTGCCTATGAACTGGCGGTCCGGGAGCTGGAAGTGAAGTTCAGACACATCATTACGGAACACCGGCAGAATGATCTGTATTCCCCCATTGAACAGGTGGGAGGCCGGGTGAAGAGCGTCTCCAGCATCCTGGAAAAACTCCAGCGCAAGAACATTCCCATCGAACGCATGGAGGAGGAGATCGAGGACATTGCCGGCGTCCGCATTATCTGCCAGTTTGAGGAGGACATTGAGACGGTGGCGGAGCTGATCCGGAAGCGCTCCGACATGACCATCAAGAGTGAGAAAAATTATCTCACCCACATGAAAAAGAGCGGGTACCGCAGCTACCACATCATCATCTACTACACGGTAAACACCCTGTCCGGACCCAAGCGGCTGCTGGCGGAGATTCAGATCCGCACCATGGCCATGGACTTCTGGGCCACCATCGAGCACTCCCTCCAGTACAAGTACAAGGGGGATCTGCCTCCCCATGTGGCGGAGCGTCTGACCAATGCCGCCGATGCCATCATCTCCCTGGACCGGGAGATGTCCTCGGTGAGAAACGAGATCATGGATGCCCAGAACTCCTCCCAGATGCAGTCCAACCTGGTGCGGGACATCTTAAGCAACATAGAAAACCTGTACAAGCTCTCCAACAAGCGGGAAGTGAACAAGATCCAGGATGAATTCCTGCGGGTTTTCCGCACCAAGGATCTGCAGCAGCTGCAGCGCTTCCACAGACAGCTGGACATCATCGCGGAGGGCTACCGGGCCCAGGCGGTGTACCTAAGAGAGGGAGGCGCCTCTTTTGAAGGAGATTGATTCATGCTCTCACACATCAAATCGGTGATCTTTGACCTGGACGGAACCCTGGTGGATTCCATGGGAGTCTGGGGAGAGGTGGACCGGCAGTATCTGGGAAGTATGGGATACTCAGTTCCTCCGGATCTGCAGGGAGCCGTGGAGGGAATGTCCTTTACGGAGACCGCCGCCTACTTTAAGGAACGGTTTTCCATTCCCCACACCCTGGAGGAGATCAAGAAGACCTGGCAGGACATGGCCATGGACCAGTACATGCATCAAATCCCCTTAAAGCCGGGAGCGGGAGAGTTCCTTCCCTATCTCCGGGAAAGGGGCATCACCATCGGCATGGCCACCAGCAATTCCCCCTCCCTGATTCAGGCGGTGCTGGTAAGCCACGGAATCAGAGATTACTTTGACGCCATTGTCACCTCCTGTCAGGTGAAAAAGGGAAAACCGGCTCCGGATGTGTATCTGGAGGCCGCCCGAATCCTGGGCACCCCTCCCGGGGACTGTCTGGTCTTTGAGGACATCGTGCCGGGACTTTTAGCAGGAAAAAACGCAGGCATGACCGTCTGTGCCGTCTGGGACGGGGATACCCCCTCTCAGGAGCAGGAGAAACGGTCTCTGGCCGACTACTATATTCATTCCTACCGTCAGGTGATGGAAGGAAGTTATGAGGAACAGTAAATGCAGGACTTTTTGCCGGTTAATGCCCGGGAGATGAAAGAGCGGGGCTGGGATCAGGTGGACTTTGTCTATGTGACCGGGGACGCCTACGTGGATCACCCCTCCTTTGGAACCGCAGTAATTGCCCGTCTGCTGGAGAGCCGGGGATACCGGGTGGGAATTCTTTCTCAGCCGGACTGGAGAAAAAAGGAGAGCATCCGGGAGTTCGGCGTTCCCAGGCTGGCCTTTCTGGTCTCCTCCGGAAACATGGATTCCCTGGTAAACGCTTACACGGTGGCCAAAAAACGCAGGGCTAAGGATGCCTACTCCCCCGGGGGAAAGACCGGACTGCGTCCGGACCGGGCGGTGATCGTCTACAGCAGACTGATCCGGGAGAGCTACAAAAAGGTGCCCATTATCCTGGGGGGAATCGAGGCCAGTCTGCGAAGGCTTGCCCACTACGACTACTGGGAGGACCGGGTCCGTCCCGGCATCCTCGTTGATTCCGGCGCCGACATGATCTCTTACGGAATGGGAGAGCGGTCCGTTCCCGATATCGCCGAGGCCCTAAGCTGCGGCATACCGGTGGGGGAACTCACCTACCTTCCGGGAACGGCGGTGCGCTGCAGCGATCTCTCCCGAATCTACGATCCCCTGGTGCTGCCCTCCTTTGAGGAGGTAAGCCGGGATAAAAAGGCTTACGCCGACAGTTTTGCCCTGCAGTATCAAAACACGGATCCCTTTACGGCCCGGCCCCTGGCAGAGTACTATCAGGACTGGGGCTATGTGGTGCAGAATCCCCCAACAGAACCTCTCTCCATGGAGGAGATGGATGAGATCTATGACCTCCCCTACACCTGCCGGGCCCATCCCATGTATGACAAGGACGGAGGGGTACCGGCCCTGGAGGAGGTGCGCTTCAGCATCACCAGCAGCCGGGGGTGCTTTGGCAGCTGCAGCTTCTGTGCCCTCACCTTCCATCAGGGAAGGATTGTCCAGGCCAGAAGCCATGAATCCATCATCCGGGAAGCGAAGAGGATGACGGAGGATCCGGCCTTTAAGGGATACATCCACGACGTGGGAGGTCCCACCGCCGACTTTCGGGCTCCGGCCTGCAAAAAGCAGCTGACCTCCGGGGCCTGTCAAAACCGGCTCTGCCTTTTCCCCAAACCCTGCCCAAACCTGGAAGCAGACCATGAGGACTACCGGCTCCTGTTAAAGGAACTGCGGGAGATCCCCGGGGTGAAGAAGGTGTTTATCCGCTCCGGCATCCGTTTTGACTATGTGATGGCGGATCCCAATCCGGCCTTCTTAAACGACCTGGTGCGCTACCACGTGAGCGGACAGCTCCGGGTTGCCCCGGAGCATGTGTCTCCCCAGGTGCTGCGCCTGATGGGAAAGCCCTCCCATGAGGTGTATGAGGAATTTTTAAAAGCCTTTAACCGGGTAAACGCCTCTGCCGGAAAGGATCAGTACGTGGTTCCCTACTTCATGTCCTCCCATCCGGGATGCACCATCAAGGATGCGGTGAAGCTGGCGGAGTACGTGCGGGACATGGGCTTTAACCCGGAGCAGGTCCAGGACTTTTATCCCACCCCCTCCACCCTTTCCACCTGCATGTACCACACGGGGATTCATCCCCTCACCGGGGAGAAGGTGTATGTGCCCAGAAATCCCCATGAAAAGGCCATCCAGAGGGCGCTGATTCAGTACCGAAATCCTGAGAACAAAGAGCTGGTGCTGGAGGGGCTCAGGCTGGCAGGTCGCATGGATCTGGTGGGCTATGGGAAAACCGCCCTGCTGCATCCGGATCCGAAGGAGAAAAAGAAGCCGGAGCCGGAAAAGGGAAAGAAGACCATCCGCCAGGTGCATGGAAAAAAGAAGGAGTGACACTATGAGCAGCAGGAAACGAAAGACCGTGCAGAAGGGAGAATTCGGCTACTTTCAGGCGGAGAAGAAGCGGCGGTTTGTCATTACCTTTCTGCTTTTTGCCGTGCCTTTGTTTATCTTCTTCACCGCCTGGATGTACCACAAGTCCCGTATGACCATCTGGACGGTGATGGCGGCGGTGGGATGCCTTCCCGCCTGCAAGTCCCTGGTAAGCCTGATCATGATCATGATGAGAAAGCCCATCAGCCGGGAGACCTATGAGCAAATCTCGGCCCATGCCGGAAATCTCTCCATGG
Source organism: uncultured Blautia sp. (assembly GCA_964550245.1). Classification (GTDB taxonomy): domain Bacteria; phylum Bacillota; class Clostridia; order Lachnospirales; family Lachnospiraceae; genus Blautia_A. Next base: position 9,150 of record CAZJYM010000042.1, on the reverse strand, counting down.
CCTACGAGATGTACATGACCTTCTATGACAAGAGCGCGGTCATCGATGCCTTTGCCATCTGCGGAAACCAGGTGGTGGGATTCAGCAGCGATCCCAAGATTGACATCCCCTACATGGAGGCGGAATCCCAGAAGATCATCCGCAAGAACGGCTACAAGGTGACGGTGAAGATCCTGCGGGATCTGCGGCCCTATCTGGAGAGGCTGGATTCCATGAACGCCCATCAGGACTCCCTGCGGGAAGGGATCCGCTTTACCCCGGATGAGCGCTACCCGGATCTTTCCCGGGAGGAGCTGATCCGCCAGACCATCCTGGCCATCTGCCTGTAGGAGGCTTTCATGAAGGAATTTCTCATGGGAGAAAACCAGGCGGGCCAGAGGCTGGACAAGTACTTATCAAAGCTCCTCAAAGAGGCTCCCAAAGGCTTTCTCTACAGGATGCTGCGAAAGAAGAACATCACCTTAAACGGAAAAAAGGCACAGGGAAATGAGATCCTGCAGCAGGGAGACCGGGTAAAGCTTTTTCTCTCCGATGAGACTTATCATAAGTTTGAGGGGAAAAAGCCCCTTAAAAAGGAAGGTCCTCCCCTTTCCATCCTTTATGAGGACAGAAATGTTCTTCTCATCAACAAACCTGCGGGAATGCTCTCCCAGCCCGACGACTCCGGACAGCCCTCCCTGACGGATGCGGTCACATCCTACCTGTTGGAGACGGGAAGCCTTACAGAAGAGGAGTATGCCACCTTTCACCCCGGAGTCTGCAACCGCCTGGACCGGAACACCACTGGCATCGTGGCGGCGGGAAAAACCCTGGGAGGTCTCCAGGCTCTCTCGGCCCTCTTTCATGACCGGGAGGCCCACAAGGAGTATCTGGCGCTGGCAGCCGGGGTGATACAAAAGCCCTGTCATCTCCGGGGATATCTGATAAAAAATGAAAAGTCCAATAAGACGGCGGCGGTTCAAGAGAAACAGGAGGGAGCCAGAGAGGCGGAAACCGGGGTTGTTCCTGTAAGGGATAACGGCAGAGTCACCCTTTTGCGGGTTTCTCTCGTCACCGGGCGCTCCCACCAGATCCGCTCCCAGTTATCCGGGATGGGGCATCCCCTGGCGGGAGACAGTAAGTACGGGGATCCGGTTTTAAATCGGGAGTTTCGGGAAAAGTACGGGCTGGATCATCAGCTGCTGCATGCTTACCGGATGGAGTTTCCCCGGACGGAGGGAATCCTCGCCCCCCTTTCCGGGAAGTGTTTTTATGCGCCGTTACCGGCGCTTTTTGAGGAAATTTTGGAGGAAGAGGGTTTGGGTATCCCAAACCGGAAGTCTTCCCTGCGTGAAGGAGAAGAAGGATTATGAAAATCTGGAAAGAAATCTGGGAATACGTGAAGCTGATCGCCATTGTCATGGTGGTGGTGCTGTTTGTGAACAGCTTTATCCTCATCAATGCCAAAATCCCTTCCCAGTCCATGGAGGATACCATCATGACCGGCGACCGTCTCTTCGGCTTTCGTCTGGAATACGGTCTGAACGTAAACTTCTTCGGCCATAAGATTTCCAAAAAGTGGAGGGAGCCGGAGCGGATGGACATCATCATCTTCCACTTCCCGGATGACGAGAGCCAGCTTTTCATCAAGCGGCTCATCGGCCTTCCCGGGGAGACGGTGGAGATCCGGGACGGAAAGGTGTACATCGACGGCTCGGAGACTCCTCTGGACGACAGCTTTACACCGGAGGTGCCCACCGGAGATTTCGGTCCCTACCAGGTTCCGGAGAACTGCTACTTCATGCTGGGGGACAACCGGGAGCACTCCCGGGATTCCCGGTACTGGGACAACACCTACGTGCGCTTTGACCAGATCGTGGGGAAAGCCATCATCCGCTACTTCCCCTCCATCAAGCTGTTAAACTAGAGGATCATCTCATGGCCACCTGGAACAGCCGGGGCCTTCGAGGCTCCACCCTGGAGGAACTGATCAACCGCACCAACCAGCAGTACCGGGAGAAGGGGCTGGCTCTTATTCAGAAGATACCAACTCCCATCACCCCGGTGCGCATGGACAAGGAAAACCACCAGATCACCCTGGCCTACTTTGATCAGCGCAGCACCGTGGACTACATCGGGGCGGTGCAGGGGATCCCCCTGTGCTTTGACGCCAAGGAGTGCAGCGAGGACACCTTCCCCCTGATGAACATTCACCCCCATCAGGTCGCCTTTATGGAGGACTTTGAAAAGCAGGGGGGCGTGGCCTTCTTTCTGATCTTCTACAGCTCCGCGGATCTGTTTTACTACCTGCCTCTGCGTTCCCTGCGGGTGTTCTGGAAGAGGATGGAAGAAGGCGGCAGGAAAAGCTTTCGCAGGGATGAGCTGGAGGATTCCTTCTATTTAAATACCAAAAGCGGATTTTTCGTGCCCTACCTGGAGGGAGTCAGGCGGGACCTGGAAAGCCGGGATTGACAGCAGGAAGGAAATCCCTTATAATCGTCTGTGATTTTTGCTCTGACACGTTACTACGCTAAAGTGAATGGGGAGGGAAGGGCATGGAGCGGATCTTTCACACGCCGGACGGCGTGCGGGACATTTACGACGGGGAGTGCAGCCGGAAGAAAGCTCTGCAGAAGCGGATTCTTTCCGTGTTCCAGAGATACGGCTATCAGGAGATCGAGACTCCCGTCTTTGAATACTTTGAGGTTTTCAGCCGGGAAGTGGGAACCATCCCCTCCGGGGATCTGTACAAGTTTTTTGACCGGGAGGGCAACACGCTGGTATTGCGGCCGGATTTCACCCCTTCCGTGTCCCGGGCCTGCGCCTCCTATTTCTCTCCGGACCGGCAGGTGGTAAGCCTTTGCTACACCGGCCGCACCTTTATCAATCACTCCAATCTCATGGGCAAGATGAAGGAGACCACCCAGATGGGGGTTGAGCGCTACGGGGATCCCTCCCCGGATGCGGATGCGGAGCTGCTGGCCATGGTGGTGGAGTGCCTGCGGGAGTGCGGTCTGGAGGAGTTTCAGGTGAGCGTGGGACAGGTGGACTATTTCAAATCTCTGCTGCTGGAGGCGGGACTGGAGCCGGAGGTGGAAGAGAGGCTGCGCACCCTGATCTCCCAGAAAAACGACTTCGGCGTGGAGGACCTGCTGGAAAGGGAGAACTTAAGTCCCGGTCTTACGAGAGTCTTTGAGGAGCTTCCTCATCTCTTCGGCTCCGTGGAGGTCCTCTCCCGTGCCCGGGATCTGACGGACAATCCCCGGGCCATCCGCTCGGTGGAGCGCCTGGAGGAGATCTATGAGATCTGCAGGCTCTACGGCTGTGAGAAATACCTAAGTTTTGACTTTGGGATGTTAAGCAAGTTTCGGTACTACACGGGAATCATCTTTCAGGCCTACACCTACGGCACCGGGGAACCCCTGATCAAGGGCGGCCGCTACAACGAACTGATGAAGCACTTTGGAAAGCCTGCGGCCGCCGTGGGCTTTGCCATTGTGGTGGATACCCTGATGTCGGCCTTAAGCCGGCAAAAGCTGGGCTTTCCCGAGGAGGAGCAGGTTCTCACTCTCACATACGAAGAGAAGGACCGGAGCCGGGCCATCGCCGAGGCGGCCCGGCTCCGGAAGGAAGGGAAGAGGGTAGCCCTGCGGTTAAAAAAGGAGGATGAGTCATGAGATATCTGACCATGGCCCTCACCAAGGGGCGTCTGGCGGGGGAGACCATGGCTCTTCTGGAGAAGATCGGCATCACCTGTCAGGAGATGCAGGATCCCCGGTCCCGGAAGCTGATCTTTGTCAACGAGGAGAGGGGACTGCGTTTCTTTCTGGCCAAGGGTCCCGATGTGCCCACCTACGTGGAGTACGGGGCGGCAGACATGGGTGTGGTGGGAAAGGACGTAATCCTGGAGGAGGGGCGCAAGCTCTATGAGGTGATGGACCTGGGCTTTGGAGCCTGCCGCATGTGTGTGTGCGGTCCCGAGAGCTCCCGGGAACTGCTTTTGGGAAACCAGCAGATCCGGGTGGCCACCAAGTACCCCAACATTGCCAGAGATTACTTTTATAATAAGAAGCATCAGACCGTGGAGATCATCAAACTCAACGGCTCCATCGAGCTGGCCCCCATTGTGGGGCTCTCCGAGGTGATCGTGGACATCGTGGAGACCGGCAGCACCCTGCGGGAAAACGGCCTGAAGGTGCTGGAGGAGGTCTGTCCCCTCTCTGCCCGCATGGTGGTCAACCAGGTGAGCATGAAGATGGAGGATGAACGGATCCGGGGGATGATCGGGGAGCTGCGTGCCGTTTTAAGGGGCTCCCGGTAAGGAGGCAATACCTATGCGAACAGTAACCTTAACGAAGGAGAGCACGGCGGACCTGCTTAAAAATCTTTTAAAGCGCAGTCCCGACAGCTATGGAGATCAGGAGAAAACCGTAAAGGAGATCATCTCCGCCGTCCGGGAGGGAGGGGATGAGGCTCTCTTTTCCTACACCAGACAGTTTGACCACGCCGAGATCAGCCGGGAAAACATAAAGGTAACCCCGGAGGAGATCGAGGAAGCCTATTCTCTGGTGGATCCCTCCCTGGTGGAGGTGATCCGCAAAGCCTTAAAAAACATCGTCTCCTTCCACGAAAAGCAGAAGAGAAACAGCTGGTTTGCCACCGATAAAGAGGGAACCATCCTGGGACAGCGCCTCACTCCCCTGGAGAGGGTGGGCGTCTATGTGCCCGGGGGAAAGGCAGCCTACCCTTCTTCCGTTCTCATGAACATCGTGCCGGCAAAAGTGGCGGGGGTGAAAGAGATTATCATGACCACTCCCCCGGGAAGGGACGGAAAGGTGAATCCCACCACCCTGGTGGCTGCCAGGGAAGCCGGGGCGGATGTGATCTATAAGGCCGGAGGAGCCCAGGCCATTGCCGCCCTGGCTTTCGGAACCGAGAGCATTCCCAGGGTGGACAAGATTGTGGGTCCCGGAAACATCTTTGTGGCTTTAGCCAAAAGGGCGGTGTACGGCCATGTGAGCATTGACTCGGTGGCCGGTCCCAGCGAGATCCTGGTGCTGGCGGATGAGACCGCCAATCCCCGGTATGTGGCGGCGGACCTCCTCTCTCAGGCGGAGCACGACGAGATGGCCTCCGCCATCCTGGTGACCACCAGTAAAGAGCTTGGCGAACAGGTCTCCCGGGAGGTGGACGGTTTTCTCTCCGAGCTTTCCAGAAGAGAGATCATCGAGAAGTCTCTGGACAACTTTGGCTACATCCTCATCGCCTCCGACATGGACCAGGCCCTGGAGGCCGTCAATGCCATTGCCTCCGAGCATCTGGAGATTGTAACCGCCAATCCCTTTCAGGTGATGACCAGAGTAAAGAATGCCGGAGCAATATTCCTAGGGGAGTACAGCAGCGAGCCTCTGGGGGATTACTTTGCCGGACCCAACCACATCCTGCCCACGAACGGAACCGCCAGGTTCTTCTCTCCCCTTTCCGTGGATGATTTCGTCAAGAAGTCCAGCATTGTCTACTATTCAAGAGAAGCCCTGGAAGAGATCCAGCAGGACATCCGCACCTTTGCCCGCTCGGAGGGATTGACCGCCCATGCCAACTCCATCGCCGTGCGGTTTGAAGATCCGAAGGAGTGATATGATGGAGAGAAGCGCATCCATTGAGAGAAATACGAAAGAGACCCAGATCAAGCTGAAACTTGTCCTGGACGGAAAGGGAGATTCGGACATAGAGACAGGCGTGGGCTTTTTTGACCACATGCTGGAGGGCTTTGCCAGACACGGCTTCTTTGACCTGTACGTGAGAGTCCACGGGGATCTGCAGGTGGATGACCACCACACCATCGAGGATACGGGCATCGTGCTGGGAACCGCCATCCGCCAGGCCCTGGGGGACAAAAAGGGGATCCGCCGCTTTGGCAGTTCCATCCTTCCCATGGATGAGACACTGGTGCTCTGCGCCCTGGATCTCTCGGGAAGACCCTATTTCGTCTTTCAGGGGGATTTTCCCACGGAGAAAATCGGAAATCTCTCCACGGAGATGATCCGGGAGTTTTTCTATGCCGTCTCCTACAGCAGCGGCATGAACCTGCACCTGCGGGTTTTAACCCAGGATTTCGGGGAAACTGCCGGGGGGAATTCTCACCACGTGGCGGAGGCCATGTTTAAAAGCTTTGCCAGAGCCCTGGATGAGGCGGTGTCCTTAGATCCCAGGATCCGGGACGTACTCTCCACCAAGGGCACCCTGGCGTAAGAAACCAAAAGGGAGAAGGAGTATGACGCAAAGACGGATGATTCCCTGTCTCTACCTGGATAAGTCCATGGCCGTTGCCGGCTTTAAGGATAAAACCCCGGTGGGAGATGTGGAGGAACTGGTAAGATACTATAACGGAAACGGAGCAGACGGCCTGCTCTTATTCGATGTCTCCTCCGGGGATGCCGACCACGAGGAGACGATTTCTCAGATCCGGGAAATCTGTCAGATCTCGGAGATCCCGGTACTGGGAGCCGGAAACATCTCCCGGGCCGAGGATGTGAAAAAGCTGATCTACGCGGGCTGCGCCGGGGTGATCCTGGGCGGCGTATCCCTTCTGGAGGAAGTCTCCAAAAGGTTTGGAAAGGAAAGGATCGGTGTCAGCATCTCCGAAGAAGAGGAGTATGCCAGCCATCAGCAGCTGATTGAGGAGTATGCGGGCTTTGTGCTGGGGATGGATTTCGTTAAATCCTCCATCCCGGTGATTCTCTACACGGATGAGACCAGGGAGGACGTTCTTACAGAGCTTCTTAAAGAGAGCACGGTTGCCGGCATTACCGGTCCCTGTGTAAGCGCCCTATCCTCCCTCCATGAATTCAAGGAGACCTGCCGTCAGGCAGGGATTCCGGTGAAAACCCTGGAAAGTGCGATTCCCTGGGAGAAATTCAAGCTTAATTCTGACGGGCTGATCCCCGTGGTGGTGCAGGATTATAAGACCAGTGAAGTTTTAATGGTGGCCTACATGAATCAGGAGGCCTTTAAGACCACCCTGAAGACGGGAAAGATGACCTACTGGAGCCGGAGCCGGCAGGAACTGTGGATCAAGGGCATGACCTCCGGCCACTTCCAGTATGTGAAATCCCTGACTCTGGACTGTGACAACGACACCATCCTGGCAAAAGTGGACCAGATCGGAGCCGCCTGTCATACGGGAAACCGCAGCTGTTTCTTCCAGCCTTTAATCCGGAAGGAATACAGTGACAAAAATCCCCTTACCATCCTTCAGAGTGTGTATGAGGTGATTCTGGACCGGAGGGAACACCCCAGGGAGGGCTCTTATACCAACTATCTCTTTGACAAGGGAATCGACAAGATCTTAAAGAAGGTGGGAGAGGAGTGTGCGGAGATCATCATCGCCGCCAAGAATCCGGATCCGCAGGAAGTCAAGTATGAGATCTCGGATTTCCTCTATCACCTGATGGTACTGATGGCAGAAAAGGGAGTGACCTGGGAGGACATCACCGGGGAACTCTCCAGGCGGTAAGCTTATGGAAAAGAATCAAATCTGGATTAAATGCGGAACCGACTATCAGGAGATGACCCGGGAACTGCTCTCGGAGTGTGCTCTTGAGGAGCTGATCGGCGACAGGACAAAAATGATCGGCATCAAGCCCAACCTGGTATCCGGCTCTCCGGCCAGCCAGGGGGCTACCACTCATACGGAACTGGTGGCGGGAATCATTGAGTACCTGCAGGAGAAGGGCTTTCATAACCTGGCCATGCTGGAGGGCTCCTGGGTGGGAGACCGCACCCAGGATGTGGCCAGGCTCTGCGGCTACCTGGATCTCTCCAAAAAGTACCAGGTGCCCTTCTGGGACATGCAAAAGGATGCCTCCGTCTCCCGGGACGGCGCCGGAATGAAGCTAAAGGTATGTAAAAGCGTGGAGAAGATCGACTTTCTCATCAATGTGCCGGTGCTCAAGGGGCACTGCCAGACCAAAATCACCTGTGCCCTGAAAAACATGAAGGGGCTGATCCCCAACTCCGAGAAGCGCCGGTTTCACTCCCTGGGGCTTCACAAACCCATCGCCCATCTCAACACGGTGATTCACCAGGACTTCATCCTGGTTGACAACATCTGCGGGGATCTGGACTTTGAGGACGGGGGAAATCCGGTGGTCATGAACCGGATCCTGGCAGGCCTGGATCCGGTATTGATGGACGCCTATGTCTGCCACATGATGCATTACGATGTATCGGAAGTGCCCTATGTTACCCTGGCTGAGAAGCTGGGGGTGGGCTGCGCGGACATCTCTCAGGCCGACATCCGCATCTGCGGGGAGGATGCCGGAAAGGCCATGCCCCGGTCCCGCCGGGTGGTGGAACTGCTGGATGCCGTGGAGGAGGTGGAATCCTGCAGCGCCTGCTACGGAACGCTTCTTCCGGCTCTGGAGATGCTAAAGGAGGAAGGCCTTCTGGACAAACTGCATACCCGCATCTCCATCGGCCAGGGCTTCCGGGGAAAGACCGGAGAACTGGGCATCGGCCACTGCACCCGTAATTTCCGTCACCATCTGGAGGGCTGCCCGCCTTTGGAGGGAGAGATCTACGACTTTTTGAAAAGCTATATCACCGCGCAGGAGTAACACCCCAAAGGACAGGATAAGGAAAAAGGAATCAGAAACAAAGAATAACAAAGAGAAAAATAAGATACAGGTCAGCAGGGAAAACACCGGTCTGTAAACGAAAGGGTGAAATAAAAGCCCCTCGGGAAAACCCATAAGACAGAAAAGGAATCTGTGCGTGCTATAATGACAGAAACCAAAAAGAGGTTTCAGGAATATCACAAAAGCAGGTGAAAATCAGCAAATCCGGGGATATGTGTATCTGAACATGCCCAACTTTACATCCCACAGCGCAGCAGGGCAGGCCTACTCCAATCATCAGAAGGTCTGCATCGGCCGGACGGTGGCCGGGCCGGAACTGCGCTGACAGGTATCCTTACTTCCCCTGAGAGTCAAAAGGGATCCGTCTGTCTCTATCGGGATTTACCTGGCTGTAAGAAAGCTATCACAGAAGTGGGGGCCTGCGGATGATCTGCGGGGAAGGGACGCCCGGCCGATCCTGAATCTGGCTTTGTGCTGCCGGGATGGAAGTGTTTTTCCGGCTCTGGAAAGAACGGACGGTGGGAGAGGAAGA
>CAZJYM010000041.1:1800-17057 GCA_964550245.1 uncultured Blautia sp. | reverse complement strand
CTTCCTCATGCCGGGGCGCGTCAATAAGCCCTTTCCCCCGGTGTGCGGGCACACCGGGGCTTGGGCTTTTGACGCTGTAATCAAGAGTAAAGGGAGGTACATTGTCTTATGGATTATCAGCAAATTTATCAGCAGTGGCTGGAAAACCCCTACTTTGACCAGAAGACCCGGGAGGAACTGCAGTCCATTTCCGGCAATGAGAAGGAAATCCAGGACCGGTTCTACATGGATCTGGAGTTTGGCACCGCAGGTCTTCGCGGCGTCATCGGAGCGGGCACCAACCGTATGAATATCTATGTAGTGAGAAGGGCAACCCAGGGGCTGGCCAACTACATCGCCAAAGTGGGCAAACAGGCCCAGGGCGTGGCCATCGCCTACGATTCCCGCCACATGTCCCCGGAGTTTGCCAGAGAGGCGGCTCTGTGCCTGGCTGCCAACGGCATCAAGGCCTATATTTTTGAAAGTCTGCGGCCTACCCCGGAGCTCTCCTTTGCGGTCCGGCACCTGGGATGCACGGCCGGCATCAACGTGACCGCCAGCCACAACCCGGCGGAGTACAACGGGTACAAGGTATACTGGGAGGACGGAGCCCAGATCACCCCGCCCCACGATACGGGCATCATGGGTGAGGTAAAGGCCATCACCGACTGGAACACGGTGAAGACCATGGATCTGCAGGAAGCCCAGGAAAAAGGGCTTTATCAGGTGATCGGCTCTGAAGTGGACGATGCCTACATGGCCGAGCTTAAGAAACAGGTGCTGCACATGGATGCCATCCAGGCGGAGGGCAAAAACCTGAAGATCGTCTACACGCCCCTTCACGGAACCGGCAACATTCCCGCCAGGAGAATCTTAAAGGAACTGGGCTTTGAGAATGTCTACGTGGTGAAGGAGCAGGAGCTTCCCGACGGAAACTTCCCCACGGTCTCCTATCCCAATCCGGAGGCGGCCGAGGCCTTTGAGCTGGGGTTAAAGCTGGCGAAGGAGATCGATGCGGATCTGGTGCTGGCCACCGATCCGGATGCAGACCGTCTGGGCGTACGGGTCAAGGACAAAAACGGGGAGTATCATGATCTCACCGGAAACATGTCCGGATGTCTGCTGGCCCGCTATGAGATCGGAGAGAGAAAGGCCGTTTCGGGAGGACTTCCCTCTGACGGAGCTCTGATTAAGACCATCGTCACCAGCAACCTGGCGGATGCCATTGCCAGGGACTACGGGGTGAAGCTGATTGAAGTTCTGACCGGCTTTAAGTATATCGGGCAGCAGATCCTGGGCTTTGAGCAAAGCGGAAAGGGAACCTACCTCTTCGGCTTTGAGGAGAGCTACGGGTGTCTCATCGGAACCTACGCCCGGGACAAGGATGCCATTGTGGCCACCATGGCCCTCTGTGAGGCGGCGGCCTTCTATAAGACCAAGGGCATGACTCTCTGGGATGCCATGATCGAGATGTATGAGCGGTACGGATACTACCTGGATGCGGTGAAGTCCGTGGCCTTCAAGGGAATCGAGGGACTGACCGAGATTCAGACCATCATGGACAACCTGCGGAAGAATCCGCCGGCGGAGCTTGCAGGCCATAAAGTAGTCTCCGCCCGGGACTACAAGAAGGATACCATCACCGATCTGGCCACGGGTGAAGTGAAAAGCACCGGTCTTCCCACCTCCAACGTGCTCTACTACGATCTCACCGACGACGCCTGGGTTTGTGTCCGTCCCTCCGGAACGGAGCCCAAGGTGAAGTTCTACTACGGCGTGAAGGGCACTTCCATGGAAGACGCTCAGGAAAAATCCGCCGTCATGGGACAGGCGGTTCTGGACATGGTCAACGCTTCCATGTGATGATGGATGAGTGAGAGGGAAGAAAAAGCCTTTACAGAACTGGTGCAGGTGGTGGAGAGACTGCGCCGGGAATGCCCCTGGGACAGCGTTCAGACCCATGAGAGCCTGAAAGGGTGCATGGCGGATGAAACCCGGGAAGTGCTGGAGGCCGTTGACATCTGTACCAGGACCGGGGACGGATCCCGACTTTGTGAGGAACTGGGGGATGTGCTCTTCCTGGTGCTTCTTCAGTGCCGGATCGCCGGGGAGGAAGGACTCTTTACCCTGGAACAGGTCATGGAAGGGATAACTGAGAAGATGAAATTTCGGCATCCCCGGATTTTTTCCCCGGAAAACATCGAATTGACATCGCTTTCCTGGGAGGAATTGAAAGCGAGAGAAAAGGGTCAATAAACCGGGGTGCAAAAATGCCCGGAGGGGCTTAAAACCGGGAAAAGTCCGGGGGAAAATCGTCCGGTTTCTTGGTGAAATGCCTTGACAAGACAGAGCAAAAGGTATATAAATAGTAAACAGAGCGCTTCGCCAAAGGGCAGGGTGCTGGATGCTATTTATTTTATAGGAGGAAATACCATGAATAAAACAGATTTGGTAACTGCAATGGCGAGGGAGACCAATTTGACCAAAAAGGATGTGGAAGCGGTTCTGAAGTCCTTTATCAACGTTGTTTCGGATGAGCTCAGCAAAGGCGGAAAGATTCAGCTGGTGGGCTTCGGCACCTTCGAGGTATCCGAGAGAGCGGCCAGAGAAGGAAGAAATCCTCAGACCGGAGAAGCCATGGAGATCAAGGCATCCAGGGCTCCCAAATTTAAAGCGGGCAAGGCTTTAAAGGACGCTGTGAACGGAAAATAACACATACAACCGGGGGGAACAGTTTTTGTTCCCTCCGTTTTTCTTACAGGGAGGCTGTTTATGCGGCTGGATAAATATCTGAAAATCTCCAGGCTGATCCGCAGACGGACTGTGGCCAACGAGGCCTGCGACGGGGGCCGGGTGCTCTTAAACGGCAGACCCGCCAAAGCTTCCGCCCAGGTGAAGGAGGGAGACGTGATCGAGATTGCGTTCGGAAGCCGGAATGTAAAGGCGGAAGTGCTGGATGTGCGGGAGAACGTGAGGAAGGAAGAAGCCGAGAACATGTTTCGGTATCTGTGATCATTATGTAAGCGTCACGGATTGCTCCTTTTAAGGTGATTATGTTTAGGGTGATTACGGATTGCTCCGCTGCTTCGCAGCTCCCGCAATCCTCCAACATTTCGGAATCCATGGGGCCCCTGCCCCATTCCTTCCTCATGTTGGGGTGCGTCAGTTCGCCTGTCTCCTGCCGACGTGCGAGCACGCCGCGGGAGACAGGCGACTGACGCTGTAATCATGTTTTCTTAAAAGTACAACAAAGAGGTTGCTATTTCCTTCAGGAAGATGTAAAATTTTTCTGGATTCGTCCGGCGCTTAAAGCGCTTCCACCGGGAGGGGAGAACCGGGGGAAGAACGGCCGGACATGCAGGGGTTTAAGGGGAGCGGGAAAATTGAGAGCATCGAAGAAAAAGGTACGCAGAAGAAGGAATACGTATCTGGGTATGGGCATGGTGGCTGCCGTGGCCGTGATCTTTCTGGGGGCTCTGATGATTCAAAGCAGGGATCTGCGCAGCCGTCTGGCCATCAACCAGGCCAGGATTGCCCAGCTGCAGGAGGATATTGAAAGCGAGAAAGACCGCACGAAGGAGATCGAAGAGCTGAAGGAATACATGCAGACCGACGAGTTTGCAGAGGAAGTGGCCAGGGACCGGCTGGGTCTGGTAAAGGACAACGAGATCGTATTCAGGGAGGAAAACGGTTCATAAGGAAAAGGATCTGTCTGTACAGGCGTACAGGCGGGAAATAGGTTTAGAATGGGTGCCATGCTCGTGACCATCGGGATGCTGATGCTCCGTGTCATGGCACAAACTTTTTTTCGGGGGAGCGGATGGAGAAGAAGGTAAGGGCCTTTATGGAGGAAAACCACATGACAGAAAAAGGAGACCTGGTGATCGCCGGCGTCTCCGGAGGGGGAGACTCCATGGCCATGCTTTCTGTTCTTTGCTCTCTCTGTGACCAGATGGGTTTTGACCTTTTGGTGGTGCACGTCAATCACGGGATCCGGGGGGAGGAAGCCCTGCGGGATCAGCGGATTGTGGAAGGTGCGTGCCGGAGGCTGCAGATCCCCTGCCATGTGCGGCTTTTTGATGTGCCTGCGTTTGCCCGGGAGAATAAGCTGGGCCTGGAGGAAGCAGGGCGGATCCTGCGAAAACAGGCTTTTTTGGAGGAAGCACAAGCTTTTAAGGGCAGAAGGGTTCGCATTGCCCTGGCCCACAACCGGAATGATCTGGCGGAGACCATGATCTTTCATCTGGCCAGAGGCTCCGGCCTTCGGGGACTCTCCGGCATGGAACCGGTTTCCGGGGAGATCATCCGTCCGCTTCTTAGTGTGGAACGGGGGGAGATTCTTCAATACCTTCAGGAGAGAGAGATTCCCTATGGGGAGGACACCACCAACGCCTGTGATGACTATACCCGGAACCGGATCCGCCATCACATCCTGCCGGCACTGAGCTCGGAGGTCAACAGCCGGGCGGTGGCCCATCTGGCAGAGGTATCCCCATTGCTTCGCCAGGCGGATGACTTTTTGACAGAAGAAGGGCATAAACTCCTGCTTTCCTGTTTACGGGGAGAGGAGTACCTTCTGGATCCGGGGTTTTTTGCTGCCCCGGCCATTTTGCAAAGCTACGCCGTACTGGAAGCTCTTTCCCTTCTCTCCGGGGAGAGAAGGGATTTGGAAAAGGTTCATGTGGGACAGGTCCTGGATCTCTTCGAAAAGCCCTGTGGAAAGGCGGTATCCCTTCCCGGGGGGATTAAGGCCGTACGCACCGGGGAAGGTGTGAGCTTAAGAAAGTCTTTGCCGGTCAGGGAAAAGCTTTCTGTGGAGTGGATCTTACCCATTCCCGGGATCCTCTCCTGTGAGTGGGGATGGTTTACCGCGGAGATCTTTCCCTATGAGGGGCAGAAGATACCCGAAAAAACATATACGAAATGGATGGACTGTGATAAAATAGTTCCGGATCTTTTTGTGAGAACCCGCCGGGAAGGGGATTTCCTGATCTTTGACGCCGGGGGACACAAAAAGAAGTTAAAGAAGATACTGATCGATGAGAAGGTGCCGGAGGAGAGCAGGGACTCCCTCCCCCTGGTGGCCAGGGGGAGGGAGATCCTCTGGATCGTCGGACTTCGCATGAGCGAGAGGGTAAAGATCACCCGGGATACAAAGAGGGTACTGGCTCTCCGCTTTCAGAAGAATTCCCGGAGCATGAAGGAGGATAAAGATGAGCGAGAAAATCAGGGTTTTGATCTCCGAGGAGGAAGTGTGTGAGCGGATCCGGCAGGTGGCCGGGCAGATCAGCGCAGATTATGAGGGAAGGGAAGTGCACCTGATCTGCGTGCTGAAGGGCGGGGTGTTCTTTACCTGCGAGCTCTCCAAAAGGCTGACCGTTCCCGTATCCCTGGATTTCATGTCCGTGTCCAGCTACGGAGACGAGACCAAATCCAGCGGGGTGGTGCGGATCGTAAAGGATCTGGATCAGCCTCTGGCGGGGAAGAACGTGATCATCGTGGAGGACATCATCGACTCCGGAAGAACTTTAAGCTATCTGATAGACATCTTAAAGAAGCGCAATCCCACCAGTCTTCGGCTTTGTACCCTGCTTGACAAGCCGGACAGGCGGGTGATGCCGGTCCATGTGGACTACTGCTGCTTTACCATTCCCGATGAGTTTGTGGTGGGATACGGCCTGGATTACGCTCAGAAATACAGAAATCTCCCCTATGTGGGGGTTGTGGAGTTTGAAGAGGATCCCGGAAAGGAGTAAGCGTTTCGTGAACAGACAGAGAAGCAGGTTTGGACTGTATCTGCTGCTGATCATCCTGCTGCTGGGGGGATACTGGTACCTGAACAGCCAGATGGTCAGCCAGAGCAATACATACACCCTGGATGCCCTGGAGAAGGCGGCCCGGGAGGACAGGATTCTGTCGGCCAGAATCTATCCCAACCGGGAGGTACCCACAGGCTCCGTATCCCTTGACGTTCAGGGGGAAGGACAGAAACAGCTGAATGTCATTGACGTGCAGGAGGTTCAGGACATCCTCCGGACATACGGAGTCAGTGTCCACGTGGAGAGCGTGCCCCATGAGAGCGTGCTGCTGAACACCCTGCTTCCGGTGCTTCTCTCCGGGGGACTGATGCTGTTTTTCTTCTTCATGATGAACCGCCAGATGGCCGGGGGTGGCAGCAATGCCCGGATGATGAACTTCGGAAAGAGCCGGGCCCGCATGTCTCTCCCCGACGACAAGAAGGTGACCTTCTCCGATGTGGCGGGACTTCAGGAGGAGAAGGAGGATCTGGTGGAGGTGGTGGACTTCCTGAAATCTCCCCAGAAATACACCAGCGTGGGGGCCAGAATCCCCAAGGGCGTGCTGCTGGTGGGACCTCCCGGAACGGGCAAGACGCTGCTTGCCAAAGCTGTGGCCGGGGAGGCGGGGGTACCCTTTTTCTCCATCTCCGGATCAGACTTTGTGGAAATGTTTGTAGGTGTGGGGGCTTCCCGGGTGCGGGACCTCTTTGAGGAGGGCAAGAAACACGCCCCCTGCATTATCTTTATCGATGAGATCGATGCCGTGGCCAGACAGAGAGGCACCGGCATGGGCGGAGGCCACGACGAGAGAGAACAGACCTTAAACCAGCTGCTGGTGGAGATGGACGGCTTCGGCGTCAACGAGGGCATCATCGTCATGGCGGCCACCAACCGGGTGGACATCCTGGATCCGGCCATTCTGCGTCCGGGACGGTTTGACCGCAAGGTGGGCGTGGGACGCCCGGACGTGAAGGGCCGGGAGGAGATCCTGCAGGTCCATGCCAAGGACAAGCCTCTGGGGGAGGATGTGGATCTCCATCAGATCGCCCAGACCACCGCCGGCTTTACCGGGGCGGATCTGGAAAACCTTTTAAACGAGGCGGCCATCGTGGCGGCCAAAAACAACAGAAGGTTTCTCACCCAGCAGGACATCAAGACAGCTTTTATAAAGGTAGGAATCGGGGCGGAGAAGAAGAGCCGGGTGATCTCCGAAAAGGAAAAGAAGATCACCGCCTACCACGAGGCGGGACACGCCATCCTCTTCCACGTGCTTCCGGATATGGAGCCGGTGTACACCATCTCCATCATCCCCACGGGAATGGGAGCCGCAGGCTACACCATGCCCCTGCCGGAAAACGACGAGATGTTTGACACCCGGGGAAAGATGCTCCAGGACATCACCACCCTTTTAGGGGGCAGAGTGGCGGAGGAGATCATCTTTGGGGATATCACCACCGGAGCCTCCAATGACATCAAGCAGGCCACCAGCACCGCCAGAGCCATGGTGATGAAGTACGGCATGTCCGAGGAGATCGGACTGGTAGCCTACGGGGATGAGGACGACGCGGTGTTTATCGGCCGGGATCTGGCCCATACCCGGGGATACAGCGAGGATGTGGCCAAAAAGATCGACGGGGAGATTCACAGCATCATCGATCAGTGCCATGAAAACGCCCGGAAGATCATCCTGGAACACCTGGATGTGCTTCACAGCTGTGCGAAGCTGCTTCTGGAAAAGGAAAAGATACACAGAGATGAGTTTGAGGCCCTCTTCGGGGCTTCTCCGGCAGAAAATCCGGCGGGTTAAGGACAGAAAAAACCGGCAGACGGGAGATCCCGCTGCCGGTTTTCCTGGTTTCTCAGTTCAGTTTACAGCCATGGCTTCGGAGAAACCGTCCCACGCCCCAGACAGATACGGAGATGTTGAACTTCTCCTGGATCATGTCCGCCACTTCCTGCCGGTTCTTGTAATCCCCGGCTTCCAGCTCTGCCAGCAGTTCATCCTCCACATCGGAGAGCTTTCCCTTTCTACCGTGAACTCCCAGCGAAAGTATGTTGTAGATATTTTCCCCCGCCATCAGTTTGTTCCGCATGTTGCGGATACTTCTGTCGCAGTACCCGGTCAGCTCCTCGATGCGCTGGTTGGAGAGACCGGAACAGATCAGGATCATGCACACGATCTGCTTGCAGACGGTTTTCGGCAGATAGGAATTGAGAAAGTCCTGGATCTGGTCCATGTAGTCGTCGGGGTCGTAGAACAGGTTGGTCTCTTTTTCCTTATCAGTCTTTTTCATTTCCCTTCGCTCCTTATCGATTTTTATATATCATACCACAACGGAAGTATTTTTTCAACGATTTTGCAAAACTAAGTGGGAATTTGATTCAAACTGCTTCCACACGGGAGTTTCAAATATCAGGTAGTATTTTTTCAGCATGTATGATATGATGTTTAAAGCGTCAAAAGCCTTTTCCCGTGCCGGCGGGGAAAGGCTTCCTGAAGCTGTAATCAACGACTGCCGGAAGACAAAGGAGCTTTATGAAAAATTTACAGAACATTGTCCTGCTCATCGATGCCGACAACACCCAGCTCTCCAAACTGGAGGGCGTGATCCGGGAGATCTCCCGGCACGGGAGGATTGTGGTCAAGAGAGCTTACGGAAACTGGAAAAAAGATACATTGAAACACTGGGAGAACGAGCTGAAGAGGCTGGCCATCAAGGCCGAACAGCAGTTTGACTATGTAGCGGGCAAGAATGCCACGGACATCGCCCTGGTGATCGATGCGGTGAACCTGCTGCACAAGCAGATCTACGACGCCTTCGTGATCGTGGCCAGCGACAGCGACTACACTCCCCTGGCCATCAACCTGCACGAATCCGGTGTGTATGTGATGGGGGTGGGGGAGAAGAAGACCTCGGAGTCCTTCCGGAACAGCTGCGATGAGTTCGTGTTCCTGGAAAACATCTCCGGAAATGCCAAGCTTAAAAAGATCGAGGACGTGCAGGTGGAGGACCGGGAAGAGCCGGAGGAGAGCCCTTCCGAGGGCAGCGACAACATCGCCATGGTCCACAACCTGCTGAAAGTCGCCTCCGACAACTACCAGGACGAGGACGGGTTTGTGAACGTGGGCCTGGCGGGCAACTACATCAAGCGGGTAAAGCCGGACTTTGACGTGCGCACCTACGGATACTCCAAGCTCACCAAACTGATCGCCAACTTCCCCGACAAATATGATCTCAAGAGATACGAGGGCAAGGGAACGGTGACCATCGTGGCCTACCGGTGCAAGGACTGACACTTCGTCCGGAAAGGATCCGGCTTCATGAGAGATATGACGGAGGGAAGCATCCGGGTTCATCTGGTCCGGTATGCGCTTCCCATGATCCTGGGAAATATTTTTCAGCTGACCTACAATGCGGTGGACTCGGTGATCATCGGCAAGAGCCTGGGAGAAGACGCTTTGGCTGCGGTGTGTACCGCCAACCCGGTGATGACCATCATGGTGCTGGGAGCATCGGGTATGGGGATCGGAGCCTCCGTGATTCTGGGAAAGCTTTACGGAGCCAGGGATTATGAGAGATTTCGGAGGGAATTTTCCACCGCGGGGATTCTGGGCATCGGGCTTTCTCTGCTGATCTTCATCCTGGGAGTCTGGATGAGTCCCGGCATTTTGAGGCTGATTCACACGCCCCCGGAAGCCCTGGACATGGGTGTGCTCTACCTGCGCATCATCTTCATCGGCTTTCTCTTTACCTTTCAGTACAACATTCTCTCCCACGCCATGCGCAGCACCGGGGATTCCCGGACACCGGTGGTGTTTCTGGCGGTGTCCTGCGTCCTCAACGTCATCCTGGACCTGGTGCTGATCTGCGGCTTTCACCTGGGGGTGGCGGGGGCGGCCTGGGCCACCACCGCCGCGGAAGGGATCTCCGTGGTGCTCTGTCTGGTATGGATTAAGAGAAAGATCCCTCTTCTGTGTCTGAAGAGGGAGGAAGTGGTGGTGGACGGAGCACTGCTTCTGGAAACAGTAAAGAACGGCTGTCTCACCGCCCTGCAGCAGGCAGCCCAGCCCGTGGGCAAGGTGCTGATCCAGAGTACCATCAACCTGCAGGGCGTCACTGCCATCGACGCCTTCAACGCAGTCTGCCGGGTGGACGACTTCGCCTGCATTCCCGCCCAGAGCATCGGCAGCGGCATCATGACCTGTACGGCTCAGAACCGGGGAGCGGGAAAGAAGGACCGGGTCCATCAGACCCTGCGGGACGGTCTGGGGGTGGCCCTGGCCTACTTTCCCCTGATCTGTGCCGTCACCCTTCTGTTTAAAAAGCCGCTGATGATATTTCTGACTCCTGCGGGAAGCGAAGAGATGATCCGCATGGGAACCGATTACCTGGCGGTGAAGGCCTGGCTTTTCGTGCTGCCCTGCATCACCAACGCCATTCAGGGATACTTTCGGGGACTGGGAAAGATGGCCGTTGTTCTTCTGGCCACCCTCACCCAGATCAGCATCCGAACGGTGTGTGTGACTTTCTGGGTTCCCGTGATGGGAATCACCGGGGAGGCCTGGGCCTGCATGGCGGGCTGGTCCTGCCAGCTCCTTCTGGAAGGGACACTGCTGGTCATCATGAGACGGCGGGAGAAAACAGCACTGTAAGATATCTAATAAGGAAAGAAAACATGAGCATTTTTGTCAATGAAAAAACAGGGACCTTTCACCTTCGAAACGATGCGGTGAGTTATATCATGACCGTGCTGCCCAATGGACACATGGGGCAGCTCTACTTCGGAGCCCGGATTCATCACCGGGAGGATTTCTCCTATCTCCTGGAGGGCTGTCACCGCTCCCATGCCGCCTACCCTTACGAGGACGGCAAGGGCATCTCCCTGGAGGTGGTGAAGCAGGAATACCCCGTGTACGGAAGCGGGGATTACCGCCAGTGTGCCCTGGAGGTGGAGCAGGAAAACGGCAGCCGGCTGACGGACTTTGTGTTTCGGAGCTGTGAGATCCAGGGGGGAAAGCCTGCCATCCCCGGTCTTCCGGCCACCTACACGGAAGATCCCTCCGAGGCGGAGACCTTGATTCTCACCCTGGAGGATTCGGTGGCCCAGCTTACCTTAAAGCTTTACTACACCATCTTTAAGGAAGGGGGAATCCTGGCCCGGTCCGTTCGCATCTTTAACCATGGAAAGTCTCCGGTCTACCTGGATCGGGTCATGAGCCTCTGCCTGGATCTTCCCGACGGGGACTATCACCTGATGACCTTAAACGGAGCCTGGGCCCGGGAGCGCACCCCGGAAGTCTGTCCTTTGCGTCAGGGCATCCAGGGGGTGGAAAGCCTGCGGGGCCATTCCTCCCACCAGTACAATCCCTTTATGATGCTGCTGCGGCCGGGTACCGACGAGGCATCCGGGGAAGCCATGGGCTTTTCCCTGGTGTACAGCGGAAACTTCCTGGCCAGGGTGCAGCTGGATCCCCATCACGTCACCCGGGTTTTGATGGGCATTCATCCCGACTGGTTCCGCTGGAAGCTGGAGCCGGGAGATTCCTTTGCCTCCCCGGAGGCGGTGATGGTTTACAGCCGGGAGGGCATCGGGGGTGTGAGCCGCACCTTCCACAGGCTTTACCAGAAGAGACTCTGCCGGGGCGTGTGGAGAGATCAGCCCCGTCCCATCCTGCTCAACAACTGGGAGGCCACCTACTTTGACTTCAACGAGGAGAAGCTGCTCTCCATCGCTGCCAAGGCCAAAGAGTGCGGGGTGGAGCTCTTTGTGCTGGATGACGGCTGGTTCGGAGGCCGCAGAAACGACTTTGCGGGACTGGGAGACTGGTACCCGGCAAAAGAGCTGCTGCCGGAGGGCATTGCGGGACTTTCCCGGAAAGTGGAGGAGATGGGCTTAAAGTTCGGGCTCTGGTTTGAACCGGAGATGGTGAATCCGGATTCAGACCTTTACCGGGCTCATCCCGACTGGGTGCTCTCCATTCCCGAGCGGAGAAGATCCCTTTCCAGACACCAGATGGTGCTGGACTTCTCCAGACCCGAGGTGGTGGATGCCATCCACTCCATGATCGCCTCCCTGATCCGGGAGTCCCGGATCTCCTACATCAAGTGGGACATGAACCGCAGCATCACCGAGTGCTATTCCTCCGCCCTTCCGCCGGACCGGCAGGGGGAAGTGTTCCACCGCTACATTCTGGGAGTCTATGATCTCTATGAGAGGCTGATTGGGGAATTCCCTCAGATTCTCTTTGAATCCTGCGCCGGAGGAGGCGGAAGGTTTGATGCGGGCATGCTCTACTACGCTCCTCAGACCTGGACCAGCGACGACACGGATGCGGTGGAGAGGCTGAAGATTCAGTACGGAACCTCCATCGCCTACCCGGTCAGCAGCATGGGAAGCCATGTATCCGCGGTGCCCAACCACCAGCTTCACCGGATTACCCCCTTAAAGACCAGGGCGGAGGTGGCCTATTTCGGCACCTACGGCTACGAGCTGGATCTGAATACCCTGACGGAAAAGGAACAGGAGGAGGTCAGGGCCTGTACGGAGTTCATGAAGGAACACCGCTCTCTCCTCCAGTTTGGTTCCTTTTACAGGCTGCTCTCCCCCTTTGAGGGAAACGAGACCGCCTGGATGGTGGTAAGCGAAGACAGAAAAGAGGCCATCCTGGCTCATTACCGGGTTTTAAACGTGGTCAATGCCGGCTTTACCCGCATCCGGCTTCAGGGGCTGGATCCGGATCTTCTCTACCATGTGTCGGGGGGAGAGGACCACTACGGGGATGAGCTGATGAACCTGGGGCTTATCACCAGTGACGACACCACCGGCAAGGCGGGAAAGTCCTTCCCGGCTCCGGGAGACTTTCTCTCTTCCGTTTATCTTATCAGGGCGGCATCGGAAAGCGGATCATGAAGAAACAGAAGTTTTATGCGGTAAAAGAGGGAAGGCAGACCGGGATCTTTAAGACCTGGGAGGAGTGTAATTCCCAGGTGGCCCGCTTTCCCGGGGCCCAGTTCAAGTCCTTTGACTCGGAGGAGGAAGCCCGGCAGTACCTGGAGAAGACCAGGCCCCGGGAGCAGCGGGAGGAATGCCATGAACTCACCGCCGGACAAAGAAGAGCCCTGGAGATCCTGGAGTCCGGCAAAAATGTATTTCTCACCGGGGAGGCCGGAACCGGAAAGTCCTATGTGGTGAGGGAATTCATCCGCAAAAACCGGGGAAGAAACCTGATGGTCTGTGCTCCTACCGGCATCGCCGCCTTACAGGTAAACGGGGTGACCCTGCACAGAGCCTTTCGGATCCCCATCAAGCCCCTTCCCCAGGTTCCCGCCTACGGGAAGATCCCCAAAACCGTCCAGAAGGCGGATGTGGTTTTAATCGATGAGGTCAGCATGGCCCGGGTGGACGTCTTTGACTTCGTGGCCGGGTGCATCATGAAGGTGAACGACAACAGAAGAAGAGATGCGAAGATCACGGGGATGGCATACAGACCCGTTCAGCTTGTTGTCATCGGGGACTTTTTCCAGCTGCCCCCGGTGGTGGATGAGAGATCCGCCCCTCTTCTGGAAAACGCCTATGGAAGGAAGGGAGTCCGCTTTGCCTTCCAGGGGACGTACTGGGACCTGTTTGACTTTGAAACCATCTCTCTGGATGAACCCCTGCGCCAGCGGGATCCCGACTTTATCCGGGGCTTAAACCAGATCCGAAGAGGGGATCCCGCCGGGATTCCCTGGATGAACGCGCACAGCGGTCCCTATCAGGAAAACGGCATCTGTCTTTGTCCCACCAACGCTCTGGCCTCCCGCATCAACACCGAAAAACTCTCGGAGATCCCCGAAGAGGAGGAGGAGTATGCCGCCGACACCACCGGGGCCGTATCCGAAAGGGATGCGATAGCGGAGATGATCTTAAAGCTTAAGAAAGGGGCCCGGGTGATGACACTGGTCAACGATCCCAGGGAAGCCTTTCGAAACGGAAGCCTGGGAACCGTCCGGGACTTGCAGCCGGATAAGATCCAGGTGGCGGTGGATGGGGGCTCCACCGTGTGGGTGGAACCCTACACCTGGGAGATCAAGGATTATTTTTACAATGAGGAGGACAAGAAGCTGGAGGAGGAGGTCATCGGCTCCATCACCCAGTTTCCCTTAAAGCTGGCATACGCGGTTACCATCCACAAGTCTCAGGGACAGACCTACTCCAGTGTGAACCTGTTCCCCAACTGCTTTGAGAACGGCCAGCTCTATGTGGCTCTTTCCAGGGCGGAGTCCCTGGAGGGGCTTCACCTCATGGCGGACATCCGGCCCCGGGATCTGCGGACTTCCCGGGAAGTGGCCGCCTTTGACCGTCCGGACCAACAACCGGAGGAAGGAAACATATGAAAGAAAAAAATCAACGGTACGTGAAATGGGGAGTCACCATTTTTCTCAGTCTCTCCGCGACCATCCTCTTCTTCTTCTTTGTGTACCGGTTTGATACGGTGAGGAAGTTCTTCGGCATTCTCTTCTCCGCTCTGCAGCCGGTGGTGATGGGGCTGGTGATATCCTACCTTCTGTATCCCGTGGTCAAGTTTCTGGAGAAAGTCTTTCGGAGACTGAAGAAGTTTGCCAGACTGGCCGCCATCCTGGTCTCCTTTGTGCTGGCGGCCGGGGTGCTGCTCCTTTTTGTGGCTCTGGTGCTTCCCCAGCTGGTGGAAAGCGTGGGGGAACTGGTTTCAGGCCTTCCCGGACTGCTGCAGGAGCATCTGGACAAGATCAGCGCCCTGCTCAAGTCGGACAGCGAGATGTGGGACCGGCTGATGGAGATCGCCCAGTCTCTGCAGACCTACGTGACCAACTGGCTTCGGGAAAACCTGATGGATACCATCTCTTCCATCTCCAGCAGCGTGATTTCCATCGGATCCACCATTGTGAACCTGTTTCTGGCGGTGGTGGTGGCCATGTACTTTCTGCTGGACCGGGAACGCTACCTGGCTCAGTGCCGCAAGCTTTTCCTGGCGGTGAGCAGAAACAAAAGATTTAACATGGCGGTGATGGATGCGGTGAGACAGACCAACCTGATCTTCAACGGCTTCATTACCGGCAAGCTCCTGGACTCCCTGCTGGTGGGCCTGATCTGCTTTGTGTGCATGGTGCTGATGCGCATGCCCTATGCCCTGCTGGTCAGCGTGATCGTCGGCGTCACCAACATCATCCCCATGTTTGGTCCCTTCCTGGGGGCCATTCCCTCTGCCTTCCTGATCCTGCTGGTCTCTCCGCTGAAGTGCGTGGTCTTTGTGATCTTTGTGATCATCCTTCAGCAGATCGACGGGAACATTATCGGTCCCAGGATCCTGGGCAATTCCACGGGACTTTCAGCCCTGTACGTGACGGTTTCCATGCTGCTCTTCGGAAAGCTTCTGGGCTTCCTGGGCATGATCGTGGGAGTACCCCTCTTTGCCACCATCTACTACATCGTGAAGAAACTGGCGGAGAGCTCCCTGAA
>CAZJYM010000041.1:0-1700 GCA_964550245.1 uncultured Blautia sp. | reverse complement strand
ATGCCGGTGTTTGGCAGTTTTTTCTGTGAATCCGGCGCAGAGGCATCGTATAATACTTTCCAGTGAAAAAGTAATATCACAGGAGGTAAAGACATGAAGAAAAGAGCACTGGCAATGGTCCTGGCTGCAGTTTTGGTCCAGGTGAGTTTTTACCCGGCCTTCGGCGCAGATTTTCTCTCCGGTGAACCACTCCCTGACGAATCTGTCCCTACAGCAGAAGAGGATGTTCTCCTCTCTGACGGGTTTACAGATGTCCCGGAGGAAACCGAAGAGGAGGGAAACCTGTTTAGCGACAGCGAACAGGAGTATTCCTACACCGTTACACCCCTTCTGGCACCCTTTAACGAGCTCTTCTACGTGCAGACAGAGAATCCCAACCCCTCCGGCCTGCGTTTTGTGGATAAGGACAGCGTTCTTCTGGAAGGGAATGACAAAGAAGACAACTACATGGCTCCCGCATCCAGGCGCTATCTGGATGTGGCCTATGAGAATGAAGAAACCGGCAGAGTGAAGGGCGGATACATCTTTAAAGCCTACTCGACGGACATCGACGGAGGAACCCTGGTCGTGGAGAAGAATGTGGGTCGGGGAACCTGGGAGGAGACCGGAGTCACGGTGGAATGTGTTCCGGTCACGGACTACATCCATTATCTCATCAACACCTGTACCTCACCGGAGAAGGACTTCTTTGCAAACATGGATGCCGTAGAGTCTGCTGCAGGCACCATAGCTGTCTATCCAAGATCCATTAAAGATGTTAACAGGAAAAGCAAAAGGCTGCCCTTCCCCCTTCTGGCGGTATCCCCCTATCCGGAACTGAGCCTGAATCCATGGTACCAGATGTACGAAGACTCCCCGGACGGAATGCTGCTGAATGATCTCTATCCCTTCATTATGGATTCCCTGGGATTTCCTTCCGCGATGCTCCGGGTTGCGCAGACGCTGCAGCCCTCCTGCACGTATCAGTGGGGAAATACCCACTACCAGGTGGACATCACCTGGAATGGAAAAACCAAAACCTACGGAGGTGCAGGCACTGGAAGCAAAGATCCCCTTTACAGCGACCGGATTGAAAAGCTCTTCCTCTTTGACGGCTCTGCCGGGGATTTCCGCTCCGGACTCTCCCTGAAGAAACTGGAGAATCAGTACAGGAGCTATAACAGTGTCACCCAGGCGGATGCAGCCAATTACGAGGATCTGATCCACGGAGATACCTTTAAAAAGACCATCGGGAACGGAAGCTGGATTCGCGTGGGTACGGAAGGACTCAACCTGGGAAGTCAATCCATCGCCTTTGTGACAAAGGGAACCAACTATAACATAGAGGGCAGTGCCGTTGTCTCCGTAGAGGACATCTGGGTGGATGGACGTTATGTAAACATATATAACCAATATGTCCAGGGAGCAAAGTTTGAAGATTATCCCGAAGCCTCCATCATGGTCCGGAACATGCTTCACAAGAACTCCTGGGGAAGCGAATGCACTGGCGATCTGACCTTTGAGTACAATAAGGAGAAAGACTGCTGGGTCTGCAGTGATTACAACGTAAAAGGCGTCCAGCCCCTGACCCGGGAAGAAGTGGAAGCCATGGATGTAGATCAAAAGACGGACATCATCCCGGCAGGCCTGATCTACGACGGATCTGCCTACCCCGGCACTCCCTATGATCCTGCCGATATGGTGACTCCATCTCCCACACC
>CAZJYM010000040.1:0-17497 GCA_964550245.1 uncultured Blautia sp. | reverse complement strand
AAGCGGTCAAACACCCACTGTCCCATCTGTCCGAAGGAAAACAGCATGCAGATCCCCAGATACTGGATCCCGTAGCGCTCTATGGTCTGATTTCCCCCTGACTGCCATAAAAAGTAGGGTTTGATGAAAAGCACACCGCAAAGGGCGATCAGCACCCAGGAACACAGGGCAATAAAGATAGAAGCATCCGCAGCCGAACGTACCCTGTCCGGTCTTTTCTCTCCCAGGGCTTTGGAGATCACCGCATTGAGTCCCACCGCATTTCCCAGCCCCAGGGCAGAGACCATGAACTGTACCGGAGATGCCAGTGACAGGGCCGTAAGGGCATCCTCGGAGATCCGGGAGACAAACACCGAATCCACAAAGTTGTACAGCGAATTGATGAGCAGGCTTAACATCAGGGGAATTCCCGTGACCAGAATCAGCCGGCTCATCTTTTCTGTTCCCATCTGGTTTTCCTTTTCCAAGCTTTCCCCTCCTGGGCTTATGCCATAGATTCACAGTATTGATTCAGTATATAAATCTCGTAATCCTCCATGCAAAAGAGCCTTCCGCTTTGGGGATCTCCGCAGCGCCTGACCATCTCGCCAAAGGGAACCTCTTTTCGCAGTGTCTGGGCTTTGCTTCTCCCCAGCCGGTAGTTCTCCAGGATCTCCTCCGGGCTGTTCTCCTTGAGATTTCCCAGACACCAGTAAGTGGCCGGGGCCGTGATGTTGGGATACACCCTGTACTGCTGATCTACAAAGAGTATGGGGAAATCCGTGACAAAGTCAGCCGTTGAGGTGCTCTTACCCAGCTTTTCATACAGTTCGCTCTCCGGCTGCCCAAAGATCTGTCCCAACTCAGAAGCCGAAAAATACCGCAGCGTCAAATCCGTAAGCAGCGGCGGGATCTGATCCAGATCCTCCCGGGTAACCCGAATGTTGTAAAGCCGGGCGTTTTCCCCGTCGCAGGATCCCTGATGCACAAAGCAGTCAAATTCACCGCCGAAGGCTGCACATCTCTCCTGCAGCTGCTTTTCCCGGATCAGCCCTTCCACGGCAGGCAGATCCCACAGGTTATCCTTATTGACAAAGACCTGTATCCGGGGAGAAATTTCATTTTCGATCAGGATGTCAAAAGCCCGCAGGATCTCTGCGTAGGCTCCCTTTCTCCCGGTATAGCAGTCCGTGGTCTTTTCTCCCCCGAAAAGAGTGATCTGAGCCCGGGTAAGCCCCAGAGACAGCAGCCATTTCACATACCGGTCATCCCGCACCAGCCTCCAGGTGCTGATCAGCTCGTAATGGGGGGTTATCCTGGTGGAGAGCTGCTCCCGCAGTTCCCACAGCTCCCGGTAGTTGTCATGAAAGTCCGGTTCCCTGTACCAGGATTCTATCTCAAACTCCCGGGCAAAGGGCCTGAATTTCTCCCCAATCTCCCTGAAGTCTTCTACGGTCATGTGTCCGTTGGGAGAATGTCCCACCCAGCAGTGCCTGCAGCGGTTGGGACATCCGTACATGTCCAGACAAAGGGTCAGCCTGGAAAACATCGGATCCATGTCAGTTGCCTGCCTCCTTTCGTTATTCTTTCCGCAGAAGTTTATCATAAAACCTTAGCCGTGTCAAAAAGCCCTCAAAGGTCCTCAGCAAAGAAAAAAGAGGAGCACCGGGGTGCTCCTCTTTTTCTTTAGTCTTACCTTTGTCCCTTGTCGTAGGGAATACCTTCCGCCTTGGGTGCTCTGGAGCGTCCGGAGGTGAAGGTCAGCACGATCAGAGAGATGATGTAGGGCAGCATGTTGTAGATGCTTCCGGGGATGTGCAGGGCAGCCAGGAAGTCAAAGCCCGTGTAGACATTGGAGAGAGCCCGGAAAAGACCGAAGAGCAAAGCCGCCAGGGCAATGCGGACCGGCTTCCACTGGCCGAAGATCATCACGGCCAGAGCCAGGAAACCAAAACCGGCCACTCCGTTTTCAAACTTCCACTCGCTGACGCCGGCGGTGATGTAGACGATTCCTCCCAGTCCTCCCAGCACACCGGAGATGAGAACCCCGGCATAGCGCATCTTCATCACGTTAATGCCCACCGAGTCTGCCGCCTGGGGATGCTCGCCGCAGGCCTGCAGCCGCAGACCAAAGCGGGTTTTGTAAAGGACCACCCAGGAAACAGCCAGGGCGATGGCCGCAGCCAGCATGAACCAGTTGAACTCAAACCGGCCGATGTTGACCACAAAGGCCTTTTTCTGCTCGATATACTGAATGGAGGAGGACACGTTGTCCGGATTCTCCGCGGAGTTGATGGCACGCACGATCACGGTGGCGGCAGCCGTTCCCAGAAGATTCATGGCGGTACCCACCAGAGTCTGATCCGCCTTGAAGTTTACGGCAGCCACCGCTAAAAGCAGGGAGTACACCAGTCCGAAGAGCATGCTGGCCAGGATCACCAGCAGGATAATGACAACGGCAGGCATGGACGGGGAAAGATTTTTCATCATCAGAGCCCCGCCCAGGGCCCCCATGACCATGATCCCCTCCAGGCCGATGTTGATCACGCCGCTGTGCTCGGAAAAGCACCCTCCCAATGCCACCAGAAGCAAAACGGAGGCAAAGATCAGCGTGTACTGAATCAGCAGCATCATTTGTCCCCGCCTCCCTTCTTAATCCTGCGCTCATCTCTTTTGTCCAGGCAGCGGTTCATGATCAGCTTGAAGAAGAATACGAAGCCGCACAGATAGATGATCATGGAAGAGATGAAGTCGGAAATCTGGGCGCAGTACAGGCTCTTGTCCACGTAGGCGCCGCCGTTTGTTATGTGCTGAATGAAATAGGAAGAAAAGATGGAGCCAATGGGGCTTAAGCCTCCCAGGAAGGCGGCGGCAATGCCGTTAAAGCCCATGGAGGGTATACTGGTCTGGGTACACATCCACTGTTCCATGCCGCTGAGGTAGAAGAAGCCGGCACCCATGCCCGCCAGACCTCCGGCGATCATCATGGTGAGGATGATGTTGCGCTTTTCCTTCATGCCGCAGTACCTGGCCGCCTGTTTGTTCATACCGGTGGCTTTCAGCTCGTAGCCCAGTTTTGTCTTTTCCAGAAGAATCCAGATCAGAACGGCCACGATGACGGAAAGGGGTATGGCGATGGTCACGTACTGATTGTTTGAGAACAGTTTGTCAAGTCCCAAAGCAGGCATGATGGCCCCGGGGTTGGTGCTTCCCAGGGTGACCGTGTAGGGGCTGGTGGGCTCCTTCACGTTGGTTAAAAGCATGTTTACGGTGTACAGGCCGATCCAGTTGAGCATGATGCAGGAGATGACCTCGTTCACGTTGCAGTAGGCCTTTAAAGCCCCGGAGATTCCTCCCACCAGGGCAGCGGCCACAACCGCAGCCAGAAGACACACATACCAGGGCATGTGGAAAGCCAGTGCCAGATACAGACAGGCGCCGGTGCCGGCCACATACTGTCCCGCCGCCCCGATGTTGAAAAGTCCCACCTTGTAGGCAAACAGCACTGAAAGGGAACACATCAGCAGCGGAGCCGCCTTCACCAGGGTGCTGCCCAGGTATTTCAGCCGGGCCGGCACGCTGGGGTAGTAGAAAAAGTTTTTGACAACGGCCACGATGGCGTCCCAGGCCCCTTCGGCATTAATAACCAGTAAAGCCAGAAAGCCCACAAACAGACCCAGCAGGATACAGATCAGGGAAGCCAGCAGAGACTGGAAGCCGCTGTTTCTCAGAATGCTCTTTTTTTCCTTATCCATGTGCGTGCACCTCCATTCTCTTTGCGCCGGCCATGTACAGGCCCAGCTCCTCCACCGTCACGGTCTTGGGGTCAAACTCACCCACAATCTCTCCCTCATACATGACCAGGATCCGGTCGGAGACATTCATGACCTCATCCAGCTCCAGGCTTACCAGAAGCACGCCCTTGCCGGCGTCCCGCTGGGCCACCAGCTGGGTGTGAATGTATTCGATGGCTCCCACGTCCAGGCCTCTGGTGGGCTGAACCGCGATCAGCAGTTCCGGATTGCGGTCGATCTCCCGGGCCACAATGGCTTTCTGCTGATTGCCGCCGGACATGGCCCGGGCGATCGTCACCGGTCCCTGACCGGAGCGCACGTCGTACTGGTCGATCAGCCTCTGGGCGTAGGCCCGGATGGCCTTTCTCTTTAAAAAGCCCGCCTTGTTGGTGAATTCCGGTTCAAAGTAGCGCTGCAGCACCATGTTGTCCTCCAGGGTGTAGTCCAGCACCAGCCCGTGTTTGTGCCGGTCCTCCGGGATGTGGCTCATGCCCATCACGGAGCGTTCCCGGATGCTGGCGTTGGTGATGTCCTTTCCTCCCATGGTGATGCGGCCCTCCTTTAAGGGCTCCAGTCCGGAGAGCCCGTAGACAAACTCCGTCTGGCCGTTGCCGTCGATTCCCGCAATACAGACGATCTCTCCCCGGTGCACCTGGAGAGAGACATGGTTGACGGCGTTGTTCTTGTGCCTGCGGGAGGCTACAGACATGTTCTGGATGTCCAGGATCACCTCTCCCGGCTTCGCTTCCCCCTTTTCCACGGCAAAGGACACATTCCGTCCCACCATCATGGCCGAGAGCTTTTCCGGGGTGGTGTCCTTCGTCTCCACCGTGCCCACATACTTCCCTTTTCGCAGCACGGTACAGCGGTCCGATACCTGCATGATCTCCGAGAGCTTGTGGGAGATGAAAAGAATGCTCTTTCCCTCCGCCGACAGATTCTTCATGATCTGCATCAGCTCCTGGATCTCCTGGGGCGTCAGCACGGCCGTGGGCTCGTCGAAAATCAGGATCTCATTGTCCCGGTAGAGCATCTTTAAAATCTCGGTCCTCTGCTGCATGCCCACCGTGATGTCCTCGATCAGGGCATCCGGCTCCACGGAGAGTCCGTACTTTTCCGAGAGCTCCAGCACCTTTTTCCGGGCTTCGTCCTTCTTCAGGAACCCGTGACTGGTGGGCTCCACTCCCAGAATGATGTTGTCCAGCACCGAAAAGCACTCCACCAGCTTGAAGTGCTGGTGAACCATGCCGATTCCCAGGGCGTTGGCATCGTTGGGATCCCGGATCTCCACCTTTTTGCCGTCCTTGCGGATCTCACCCTCCTCCGGCTGGTAAAGGCCGAAGAGCACGCTCATCAAAGTGGACTTGCCGGCTCCGTTCTCACCGAGAAGGGCGTGGATCTCACCTTTTTTCAGCTGCAGGGTAATGTCGTCATTGGCAACGATGCCGGGAAAGCGTTTGGTGATGTGGAGCATCTCAATGGCATAATTCTCCAATTCCTTCCGTCCTCCTTCTCTTTCCCAAAAAGAGCGGGCACCAGGTCCCGCTCTTTTTTGAAGCTTCTATTTATTATTTACTTATTTAATGTTGCCCTGGTCATTGACGGTGATCTCCACCTCCGGCATGGCCTCCGTATCAGCGGATACGGTAACCTCGCCGTTGTACATGGCAGCTACCAGAGCCTCATAGTCGGCCTGCTGGAAACCGTCGTTCCACTGGGTGCTCTCCAGAGGAAGCTGTACGTAGTTCTCGGTGGGATTCTCGGAAACCAGACCCAGGTTCTGGATCTGTCCCGCATACTCGCCAAATCCGTCATTAAGAACGGTATCGGTCAGCACCGTCTTTACGGTGGCTGCCAGGCCCTTCATGGCGGAGGTAACGGTCATGCCCTCGCCGTAAGCATCAATGATGGGAGCCTGATCCACGTCCACGCCGATCACCTTGCCGCCTTCAACCTTGGCAGCTGCCTCGGCAGCCGAGGTGTAGATGCCGCCGCCGCAGGCAAAGACAACCTGCACACCGGTGGTCTGATACCAGGTATCCATGGCTGCGGTGATGTCCGCATCGCCGTAGAACTGATTGCCGTAAGCGTACTCGATGGTCACCGCATCCGCCTTGCCCAGCTCAACAGCCGCCGCATTGGCGCCCTGTACGAAGCCGTAGCCGTAACGGATCACGGCGGGAACGGCCATGCCGCCCAGGAATCCCAGATGTTCGTATCCCAGTTTCACAGCCGCATAGCCGGCCATGTATCCGGAAAGCTCTTCCTGGTAAACAGCGCAGAACACGTTGTCATAGTGATTGCCCCCAATGTCGCTCTCGGCCACGTCCAGCGCGATAAACTTCACATCGGGATACATGTCGGCCACTTCCATGATGGTCTCGCCGAAAGCATAGCCGGGCATTACGATCACGTTGTAGCCCTCGGCAATGGCCTGGTCCACACTGGCCACACGCTCTGCCGTGGAGTCTCCGGTGGGTTTGTAGTACTGGAAATCCACACTGTTCTCATCACAGAATGCCTTGCAGGCCTCATAGGTGGTCTGGTTGAATGACTGGTCCGTGATATCGCCGTAGTCGGTAATCATGGCCACCCGGTAGCTGCTGCCCTCCTCGGCTGATACGGAAAGGCATCCCAATGACAGGATCATCGCGCATGCCAGGAGTACAGAAAGAAACTTTCTCACCTTTTTCACAGTAAACATCCTCCTTTAATTTTGAACATTCGACGGTAAGTCGACTCTTTTGTCAGAAAAATTATAGCTCATTTTTGGATCAAAAGCAAGAGCATTTTGTTCCATTCACGCTTTTGGAAAAAATTTATTACTCGATTCCTCCTCCGGGCGCTTCCCGGGGCGGTTCCGGTACTCCACGGGAGTCATTCCGGTTACCTTCTTGAAGATCCTGGTAAAATAGGAATAGTTTCCGTACCCCACGTGATCCGCGATGGTGTTGATGGGCAGGTCCGTGCTCACCAGCAGGTTTTTGGCCACGTCGATCCGCTTCTGAATCAGGTAGTTCTTAAAGGAGATGCCCAGCTCGTTCTTAAACAGGCGGGAGGCGTAGTCCGGATCCAGGAAAAAGATGTCGGTCAGCATGTTCCAACTGATGTCTTCCGCGTAGTGAGCGTCCACGTAGGCCTGGATGGACTGGGCGATGGACTTGTCGGACTGCTGTTCCAGGTACTTTTTCGTCAGTCCGATCAGGTACTGGATGTAGAGGATCATGTTGGAGAGGGATTTCCTGGCATTTCGGGAAAGGAAGTGGCAGGTCTCGTCGTGAAAGAGCTTGTTGGCCAGAATCCCCTTCTTTAATAAGAAGGCATAGATGGTCTGCTCCACATCGATCTGGAAGCTGTCCAGGGATTCCGCGTACAGGGATTTCTGGCGGGAGAGCTGCTTTAAGTAGCGGCTGCAGTAGTCCAGAAAGGCGCTGTACTGGCCGTCCGAGAGGTAAAGCTCCAGGGTGGTGCTGTCACAGGGC
Source organism: uncultured Blautia sp. (assembly GCA_964550245.1). Classification (GTDB taxonomy): domain Bacteria; phylum Bacillota; class Clostridia; order Lachnospirales; family Lachnospiraceae; genus Blautia_A. The sequence continues at coordinate 10,242 of CAZJYM010000040.1, read as the reverse complement.
TGGTAAGGGGCAAACACAGGTCTGTACTCTGAAAGGAGCTGAACTCTTCCGTCGTAGTCCAGACAGTCCGTCATCATGGAACAAAGCTCCCCCAGGTGCTCCCGAAAAGAGCCGATGGTGGAAGGCACCCCCACAAAGGCATTCATGACACAGTTCCGTTCCCGCAGCACGGTCTGGATGAAGCGCTCGCAGTTCATGGAAAGGACCGAGGGAATCTTTTCCCCCTCCAGCCGGAAGACGGCCAGATAGCGGGCGGATACGGCATGGTATTCCAAAAACACGTCGGTGGGAGCAAGTTCCTCCAGAAAGACCGTGCGGAAGGTTGACTTCATGTAGCTGACCTGATCGCTGTGATCGGTGAAGGTGTTGGCAAGTTCATTCTCCGCCGTGAGGGAGTAGGGGAAGAGATCAAAGGCCACCGGCACAAAGAAGTCCGTGTCTTTGTAGGGCAGGTGGGCCCTGGAGAGATACTCCCCCGGATCCTCCCCGTTTTGGAGGATCTCATCATTTAAGAAAGAGTGCCAGAAACTCTCGCAGTTTTTCTGCATCTGTTCACTCTGGCGGGAGAGCTGCCGGGTGGCCTCCTGGATGATGGGGATCAGCTTGTCAAACTCGATGGGCTTTAAGAAGTAGTGGAAGCTCTTCAAGCTCACCGCCTTCTGGGCGTATTCGAAATCGGCATAGTTGGTGAGAAAGATCACCGGCATGTCGTTCTGGTTTTCCCGAATCCAGGTCAGCAGATCCAGACCGCTGCCGTTGGGCATGTCAATATCGCTGAGCAGCAGGTCAACCTGAGAGTTGGAGAGGATCTCCCCGGCCTCCGCGATGTTCCGGGCGGTGTACACATGATCAAAGCCCAGCTTTTCCCAGTCAATGTTCTGGGTCAGGGACGCCAGTACAAACCGGTCGTCATCTAAGAGCAGTACCTTCATCTTCCTTCATCTCCTGCACCTGATAGGGAATCCGCAGCAGGACATGGGCCCCGCCTGCCGCTTCGTTAAAAAATCTGATCTCATGCCGGTTTCCGTACAGCAGGTTGAGCCTCTGGATGCTGTTGCGGATGCCCACGCCCGGCTCCCGGTCCTGCAGGTACTTCTCCTCCTGGGCAAGACGGTTTAAAAGCTCCGGAGGAAAACCCTGCCCCGAATCCACGATGTCGATGCGCAGAAGGGAGTCTTCCTTTCTCACGGTCAGGGTGATCTGCAGAGTTTCCCGGGTGGTCCGGGCATGTTTCACCGAGTTTTCGATAAACGTGATGAGAAGCAGAGGAGGAAGCAGGGCGTTTCGCAGCTCCTGATCCGCTTCGCAGGTGTAGGTGATCGGCGCCTCCAGCCGCAGATGCTGGATGTCCATGTAGGCCTGGATGTGGTCCAGCTCGTACTCCAGCCGGATAAAGTCCCGGTCCGCCTGGAAAAGATAGCGCAGATACCGGGAGGTAAAAAGCACCATGGACTCGATGTCTTTGTAGTCTTTAAGCTGGGCCATGCTGCCGATGGTGGTCAGGCAGTTCAGGTAAAAGTGGGGCCGGATCTGATGCTGCAGGAAGGTGATCTGAAAGCGCTTCTTTTCCAGCTCCGTCTCATAGATGTTGATTTTCAGCCGTTCAATCTGCCGGATCAGGTTCTTAAACTGCAGGTTGGTCTGTTCCAGCTCCCGTACCCGGCTGCTCTGCAGGTCGATCAGGTCGCTCTCCGTGTTGACCTTCTCCAGGTTGGCGGTAAAAGTGGAGATGGGCTTGATCACCTTCCGGTACATGTTTACGATGAAGGCGGCCAGGATGATGCAGACAAAGGTGGAGGTAATGATCACAAAGAGCTGGAAGAGGAACAGCCTTCCATAGTTGTGAAAGTTGTCGGAGTACAGGAGGATGTTGTAGGGAAGGCGGTAGTCGTCCCCCCGGAACAGATGCCTGGAGTAAAAGAGGTTAAATCGCAATGTGTCGGTATCTTCATTCCCGGTGGAAAACAGGGTGTTTCCCCCCAGATCCGACATCAGGTAAAACCCCTGCTTTCCCAGGTCCATGTCCGAGAGGGGAGCCAGCAGATCGTTGATGCTTACAAAGGCGCAGACCGTACGGCTGTTGTAGGTCAGAAGATTGTAGAGATAGGTCTGTCCGTTGATCTCGGCAAACTTCCAGGAGAAGATCTGTTTCTCCCGGTGGATGGCCTGATCGATGACAAAGGATTTGATTCCCAGGTAGTCGGAGTAGGAGACGTTAAGCTGGGAGGCATTAAAGAAAAGATCCTGCCTGGGCAGGTACACAAAGTACTGATACTCATACCCCGTGGAATACTGATGGTTCACCACCAGGGTCTGGAGAGAATCCTTGGCCATGTACTGCTCATAGTCGTTGTCCGTCTCCTCCAGCTCCTGAAGCAGCAGTTCCTTTAAGACGGTCCAGAGGATGAAGTGCTGGTTGGCCTGCAGGTTGTTGGCCGTCTCCTTTAAGAACAGATCGGTGGAGTTCTGTACGGCCTCAAAGTTTTCCCGGCGGATGTTGACGATGGAGGTGGCGCTGATGACGATATTGATGAGGATAATCACAACGGCCAGCAGAATCAGTCCCTTGGAAATTTCCACCAGAGAATAGGAGTCCCTGTTTTTCTTTCGCCAAAGCTTCATGAAACCGCACCTCCTTTACCCAAACCTTCCATAGAATTATACCGCTGAAATTTGTGGAATACCATCACCCAAAGGCAAGAACACGGATTAGTGCTAGTCATTTTTCGGAAAAGTGCTATAAAGAAACCCGATTCCGGGATATGATTCGGGCAAAATTAACAAAAACCGGAGGGGGATGCTTGTTGAAATGAAGAAAAAGAAACTGATGGCTATGAAGAAAAGCCTGCCGCTGTATGTGCTGCTCCTGCCGTCAGCCATCCTGCTGTTCTGCTTTTCCTATCTGCCGCTGGGAGGGCTGATCATGGCCTTTCAGGACTACTCTCCCGCCCTGGGCATTACAGGAAGCCCCTTTGTGGGGTTTAAAAATTTCCTGCAGTTTTTCCGTTCCTATCAGTTCCCGATCACCATACGCAATACCCTGGTGCTGAGCATTTACGGACTGCTGGTGGGAACGCCGCTGCCCATTGCCCTGGCGCTGATGTGCAACCAGATGCGTACCAAGATGTTCAAGAAGGTGTTTCAGGTGATCACCTATCTTCCCCACTTCATCTCCACCATGGTCATGTGTGGTCTGATTCTGATCATCCTGTCGCCCAGCAACGGCCTGATTGCCAACATCTTCGGTCTGTTCGGGGTGAAAATCCCCAATATCATGGCCATTCCGTCGGCTTTCAAGCATGTGTACGTGTGGAGCGACATCTGGCAGCACCTGGGGTGGAACAGCATCATTTATCTGGCTGCCCTTTCCAGCATTGATCCCACCTTCTATGAGGCCGCCACCATCGACGGAGCCACCACCATGCAGAAGATCCGCTACATCGACCTGCCGCTGATCATGCCCACCGTTGTCATCCTGCTGGTCATGAACGTGGGCAACATCCTGGGAATCGGCTTCGAAAAGGTATACCTGCTTCAGAATACCCTGAATCTCTCCGCCAGTGAGATCATCTCCACCTACGTCTACAAGATGGGACTCCAGAGCGGTCAGTACAGTCTGTCTACAGCCATAGGACTTTTCAACACCGTTGTCAATGTGACGATTCTGCTGATTGTGAACTTCATCGCCAAGAAGACAACGGATACCAGTCTTTTCTAGGAGGGCAGCGACATGAAAAAGAAAAAAGCGTTTTCGGTGGACCGGGTCACCAACATTATTTTCTACCTGATTGCCATTGTGATGATTATTCTGGTGGTCTATCCCTTATGGTTTGTCATCATCGCGTCCTTCAGCAACCCGGCCGATGTGGCCAACGGCGAAGTGTGGCTGTTTCCCAAAAAGCTGGATCTCTCCGGCTACCGGGAGCTCTTTAAGCAGAGCCAGCTGTGGGTAAGCTACAGAAACACCATCGTCTACACCCTGGTGGGAACCCTGATCGCCCTGCTGGTCAATGTCCCCGCGGGATATGCCATGTCCCGGGGAGAACTGGTGGGGAAAAAGTGGATCAACATCTTCTACCTGATCCCCATGTTTGTAAACGGCGGTCTGATCCCCACCTACTTCGTGGTCAAGGGCTTCGGCCTTCTGGACACCTTCTGGGTGATGGTGCTGCCCTTCTCGGTGTCCACCTACAACATCATCGTGGCCCGGACCTTCTTCAAGTCCAACCTGCCGGAGGCATTGTGGGAATCGGCCCAGCTGGACGGGTGCGGACAGATCCGGTATTTTATCCAGTTTGCAGTACCCCTTTCCAAGGCAGTGCTGGCGGTAATCGGCCTGTGGACCGCCGTGGGACTGTGGAACTCCTGGTTTAACGCCCTGATCTATTTGAAAAACGACAATCTGCAGCCTCTGCAGCTGCTGCTGCGTCGAATCCTGATTACCAACGAATCCCTCCTGGGAGCCGCCACCGGGACCATGGCCCAGGAGCTGCGGCGGCTTTCCGACATGATGAAGTACGGTTCCATCGTGATTTCAACACTGCCCATCATGGCCCTGTATCCCTTCCTGCAGAAGTATTTCAACCAGGGCGTCATGATCGGTTCGGTGAAGGAATAAGCATACGGACAACAAAAATGAAAGGAGAAGTAAAGATGAACGGAAAAAAGATCACAGCAGTACTCCTGTCTGCACTGATGGCGGCCTCCTTTGTGACCGCGGTACAGGCAGATGATGGGGGAACACCCGCCTACACGGTGGCAACGGTCCGCTGGTCGGACTGGGGGGAAGACTATCACACCGGGTTCCCGGATGCCGCGGCAGCGGAAGCCGGGATTGAGGTTACCTGGGATACCATTCTCAATGCGGACTGGGCCGACAGAAAGGCCGTGCTCCTGGCCAGCGGAGATCTTCCCGATGCCTTTATGGGATCCATCTGCTTCGTGGAGACGGATATCCTGACCAACGTGGGAACCTTCATTCCCCTGGATGACTACATCGACGAATACATGCCCAACTTTAAGGCCATCATGGAGAGCGATCCGACCATGAAGGCTCTGGCCACCTCCGCAGACGGCCACATTTACGGGCTTCCGGCGAAAAAGCCCTGCCGTCCCACCGTGGCCAACCAGATGTTCATCAACCAGACCTGGCTGGACAACCTGGGTCTGGAAATGCCCACCACCTATGAGGAATTCGTGGAAGTTTTAAGAGCCTTCAAGGAGCAGGATGCCAACGCCAACGGAGATCCGGACGATGAGATTCCCTTCGGAGAAGGATATGCGGATTCCGTCATGTTCTTCTGCCTGCCCTTCGGCACCACCATCGGCGCAGACAACACCTATTCCATGACCATCAAGGACGGAGCCCCCGTTTACATCCCCACTTCCGAGGGATACAGGGACGGCATCGCCTGGATGCATGACTGCTATGCGGAAGGCCTGATCGATCCCGAGCTCTTCACCCAGGATGATTCCATGCGGGATGCCAAACTGATGAGCGAAACCCCCATCGTGGGCTGCGCACCCGGCTGGACCGCAGATGCCACCTTCGGTGCCAACGCTTCCCAGTATGCAGCCCTTCCGGCTCTGGTGGGACCCGACGGAAACCAGTACATCTCCTCTGACCCGGAACACTGGAATTATTCCCGCTATGAGTTTGTAATCACCTCTGCCTGCGAAGATCCCGGCCCGCTCCTTGCCTGGGCTGACAAGTTCTACACCGAAGACGCCTCCATCCAGAACTTCTACGGTTCCTTCGGCATCGGCGTAGAGAAGGATGAGGAAGCCGGCACCTATACCGTACTGGAGCCTCAGGAAGGCATGTCCGCCGATACCTGGGCCTGGGTAAACTCCCTGCGTGACTTCGGTCCCAAGTATGTGGAAGAGGGATTCAACGACAAGGTGATCTATGCGGCTGACAACGGAGACGCCTCCAAGCTTGCCCTGGATGAGGACCTGAAGCAGTATGCCACCGAAGCCTATCCAAATGTGAGCTACACGGAAGAGCAGCTGGACACGTTGGGATTCCTGTACTCCGACATTTCCTCCTATGTGTCCACCAACCAGGCTACCTGGGTAACGGACGGCGGTGTTGACGAGCAGTGGGATACCTATCTGTCCACCCTGGATCAGATGGGCTATCAGGATTTCATCAAGATCCAGAATGACGCCTATGACACCTACAAGGCCAACGAATAAGCTCCACAATAAGATAGAGAAGAATCAGTAAATCCGGAAAGCCATGGACATCTGCGGCTGTAAGAGCAGTTTTCCATGGCTTTCTTCTTATTAGAAAAGGACAGACATATGGAACAGTGGCTGGAAAGTGTGTACAGCGACGGAACAGACTGCTTTGTGAGCAATCCCCAACCGGAACTCTTTGAGACGGTCACCGTCTGGATCCGCCTCTACGCGGATGCGCCGGTCCGGGCCGTCTTTGTAAGAACCGCCCCCAACGGAACCGAGCGGCTTATCCAGGCGGAAAAAAGAAGGGTGGAGGGGAAGCTTTGCTATTACGGGGCCGAAATTCGGATCACAGAAGAGAGAATGCACTATCACTTCTATCTGGCCTGTGATAACGTGATCTACTACTACAACCAGAAGGAGATCACCACCTGCATCCCGGATGAGACCTGTGACTTTGTATTGCTGACCGGATACCGGCAGCCCTCCTGGGTAAAGCACGCGGTCTTTTACCAGATCTTTCCGGAGCGCTTCTTTAACGGGAATCCGGACAATGACGTAAAGGACGGGGAATACACGTATGAGGGCTGGAAGACCAGGAAGATACCAGACTGGGAGAGTCCTCCCCTGCCCTACTCCCGGACTCATGCCCTGGATTTCTACGGGGGAGATCTGGAAGGGATTCGAAAAAAGATCCCTTACCTGCAGGACCTGGGGGTAAACGCCCTCTATCTGAACCCCGTCTTTCGCTCTCCCACCACCCACAAGTACGACTGTGTGGATTATCTTCACGTGGATGAACATTTCGGAGGGGATCAGGCGCTGGCTGATCTCTCCAAAGCCCTGCATGAAAGAGGGATGCGCCTGATCCTGGACATCTCCGTCAACCATACGGGAGCGGGCCACCGCTGGTTTAACCGGGACGGGATCTTTTTTGATCCTTCAGAAGGGGCTTATCACAACCCGGATTCTCCCGAGCGGTCCTTCTACTTTTTCGAAGAGGGATCCAACCGGTACCAGAGCTGGTTTGGGGTGGAGAACCTGCCGGTGTTAAACTATCAGTCCCAGGAGCTGAGGAACAGAATCTACGCAGGCCAGGATGCGGTACTGCGCAAATGGCTGCGGGAACCCTACTCCATTGACGGCTGGAGATTTGACGTGGCAGATGTGATGGCCAGAAACAATGAAGTCCAGCTCTCCCATGAAATCTGGCCGCAGATCCGAAAAAGCCTGCGGGAAGAAAACCCGGAGGCCTACATACTGGCGGAGCACTGGGGAGACTGCGGAGATTACCTGCAGGGGGAGGAATGGGACTCGGCCATGAACTATTTCGGCTGCGCCAGAGTGTTGAGAGAGTTTCTGGGGCTTAACGATCTGTTCATTGACAGAAATGAGGTCTTGCGGAAGATCCCTTACCACATGAGGGCGGAGGATGTGGAAAAACGCATCACGTCATATCTGGCCAGAATGCCCTGGGTCATCCGGGAAAACCAGTTCAACCTGCTGGACAGCCATGACATCCCCCGCATCCACAACTTTCCCGCAATCAGCAAAGAGGAATACCAGGGTGCCGTAATCCTGCAGTTTATGCTGGCGGGAACCCCCTGCATCTACTACGGGGATGAGATCGGAATCGACGGAGAGCTGGATGGAGATCAGGGCTACCGTTACCCCATGCCCTGGTCAAAAGTCCCGGAAAAAAGCGAACCCTATGTCTTTTTTCAAAGGCTTGCCCACTTAAAGCGCTCATCCAGGGCGCTTACAGAAGGGGGCATGAAGTTTTTGTACGCCCAGGGGGATGTGCTGGCTCTGGCCCGCTTCTACAAACAGGAAGTGATCACCGCCATAATGTCCGTCAGTGACCAGGAACAGTCTATCCGGCTTCCCCTGGCCAGCATCGGCGCAGACAGGCCCAAAGGAGATACCGACTTCTTTGGAAACCCCCTGCACTGGAAGCGGGAGGACGACAAAAGCATCCGGCTTTTCATACCGGCTCACCGGGCGTATCTGATGGAGTGTATCAGGGAGGGATTATGATGAGAAAAAGACTCTTTCCGGCTGTTTTCCTCTTCACACTGCTTGCAGCGGTGAAGACAGTCTCAGCCGCCCAGGAGATTGACAGTGAACAGGCCTACCAGTACGAAAACGAAGAGGTCTATGCCGTGTACGCCCCGGAAGACGGGGAATACCCGCTGGAGATAAAGGGCGAAAACCCGGAGAATATCAGCATTTCAGTAAACGGTCTTCCCGAGGAGTCTGAAAACCTGGTACTGCGCAGGGGAATCAACAGCATCTCCCTCTCCGGTGAGAATGCCCTTCAGGTCACCGGCATCTCCGTAGAGGGCTGTCCTCCTTACCAGGAGGCCGGTGCCTTTGTAACCTATCAGTCCTACGAGGCTGAAGAGGGGGAGACCAACGGGCAGGTAAGCCCGGAGAGCCGGATTTACCGGGAGTTTGCCAGTGAAGCCTCGGGACGACGCTATGTGGCTCTGGAAAACGAGGGGGATTTCGTAACCGTTACCCTGCGGGAGGATGCGGATGCGCTGGTGATCCGCACCTGTGTCCCGGACAGTGAAGACGGCGAAGGAGAAACAGGAACCGTAGAACTCCTGATCAATGAAGAGAAACAGGACCTTACGCTTACTTCCATGTACAGCTGGGTGTACGGACCCTTCCCCTGGACCAACGATCCCGGCCGTGCAGAGGAGGGAGGAGGCCATCTCTTCTTTGACGATGTGCGGGTAAAGCTGGATCAGACATACCCGGCGGGAACAAAAGTAACCATACGGAAAGGAACAGACTTTTCCTGGTGCCTGGTGGACCTTATTGAGGCTGACCGTACGGGAACACCCATTCCCATGCCGGAGAATGCCCTCTCCATCGAGGACTTCGGTGCAGTATCCGGTGACGGAGCAGACGATACCGCCGCCCTGGTGGAGTGCATCAAAGAGGCGGAAGCCCAGGGCAAGGAGGTCTACCTTCCCGCCGGAGAATTTGACATCACCCAGAACCCCTATGTGAACGGGATTCCCATCCGGAAAGATCCGGTGGTCATCCGGGGTGCCGGCATGTGGCATACGGTCCTGAAAGGGGAAGCCTCCGGCTTTGCCATTCAGGCTCCCAACGTGGCCTTCTATGATTTTTCTCTGATCGGCAATGTGAAGCAGCGCCGGGACAGCATCGATCCCCCGGCCTTCAACCTGCTTCCCGCCTCCGGCGCTGCCCGGGTGAAGGATGTGCGCCTGCAGAACATCTGGGTAGAACACTACAAGGTGGGACTGTGGGCGGATGTGGTGGACGGCATCAGCATCATGGGCTGCCGGATCCGCAACACCTTTGCCGACGGCATCAACCTGTGCGGAGGCACCTCCCACTGCGTGGTTACCCAGAATGACCTGCGGGGCACCGGGGATGACGGAATCGCCATGTTTAACCGGGGTGTCCTCTGTGTGGACAACAAAATCCTCTACAACACGGTACAGCTGCAGTGGCTGGCCAACAACATCGCTCTCTACGGAGGAAAGGACATCGAAGTCTCCCACAACCTGCTGATGGACACGGTCTGTTCCGGGGGAGGCATCAACATCAGCACCAACTTTAATCCCCAGGTGTTTGAGGGTACCGTCCTGGTGGAGAAAAACAGACTCATCCGCTGCGGGAGCAAAGAAAACGACCTGAACGTGGACTACGGGGCTGTGTGGGTAAACACCATTGAGGGCTATGACAATACCGCAAAGTGCATCATCCGCGAAAATCAGATCGAGGACAGCACGTATCAGGGGGTATCCTTCTCCGGCAGCGGTCTGGTGGAAAACATGGAGATCACCGACAATACCATCAGCACCTGCGGAACCTGGGCATTTGGAATTGACCAGGGCACAAGAGGATCCGTCCTGATAAAGGATAACACCGTGACGGACGCCAAAGAGGGAGAGCTTCAGAATCTCTCTGAAGACAGCTTTACCGTGCTCCGGCAAGAGCAAAAATAACAAAAAGCAAAAAATGTACTATACATTTAGAAAGCCCGGACAGGGGACACCCTGTCCGGGCTTTTTAAAA
>CAZJYM010000039.1:0-17499 GCA_964550245.1 uncultured Blautia sp. | reverse complement strand
AAAAGAATTTTCGAGAATCGTATGTGTTTCACTGTTCAGTTATCAAGGTGTTTGCTGGTCTCTCGCGACAGCTTGTTAAGATTACCACAACCGGGAGGAATTGTCAACACCTTTTTTTCAAGTTTATTTGCGGTTTTTTTGTGTCCAAAAGTGCAAAGCTTAATAATGAAAAGGCCCCCTTTTCGGGAGCCTTTGTCAATTTTCCTTCATTATATATTTAATCGCATCCCCGATCCAGGACACGAACACCATCTCCAGTCCTTCCATCTTCTGGACGGCGGAACGGCACACCGAAGGCAGGATCACCGTTTTAAATCCCAGCTTGCCCGCTTCCGTCACTCTCTGACCGGCCAGGCTCACACCCCGGACCTCTCCGCCCAGTCCCACTTCCCCGAAGGCTACCACGGACGGGGGGATTACGATGTCCTTGAAGCTGGAGACAATGGCCAGGGCAATGCCCAGATCGATGGCGGGCTCCGTCATCTTCATGCCTCCGGCGATGTTTACATAGGCATCACAGGCGGAGAGATGCACACCCACCTTTTTCTCCAGGACAGCCATCAAAAGGTTGACTCTGTTAAAGTCCGTACCCACGGTGGTGCGCCGGGGGATCCCAAAGCTGCTTCTACAGACCAGAGCCTGGATCTCCACCAGAATGGGACGGGTTCCCTCCATGGAACAGGCCACGATGGAGCCGGAGGTTCCTTCGGGACGGCCGCTCAGCATGTATTCCGAAGGATTCTTCACTTCCTCCAGCCCGGTATGCTTCATCTCAAAGACGCCGATCTCATTGGTGGATCCGAAACGGTTTTTCACCGCCCGCAGGATCCGGTAGGAGGCATGCCGGTCTCCCTCAAAGTAGAGCACCGTGTCCACCATGTGCTCCAGTACCTTGGGTCCGGCTACGGTGCCCTCCTTGGTCACATGACCCACGATAAAGATGGAAACGTTCAGGCTCTTGGCCATCTGCATCAGGATGCCGGTGGACTCCCGCACCTGGGAGACACTGCCCGGGGCAGAACTGATGTCATCCCGATACATGGTCTGAATGGAGTCGATGACCACCACCTGGGGCCGTTTTCTCTGGACCACCTCCCGGATTACGCCCAGATCCGTTTCACAAAGAAGCTGCAGCGAATCCGTAAAGGTGCCGATTCTCTCGGCTCGAAGGCGAATCTGGCGCAGGGATTCCTCTCCCGAGATGTAGAGTACGGAAACCTCCCTGGCCGAGAGGTTTCTGCAGACCTGAAGCAGCAGGGTGGACTTGCCGATTCCCGGATCTCCTCCCACCAGCACCAGGGATCCGGGGACGATGCCGCCTCCCAGCACCCGGTCCAGCTCCCGGATCCCGGTGCTGCGCCTCTCCTCCCCGGTGAGGCTGATCTGGCCCAGGGATACGGGCTCTCTTGTCTTTTCCCGGACCCGGGCGGGTCCGGTGCTTTTGGCTGCGGTGGTAACCTCCTCCGCAAAGGTATTCCAGGCCTTACAGCCGGGACACTGTCCCATCCACTTGGAGGATTCATAGCCGCATTCCTGGCAGACATAGACTGTTTTACTCTTTAACATTTCACAAGTTCCACGCAAACCGGCTCACTGCCGGAAAATTCCACACTGAAAGAGAGCTTTCCTCCCAGGTTTGTCTTCATCTCCCCTTCGTCGTTTCCGCCAATGGATACCCGGTACACGCTGTCCGGCTCCAGACCGGCGGTGATCATGGCGTCTTCGGCTCCTTTCACCAGAAAAGTCATTCCCTCCCCGGTAAGCTCCATCTGATCCACGGATGTGCCGGGAACCGACTCGTACACAAACATGCCGTTGCGCTCCAGCCGGGTAATCTCATTGTAGGTCTTAACGCTGTAAATATCTCCCTGATACAGGAAGTCCGTAAGCTTGGCTTTCTCTTTTCTCTCGTAATCCCCGAAGCCGAGGGTTCCGTTTTCCTCCCTGCGGATCAGTTCCTTCATCTCTGACATGACTTATCCTCCCGTCAGGATTTCTCCTCCACCGTGAAGCAGATCTCCTTTTTGGAGATCTGTACGGTCACCGTGTCTCCCCGGTGGATCTTCCCGTCCAGAATCTCACCGGCCATCCTGTTCTCGATATTGGTCTGAATGGCTCTCTTTAAGGGCCTGGCCCCGTACTTGTTGTCAAATCCCGCCTCCGCCAGAAAGTCCTTGACCGCCGGGGTAAACCGGAGATGAATATCCAGCTGGTCCTGACATCTCTTCTCCAGACCGGAGAGCAGGATGGTCACGATCTTGCGCACGTGCTCCCGACTTAAGGAATGGAACACCATGATCTCATCGATGCGGTTCAAAAACTCGGGCCGGAAGATTCTTTTCACTTCCTCCATGACACCTGCCTTCATCCGCTCGTAGTCCTGCTTCTCATCGGCATTGGGATTGAAACCCAGCTTCTTGGGCTCCATGATGGACTGGGCCCCGGCATTGGAGGTCATGATGATGATGGTCTGCTTGAAATCCACCTTGCGGCCGTGGGCATCGGTGATGTGGCCGTCGTCCAGGACCTGCAGCAGGATGTTGAAAACGTCGGGATGGGCCTTTTCGATCTCGTCAAAAAGCAATACGCTGTAGGGATGACGCCGGACCTTTTCGCTTAACTGTCCTCCCTCGTCATAGCCCACATATCCCGGAGGAGAACCAATGAGCCGGGAAACCGTGTGCTTTTCCATGTATTCGGACATGTCCACCCGGATCATGGCATCCTCGCTTCCGAAGACCGCCTCTGCCAGAGCCTTGGAAAGCTCTGTCTTGCCCACGCCCGTGGGACCTAAAAACAGGAAGGAGCCGATGGGCCTGGCGGGATCCTTTAATCCTACCCGGCCTCTCTTGACCGCCAGGGCCACGGCACTCACCGCTTCATCCTGACCCACCACTCTTTTGTGCAGCTCCTTCTCCAGACGGGCCAGCCTTTTGGTCTCTCCTTCTGTAAGCTTCTGCACGGGAACACCGGTCCACTCGGACACCACATCCGCAACCGTTGTCTCGGTCACGGTAAGGGCCTTCCCTTTCTGTTTCCTGCCGGCTTCCCCGATTCTTTTTTCAATCTCCTCCTTCGCTTCCTTTTCCCTCTGCAAAACCGCCCGGGCCCGGTCCAGGTCCGCGGTTTTAATGGCTTCCTCCTTTTCGGTCTGCATGTCCCGGATCTGAAGCTTTAAGGCTTCCACCTCCGGGATGGCTCCGTATCCTAAAAGCCTGGCTCTGGAACCCGCCTCATCGATGATGTCGATGGCCTTGTCCGGCAGGAACCGGTCGGTGATGTATCTCCGGGACATCTTGACGGCTGCCTGGAGGGCTTCATCCTGGATGGTCACATGGTGGTGATTTTCGTAGTAGGGCCGTAACCCTTTTAAAATCTCCAGGGTTTCCTCCTCCGAAGGCTCATCCACGGTGACGGGCTGGAACCTGCGCTCCAGGGCCGCATCCTTTTCAATATATTTCCGGTACTCCTCCAGGGTGGTGGCACCGATCACCTGGATCTCACCCCTGGAAAGAGCGGGTTTTAAGATGTTGGCGGCGTCCAGGGCTCCCTCGGCTCCGCCGGCTCCGATCAGAGTGTGAAGCTCATCGATAAAGAGCAGGATACCGGGATTTTCTTCCACTTCCCGCAGGATACCCCGGATTCTCTCCTCAAACTCCCCCCGGTACTTGGTTCCGGCCACCATGCCGGACAGATCCAGAACCACCACCCGCTGGGAGTTCATGGTCTCCGGCACCAGATCGGAAGCAATGCGCTGGGCCAGTCCCTCCACAATGGCGGTCTTGCCTACGCCGGGTTCTCCCACCAGACAGGGATTGTTCTTGGTGCGGCGGCTTAAGATCTGAATCAGTCTGGTGATCTCCTTCTGCCTTCCCACCACCGGATCCAGCCTGCCCTCCGCCGCCAGGGCGGTCAGGTCCCGGCTGAACTGATCCAGAAGAGGGGTGGCACTGGAACCGCCCTGGCGGCTGGCCCGCAGGTTCTGAAACTCCTGACTGATCTCCTCCTCGTCCAGGCCCATGGCGCTCCACAGTCCGAAAAACACCTTCTGAACCGGAACCCCCATGGTAAACAAAAGGCGGGCGCCCACGCAGTCCGTCTCCTTTAACAGGGCCAGAAGCAGATGCTCCGTTCCGGTATCTGTTCGCCAGCTTTCCGCCTCCCGGCGGGCATTCTCCATGACTCTTAAGGCTCTGGGGCTGTAGCCCGGCGCATCCGCCACCAGGACTTCCGGGGGCGCGATGAGCCGGTTGATCAGGTTTAAGAGCTTTTCCTCCGTAACCCCGAATTCCTCCAGAACCCGGCCGGCCGTTCCCTCCGGTTCTTTTACAAGTCCCACCAGGATGTGCTCGGTTCCGACATAGGTATGTTTACAGGACCTGGCTGTGCTCTCGGCCAGACGAAGTGCCTCCATGGCCTGTGGGGTAAAATTATCCTGCATAAATGTCCTCCTGTTCTTCGTAAAGGGGATCAGAGACTGTTCTTTAAAGCTTCCTCCTTCCCCTCATTTTCTCCCTCTATCTCATCATAGATCCTGTCGATCAGGTGGTGGACCTCCTCCCGGGAAATGCGCTTGCACAGGCCCCGGGCCAGAACCACCTTCAGTCTCTCATGCATCTCTTCCAGCATCTTTCTCTTGTCCATGTCCACGGAAACCACCGCTCCTCTTCTCCTGTGAATGGTCACATAGCCTTCCTGGCGAAGCAGGGCATAGGCCTTGTTCACCGTGTGCATGTTGATGCCGATGGTTTCTGCCAGCTGGCGCACGGAGGGCAGGCTGTCCCCCTGCCGCAGCCGCTCGGTGGCGATCTGCATGATGATCTGGTTGGTCACCTGTATGTAAATGGCTTCCGGACTGTTGTAGTCTATCTCTATTACCATAACCCTTCCTTGTCCGCACTCCTTTCCCCGGCGCACCGGTTCCCTCCGGGGGAAGTCCCGGAAAGGAACAACACGTTTTGACATGAACGTCAAAAGAGATTACGGATTGCACCGCCGGCGTGCGAGCACACCGTGGGCTCAGGCTTTTGACGCTGTAATCATGTTATAGGTATGATAGCACATCGAGGGCTGTTTGAAAAGTGATTTTTTTATGGCCATAAAAAAATGGATTATGTCCCCTGAGGGAATAATCCATTGAAACACATTTATGAAATAATGACCGGTACTGCGCGCATCTGTAAATTTATTTATTATAATCAACTAGGGAAAAAGCCCTGTAAACAGGAATCTCTTTCTCATTTTTCTCTCCGGTAAATATCATTTTGGTTCATTTCTGCCCGTCCGTCTCTTTCAAAGTATTCTCATTTTCAAAGACAGCCGGCGCGCTCCTGCGCCGGCTGAAATTAATACTCAGAGATCTCCTCTTCCTCTTCATACTTTTTGAAGACCTTTCTGATCACCGCCTGAAAGCTGCCCGGCAACCGGTCAAACACCTTTCGGGAAAGAGGCGGGGGAGCCTGTTGGGTCTGCTTTTTATCCGGACTCTTCTTCGGGCCCTTGTCATACATGGAGTAGACCTTTACGGGGTAGGCCTGGGAGGTCTTGACAATCTTCGGCTTAAACATGGCCTGATGGATCCACTCCAGGGAGCGCTTTCTCTCCTGCTCCAGGATCTGATCCACCTGGGTGTAGTCCACCGGATCCAGAAGCTTTTTGTTCTTCAGGATGTCCGCCGGGTTGGTGACCAGACGGTCCTCCAGATGGAAGAGCTTTGTAAGAGAGTGGAAGCGGGTGATGCCCCGGGCGATGTTGCCGATCCCCACAAAGGGCTTGTGGTAGAGGATGGCAAAGCTTAAGCCGTGGCAGGAATCGGTGATCACATAGGAGCTGTTCTTAAAGTAGTAGATCCAGTCCTGCACGTTCATGTCCTCCAGGATCCGGTCTCCCCGGCCCATCTTGGAGTGCTTCTCCTCATACACCCAGGGCTGACCGTCCAGGATATAGTAGGCATGCAGCCCCAGCTTTGTCTCCAGGTACTGAACCGCTCCCCTCTTTTCCGGGGTGGGATCCAGGATGTAGGCGATGATGAAGGGTTCCTTCTCATTGCGTTTGGACTCCTTCGCCAGCTTATCATAGGTGCTTCTCTCGGTGATAAACACCGGATCCAGGATCTGGGTGGCCTCCACGCCGAAGACCTTGTCCAGGATGTCCACCGCCGACTCCTCCCGGACGGAGATGGCGTCAAAGCGCTTTAGCAGTTCACTGGTAATGAGACGCTCCCGTTCGGGACGGAAATCCTTGGCATGGCCGAAGGAAGCGGAAATGGCCACCTTTTTCTTTTCATCCCGGACAAAGTCCAGCAGGAAGCTGCGGCCGAAGTTGCGGCAGATGCCGTAGTTCCACACCTGGTCGGAACCCACCACAAAGGCGTCGCAGATGTTGTTTAAGGCCTTCATCTCCGCCAGCTTGTAAGGCCGGCTCACATGGAAGTGGGTGCTGGCAAAGACCCGGCTGTGGTTTCCGCCGGAGAGTTCCCGGTCGCTGGGGGTAAATCCCGGCTTTTCGATCATGAGCACGGAAAGGCCCATGTTCTGGAGAACGGTCTTTAACCCGTAGTAAGTGGCGATGCTGCCGTAGTTGCAGCCAAACCACACTCCTAAAATTCCCACATCGTAGCGGTTGTCCATGGAGTAGGTGACAGCTTTATTAAAGCCTGTAAAAGAGAGCATCTCAAAGAACCTTCCCCGCTGGGGATGTGGTTCGGTGTGAGACCGGAACCGGTTCTTTCTGGTGAGAGCCTCCAGAGGCACCTCCTCCACCAGTTTTGCTTTTGACCGGATCCGCTCAAACCAGACGGCTCCCTTTTCATTGTTTACCAGAATTAGAGAAGTCCCCTGCGGATCCGAGAGCTCCTCCTTATATTTCCCAATCCCCCAGGCATCCCCGATGGTCAGATCTCCCACCCGGGGGCATTCGGCAAACTTGCAGTCGGAACAGGTCTGCCGCAGACAGAGGGCTTTGGTCAGGGCCCGCTCCAGGGTATCCAGCTCCGCAGCTCCCATGTAGGTGCTGCCGTCGTCCAGCTTCACCTGACAGGTGGTGCCGTTGTAGCCGTAGTCCTTGGTCCGGAACTTAAACTCCTTCACGTGCTCTTTTCCGAAGTTCTCCTCCAGATACCGGTCAAACACCATCTGGGAGGTGGGACCGTGGCACACCAGGTCCACGGTCAGCAGATTCTCCGGCTCCCCGCCCAGGTAGGACTTCAGTCCCGCCACCTGACAGGGGGTGCCGGTAAAGAGCACCTGTTTTCCTTTCTTTAATTCCGAGCGGATCTGGGGAAACACGTTTCCCAGATCGCTCTGCACATACTTGGACAGGCGGATCCTATTCATGTCCTCCCCGTCTCCGGTGACGATGTGATACACCCGGAAGTCCTCGTCCATGATCACCCCGCACACCAGACCGTCCCGGGCAAAGACCTCATCCGCCAGAAGCGTGGTAACGCCCCCGGAGGTGCTGATCTGACGCAGGCTGTCCTGGGCCTGAATCACGTAGCTCTCCGGTACTTTCCGGTTGGATTCGTCCTTCTCCCGAAGAGCCGGACAGATTCTCCGGCACTTGCCGCAGCCGGTACATTTCTCCCGGTCTACCACCGGGTAGGGAAAGCCTTCCGAATCCGGCGCCATCTCGATGGCCCCAAAGGGGCAGGCATGCTCACAGGCCGTGCAGCCGTAGCACTGATCTTTTCGTAAATCTCCTATATTCTTCCCCTTCATACATTCATCTCCCGGTTATTCTCCGTCCTCACTTCTTATCCAGCTCCAGATACCTCCTCCAGAACTTCTCGGAGGTCAGGATCTTTCTGTGCTTCCGGTAGTCCTCCTCCAGCTTCTCATGGATTCTCCGGTAGTGGTTCCAGTCCCTCTTCTGGCGGATGTAGAGCTGGAAGAACCGCTTTTTGTCGATCTCTCTCCAGGCTCCGGTCTGGAAGTGGGGGTTGATCACCAGAAGCCTTCTGCGGAAGAAGTAGTGATGGGGATTATAATACCAGTCGTAGGCACAGACTCCCGGCTCCTTCTTTAAGAGAGCCTTTGGCCAGAGATGCCCGTTGTAGGTAAGCCGGTAAAGAAGGGTTTCCAGACCCTGCCTCTCCTGCTTTTCATAGACCACCCACACGTTCTCCGGGGCTCCGGGGATCTGGGACAGGGGGACCATCTTTTCGTTCTTCTCGGTCTTCTCCTTTAAGATCCGCTCCCCCTGGTTCTTCATGAAGAACTTATAGCCCTTCATGTAGTCCTCCACCGCATCCAGCAATAGCTCTACGCCGTCGTAGTCAAAGCGCAGCAGTCCCACCCGCACCAGCTTGCGGATCCTCTCCATGAAGTCCACACTGGAGCAGACTCCGCTTACCGCCTGGAGCATCAGGCTGTTGCGGTGCACCTGGTAGAACTCCATGGAACCGCTGAACTTGTTGGTAAAGCCCATGTGCCAGATGCAGATCCCGTTCATCGTGATAAACTGGGCATGATTCCTTAGACTGAACTCCACATCGTCCCCCCGGACAAACACCGGAAGGGGCAGGTTGGTCATGCTGATCACCGAAGCGGGAATGCAGCAGTACCACCAGCCCGCGTATCCGTTCTGGGTGGGTGGAAGGGGCTCCTCACACCGTAAGAGGTCTTCGATGCTGGTGGTATCCACCGGTTTCTTCAAGGGACCATACTCTCCGTTTTCCGAGCTTACATACCCCACATCCTCATGCATCCAGTTCATTCTCTCGTAGTAGAGCATGGCCCCGCTGATGAAGTGTTTCTCATACTCGGGCCGGATGATCCCCAGAAGCTGATAGGTCCTGCGGATGCTCTCCGGCAGGATCTTCACGTCGTCGTCCATCAGCAGCACATGGGTGGGCTTTTCCTTATGGTGCCAGGCCTCGATCATGCCCCGGGTAAAGCCTCCGGCTCCGCCGGCGTTTACGTTGGGATAGACCTTCAGGTGGTCCGTCTCCAGCTCCTCCGGCTTTAAGGTGCGGCCGTTGTCCACCACATGGATCCAGAGATGTTCGGAGAGGGTATCTTCTCCCGCCAGAAGCGTATTCTTTAACAGATCCAGGTTGGGAAGGAGGTAATCTTCCTTTTTAAAGGTGGTGGTGATGAGGTGCAGGGAGACGGGACGGATCTGATCCTCCTCCACAAAGGTTCCGTACTCCCCGGAGTAGACCAGGGAAAGAGCCATGGTGTGGATCTCAAAGCCCGCCAGCATCAGGTCGTTGGCCGGGTAGGTAAGCATCACTTCCCGGGGCTCCTCCGCATAAAATTTCTTCCGTGCCAGAATCCGGCGCACATACTGGTGTTCCGCCTTCTCATAGCCGGTTAAAACGATCTCCACGTTGCCCTCTATCACCAGTTTCAGCACCAGATCTCCCATCCAGGTGAAGGTCTTCCACTTCTTTAACGAAATGCTGTTGAAGTAGGTGCAGAAGTCCGTCACCAGGCCGGCTCCGATCACGATGCAGTTTTTTCCGGTATCATATGCCGGCCGGGTGCCTTTGTAGAACATCTCCACATGTTCATCCAGCCGTTCATCATTGCTGAACAGCACATTTTGAAGCTGATAATACTCTTTCATTTCTTCTCCATTTCCAGGTATTCCCTCCAGAAGGAGGGCCGGGTCATCTCCCGGCTGTGAGTCTGATAGCTCACCCTGGCTCTTTCAAAACATTTCCGGGTTTTGATTTCGGTCCTGTGCAGAAGCAGCAGACAGCTCACAGTTTTTTGCAGGCTTTTCTTGCCGGTGAGACACATGTCCGTCTCATCCCGGTAGATGATCTTTCTCTTTCTGGCAGCCACGTACACGCTCACCCCCGGATCCGTGATAAAGCTGCCCTTTTTCTCTCTCTGTGGGATCTCGGAAAACTTCCGCAAAGGGCTTAAGGATTCGCTGATCTCCTGATGGAGGGCCGGGGCGTCGGTGTTTTCAAGCCACCGGGGACCTTTTAAGAAGTCCAGGGCTCCCCGGATGTTAAGAGGGACATATTCATACTGGCCCCGGAGGATCTTGCCGGCTGTCCACTTGCGGAGAAAGCCGATCCATTCCTTCTCCGTCCAGTCCTTCACATACAGGGAGTTTAAGATGGCCATGTTCCGAAGGTCATAGTACTCTCCCACACCGGGGATCTTCTGCTCAAAGGCCTCATGCCACACCCCGATGCCGTTTAAAACCAGCGGGGAACCAAGGCGCAGGCCGTATTCAATGTCGTCCCGGTGCAAAAAGAGCGGCAGGGGAAGTCCTTCATTCCGGATCCGTTCCAGGGGGAAGCAGCAGTACCACCATCCCCCGTAATCCCCCTCCCCTTCCCTGGCGTTAATGAGGAGGGATTTTCGCTTTCGGAGATCCAGGTCATGGCGCAGGGCAAAGATCCGGCCCCGGTTCCAGAGGGCCCCGGACTCATAGAGAAGCCAGGGGGTGTTTCGGTAAAGCAGGGAACCGGACAGGGGCTTGACTGCCTCCTCCGGTTTTAAAAAGGAAAGATAACGGATGGTCCTTTCCAGCACGGCCGGATCCAGCACGATGTCGTCATCCATCAAAAGCACATGGGTAAAGGCATCTCCCTGATCCAGAATCTCCAGCATGCCCCGGGTAAAGCCTCCCGTACCCCCGCAGTTCCTGTTGGGAACGTAGCGGACAAAGCCGGGAAAGGTCTCTCCCCCCAGGGTGTTGCCGTTATCCACCACAAAGACGGTGGGCAGAAAAGATGGAGGATTCTCTCCAATGCGCCGGATTGTCTCCCGTACCTCTTCTTCCCGGTGGCAGGTGCAGATCACAACCCCCAGGCGGACCGGGTTTTCATAAACCGGGATTCCCTCGATCTGAAAGTCCCGGAGAAGGGATTTTTTCCCGATTCCCCGGACTTTGAGGTAACAGGCCTCCAGCGGTCCTTTGTTCCAGCGGGGGATCGTAAAGACCTTTTCTCCCTTTCCCCTCCAGTGGACTTTTCTGTCTGTCCGGGAGCCGTGACAAAAGGAAAGGATGAAATCCCCCTCCGCCTTAATCCGCACCCGGAAGTCCTCGATGTCCGTCGCCCTTTTCCAGCTCTCCTGAAAAAAGCCGTTAAAATATGTAAAAAAGTCCCCCTCTTCCCCCCGGGGGATCATCAGTCCCCCCTGTTCCCTGGAAAAGATGATCTCTTCTGATCCCTGGAAGTACAGTTCCCGGGGAACTTGGGCGCATGGAAACTGCATGGTCTGCAGCACTCTATAATTCATTTCTCTTTTCCCTTTGAGACAGGAGGAAGTGAGCGGGACGGTAAAGCAGATATCCGCTTAAACGAAGGGCCCAGTGTTCCGGGCTTCTCACACTACGGTAAATCCGGGGATACCGCTCCCGGATCAAGCGCTCCCGCTTTTTGATGGCCATAAGGGCCTGCTTCGAACAGGGGCAGCTTAAATAGATCTTTACCTGGCTGGTAAACACCCGGGCGATCTCCCGCTCCAGGTAGGAGAGGGAATTCCGGGGCAGAGGCTTTCCCTGCTGCTGCTCATAAAAGCGTAAAAGACTTTTCAGCACCCGCTCGTGATCCCTGCGGTTTTTGCGCATGGCCGCCAGAGTCATGCTCTGTCCCTGCCGGCCGATGCGGTACTGATAGACGTATTCATCCAGAAAAACGATGGTCTTAATGAAAGGCACCGGGTAGAGGGCATACTCCACATCCACGTAGTAGCAGTGTTCGTCCAGATGCATGCCGGAAGAGCGCACCATCTCCGTGCGCAGGGTCATGGAGTGCATCTTCATAAAGAGAAGGGGAGCGATGTCGGCAAAGAAGTATTCCCGGCCGTATTGAACCCCCGGGAAGGGGCAGCGTCTTTGGGCCTTTCTCTTCCCGTCCCTTTCATAAACCCAGTAAAAGTTGGTCCAGACCACGTCCGCATCGGCAGAGGATAAAAACCGCAGCATCCGCCCCAGGGCCGCTCCGTCCACCCAGTCGTCCCCGTCCAGGACCTTCAGATATTTCCCTCTGGCCAGCTGAATCCCCAGGTTGATGGCGGATCCGTGTCCAGCGTTTTCCTTTTCCACCACCCGGAACAGATCCGGACGGCGGGATTCATATTCGCGGGCGATCTCCCCGGACCGGTCCGTGGATCCGTCCAGGATCACCAGCACCTCCAGCTTTCTGGAAAAGCCGGGACACACCAGAGAGTCCAGACAGGTGGAGAGGTAAGACTGCATGTTGTAGACGGGAACGATGACCGTCAGAAGTTTTTCCATCTCACTCATGACTACTCCTGCCGGGAAGCCAGCGGCAGTCCGCCGGGACGCTTTTTGCACAGCTCCAGCAGCTGCTCCCTGGGGAGAACCAGGTTGATGCCCAGGGGATTAATCACGATGGCCGAGGCCTCCGACACCAGAATGTCCCCCAGCTTGTCAAAAGTCACCGTGGAGACATCAAAACCCTTTCCCCCGGTGGTGCGCTGCAGCTCCATGGTATCGGAAAACACCGACTGGAACACCCGGCCGTCCTCCTTCACCACCGACGGGAACCTGACCAGCTCCGGATGACGGGGATCGTATTTCTGTGCCAGGAGAAAAGTGGATTTCTTCACCGTGTCCATCAGGACATTCTGGAGGGCCATAAGCCCGTTGTCCCGTCTGGCTAAAAAGTCCTGATCCTTCTGCTCCTCCTCGCTTACGATCATGCAGCAGGCCTGGGTAAAGTAGATGCCGGCCACCTGCAGATCCCGGTTGAAAAGGGGTCTTTTCTCCTCCGGCTTTTTGCTGTAGTCCGGGAGGGTAAAGACCTCCTGCAGCTCCACCTCTGTCTGGTCGTTTCCCGAATATAACACCAGCGAATCCACACCCAGGCTGTAAATCATCCCGTAGAGAAGGGGAAACTCCTTCGTTTTGTAGCGCTTTCCCAGAATCAGATTTCGAAGGTTTCGCTGAACGGCTCCAAAACGGTCCAGCCCCTCCTGGGAGTCAAAGACATAGAGCATGTTTCGGCCCGAGTCGGAATCACAGACCACAAAGGGCAGCCTTCCGGGAGCCGAGTAGGGAACAAAGAGCTTTTTGGTGTTTTTCAGGATCCCGATCGCCTGATCTTTTGTCAATGCCATTTATCTTCCTTCCTGGTCCGAGATTTCCAGCTGCTCTTTGGTGAGAATCAGGTTAAAGCCCAGAGGATTGACCGAGATCCCCGCAGCCTGGGGGATCAGCACCTGGGAGAGCTTCTCAAAGGGCACCTTGCTGATTCGAAACTTCTGATCCTTGATAAATTTCCGGACCTCCAGCATGTCGGTAAAGACCGGCTGGAAGATCTGGTCATTCTTTCCCTTGACGCAGGGGAAGTTGATCTTTTTGGGATCATTGGGATCCGCCCTGGATACCAGCAGAAACTGGGCTTCCCTCAGGTTTACCGCCACTTCCTCCCAGAGTTCCTCCAGGTTTTCCCGGCGTCTCTCCATAAAGTCGGGATCCGCCTGCTCCTGCTTGTCCACAATGCGGGCCAGTGCCTGGGTGTAATAAATCCCCGAGAGCTGCAGGGTGGAATTAAAGAGAGGTCTGGCCTCGGGGGGCATCTTGCTGTAGTCCACCTGCTTCGCGATGTCCGTCAGCTCCACCTCGATGCGGTCGTCTCCGCTGTTAAATACCACGGTGTTCACACCGATGGCGTAGAGGGTTCCGAAAAACCCCAGAAATCCCTTGTTTTCAAATTTGGTGCCGATCACCGGGTTTTTCTCCCGGGTGGTCTTCTGGGCAAAAGCCTTTACGCCCTGCTCCGTGGCAAAGACCCAGGCCTGATCGTTAAAGCTCTCCGGATCACAGATCACGTAGGGGAGCCTGGTGGCCATAGAGTAAGCGACAAAAAGATTTTTCCCGGTCTGCATGGCCCTGATGGCCTCCTGCCTGGTTAGTGCCATTTATTTTCATTCCTTTCCCGTCTCAGGCCTCATCGATGGCCCGGCCGATATCGTGACGCATGCTGCTGTTTTCAAAGGAAACCCAGGATGTAGCCTTATAGGCCTTTTCCCGGGCTTCGTGAAGATCTTTTCCCAAAGCGGTAATTCCTAAAACCCTGCCCCCGTTGGTGACAATCTTCCCGTCTTTTAAAGCGGTTCCCGCATGGAAGCAGAAGGCATCCTCCTTACCCTGGAAGTTTTCCAGGCCGGAGATGGGATAGCCCTTTTCATACTTAACCGGGTACCCTTCACTTGCCAGCACCACACAAACCGCCGCATTATCCTTAAATCTTAAATCAACCTGATCCAGCCTTCCCTCCAGGCAGGCCTCGATCACATCGATCAGGTCATTCTCCATCCGGGGCAACACCACCTGGGCTTCCGGATCCCCGAAGCGGGCGTTGTACTCCAGTACTCTCGGTCCCTGATCCGTTAACATCAAACCAAAGAAGATGACTCCCGTAAAGGGTCTTCCCTCTGCCGCCATGGCTTCCACCGTGGGCCGGTAGATATGAGTCTGACAGTACTGATCAATCTCCGGAGTGTAGAAGGGACTGGGTGAAAACGTCCCCATGCCCCCGGTGTTGGGTCCCAGATCTCCATCCAGGGCTCTCTTGTGATCCTGGGCGGAGGTCATGGTCTTTACGGTCTTGCCGTCCACAAAGGAGAGCACGGATACCTCCCGGCCGGTCAGGTACTCCTCGATCACCAGGGTGTTTCCCGCATCTCCAAACTTTTTATCCTCCATGATGGTCCGGACGCCGTCCTGAGCCTCTTTTAAGTCAGCACAGATCAAAACTCCCTTGCCCAGGGCCAGGCCGTCCGCCTTTAAGACAATGGGAAAGCTGGCGCAGGTGGAAAGGTACTCCAGGGCATCCGCCGGATTGTCAAAACATTCATAGGCAGCCGTGGGTATCCCGTACTTTTTCATCAGCTTCTTGGAAAAGGCCTTGGATCCCTCCAGGATGGCCGCATTCTTCCGGGGACCGAAAACCCGCAGGCCCCGGGATTCAAACACATCCACCACCCCGCCCACCAGGGGATCATCCATGCCGATGATGGTAAGATCAATCTTTTCCTTTTCTGCGAAATCCGCCAGGGCCTCAAAGTCCATGGGGGAGATGGGAACACACTCCGCGATCTGACCAATCCCCGCATTACCCGGGGCACAGTAGATCTGATCCACTCTCTCACTTCTTGATACGCTCCAGGCGATGGCGTGCTCTCTTCCTCCGCTGCCCACTATCAATACTTTCATGCTTTCCTCCTCATGAAATGTACACTCTTTTGTCTTCCACCCTTACCTTTCCCCTGGCGATGAGATCGACGGCCTGGGGCAGGATCACCCACTCCGCCTGTTCCATCACCCGTCTCTGGAGAATGGGCGGGGTATCCCCTTCCTTTACCTCCACGGCCTTCTGTAAGATAATGGGACCCGTATCCGTGCCCTCATCCACGAAGTGCACCGTGGCGCCTGTCACCTTCACACCCCGGGAGAGGACCGCCTCATGAACCTTCAGTCCGTAATAACCCTTTCCGCAGAAGGAGGGGATGAGGGAGGGGTGAATGTTGATGATGCGGTTGGGAAAGGCCCTGACCACCGAAGGGGGTATGGCAACCAGATATCCGGCCAGGACGATGAGATCCGGCCGGATTTCAAGAAGTTTTTCAAGGAGGGCCTGATGAAAAGCCTCCCTGGAGGAATAATCCCCGGGGGAGATGCAAAGATCAGGAATGCCGTGATTCCTGGCCCGCTCCAGGGCATAAGCTCTCCGGTTATTGCTGATCACCGCTTTCAGGGAAGTATCCTGGATCCGTCCCGAATCGATTCCGTCCAGGATGGCCTGCAGATTGGTTCCCCCGCCGGAAACCAGCACCACTGTCCTTAACACAGGCTCACTCCCTTTTCACCGGCCTGCACCTCTCCCACCAGGTAAGGGCTCTCCCCCGCATCCGCCAGGACTTTAAGTGCGCTGTCGGCATCCCGCGGATCCAGGGCCAGAACCATGCCCAGGCCCATATTGTAGGTATTGTACATCACCTGCTCCGAAATCTCTCCCTTCTTCTGAAGAAGGGTAAAGATGGGGGGCAGGGGAAATCTTTCCTTATAAATAACGGCCTTGCAGCCCTCCGGCAGCATCCGGGGCACGTTCTCATAAAAGCCCCCGCCGGTGATGTGGCTGCAGCCGTGGATGACGATTCCCGCCTCGCGTAGAGAACGCAGGGCTTTCACATAGATCCGGGTGGGCGCTAAAAGCACGTCTCCAAGAGTTGCTCCCAGCTCCGGATAAAAGGTATTTAAAGACTGCGGTGTCATCTCAAAGACTTTTCGCACCAGGGAAAAGCCGTTGCTGTGCACCCCGGAGGAGGCCAGTCCCACCAGCACATCCCCGGGTCTTACCTTCTCCCCGGTGATCATGTCCTTCTTATCGACGATGCCCACGGCAAAGCCTGCCAGATCATACTCATCCTCCGGGTAAAACCCCGGCATCTCCGCGGTCTCCCCGCCGATTAATGCCGCACCCGAGAGGATGCAGCCCCGGGAGACACCCTTTACAATCTCCCCGATCTTTTCCGGGCTGTTTTTTCCGCAGGCGATGTAATCCAGGAAAAACAGGGGTTCTCCCCCTGCGCAGGCGATATCGTTCACACACATGGCCACACAGTCGATTCCCACGGTGTCATGCCGGTCCAGGAGGAAGGCCAGCTTCAGCTTGGTGCCCACTCCGTCGGTGCCGGAGACCAGCACCGGATCCTCCATGTCCTTAAAGCCCTTCATGGAGAAGGCTCCGGAAAACCCTCCCAGGTCCCCTAAAACCTCCGGCCGCATGGTGGCGGAGACATGTTCACGCATCCGTTCCACGGCCTGGTATCCCGCCTGGATATCCACGCCGGCGCTCTTATAGTCCATACTCAATATTTCTCCCATCCCACCTGCTGCAGTCTGTCGTCTTTGGCCTGCACCTGCTGCGTCAAGTTCTTTCCGTATTCCTTCAGCCGGACAAGCAGGTCCTCATCGGAGACCGCCAGGATTCTGGCCGCCAGCAAAGCAGCGTTTACGCCTCCGTTTAAGGCCACCGTGGCTACCGGGATTCCCGGGGGCATCTGCACAATGGAATACAGCGCATCCGTTCCCCCCAGTGCGCCGCCGGCCATGGGAATGCCAATCACCGGCAGGGGAAAGAGGGCGGCGCACATGCCCGGAAGGTGGGCGGCCATGCCGGCCCCGGCGATGATCACCTTAATACCCCGCTCCTCGGCCCCTTTCGCATAGTCGAAGAAGACCTCCGGCTCCCTGTGGGCGGATATGATTCTCATTTCGTAGTCGATTTCCAGTTTGTCCAGCGTCTCCGCCGCCTTTTTCATCACGGGCATGTCTGAGTCGCTGCCCATGAGGATTCCTACCTTGGCCATTGCCGTCCTCCCGATTTATTGATAAAGAGTTTTTTCTTCTTTTTTATTTTTTTATTTTCTCTTATCTTCTTTTTCTTCTTCTGTTCTTTTTCACTCCTTCTCTCACGGCCCGCCGTGAGAGAAGGAACTGCAGATTAAATCTTACGATGAATCACCATTTCTGTCAATGAATATTTCCCTTATGCCTGAT
>CAZJYM010000038.1:0-17660 GCA_964550245.1 uncultured Blautia sp. | reverse complement strand
CCCAAAACCGAATCCCCCACGTAGTTGTAATGGGGAACCTGTACCTTATTAAAGAGGATCACATTTTTTAACTCCGTGGAGTTTCCCACCACGGCTCCCTCTCCCACAACGGCTTTTCCCCGGATAAAGGCGCAATGACGGATCTCCGCGTCCTTTCCAATGATGGCAGGGCCTGTGATAGAGGCGGTGGGAGCAATGGCTGCCGAACGGGCGATCCAGATATCTCCCTCCCGGTATTCATACTCCTCTTCACTCAGGGTTTTCCCCAGCCCGATAATGAAGTCCCCGATCTCCGGCAGTACTTCCCAGGGATAGATCTTTCCCTGAAAAAGTTCTTTGGCAATGGTTTCCTCTAAATCCAGCAGATTTTCAATGGTAAATTCGTTCATGACTTCTCCTCTTTTCCGTTCTTCCCCCTGGTGGTTCTTTTGCGGCTCCTGGGTGCGGCTTCCTTCTTCTCTTCGGTCTTATAATTCACCGCCGCCGCATCAAAGGCCTGTCTTAAGGGGATCTGGTTGTTGCTGGACTCCACCGCGAGGGTCCTGACTCTTACAAACTTCTCCAGCTTGTCCATGTACTCCTTCGGGGTGATGGTTCCCTCCGCCACGTAGGTGAGTCCCTTCTCCCAGCTGGCGGTAAGCTCGGGATTTAAAAGCTGCCTGATGGAGCAGTTTACCACATCAAAGATCATCTCCCCCAGCAGGGTGGGGGTGATCACCTGGGTCTTTTTATTGAGAGCCAGGTACTGGATGTTAAAAAGCTTCTTCAGGATCTCGGCCCTGGTGGCACTGGTGCCGATCCCGCTGCCCTTGATCTGGGACCTCAGCTCCTCATCCTCGATCAGCTGTCCCGCGTTTTCCATGGCCAGAATCATGGATCCGGAGTTGTACCTTCTGGGCGGAGAGGTCTCCCCTTCCCGGATGTTTAAAGCCTCCACGGGAAGTACGTCATTCTTTCTCAGCTTCTTTAAAGCCTCCAAAAGCACCTGATCGCAGGAGATCTCCTCCTCCTCTCCTTCCTTTCCGCTCTCCGGGACGTCCTCCGTCTTCTTTCTGGCAAAGGAATTAGTAGCAATCTTTAAATATCCCTCCTCCACCAGCACCTTGAAGGAGGAGAAAAAGGCCTCTGTGCCCATCATGGTCACCAGGGATACCTTCTGGTAGACGGCAGGAGGATAAAAGATACACAGAAATCTCCTCACGATGGTCTCATACACCCGGCGGGAGGTCTCTGAAAGATTCTTTAAGGCGTAAAGCCCCTGTCCCGTGGGAATGATGGCATAGTGATCCGTGATCTGTTTGTCGTTTACATACCGGGTCTTCCCGATGGTCTTCCAGGTTCCCATGTCCAGCACTTCCTGGGCGGCACCCTCGATGGGATCGTAGTTGCGAAGGCCAGAGATGTTTTTGTCAATCTCTTTGGCTACCGCCGAGGAGAGAACCCGGGCATCTGTTCTGGGATAGGTGACCAGCTTCTTTTCATAGAGCTCCTGGGTGATGCGAAGAGTCTCATCCGGGCTGATCTTAAACAGCTTGGAGCACACGTTCTGAAGCTCCGCCAGGTTAAAGAGCAGGGGCGGATTTTTGTTTTCCTTCTTTCTCTCGATCTTTTCCACCCGGCAGGACAGGGGCCGGTTTTCCTCCAGCTGCCGGATCAGCTCTTCGGCAGTCTCCTTTTTCTTAAAGCCGTTTTCCTTATAGAGAACCGGAGACTGAAAGTAACGGCTTCCCTCCACCGCCCGCCATTCCCCCTCAAAGGTTTCCCCGGCCAGATCAATCGTGTTCATCACCCGGTAAAAGGGGGTTTTCACAAAGGAGCGGATCTCCCGTTCCCTTCTCACCACCATTCCCAGCACACAGGTCATCACCCGTCCCACGGAGATCACCTGCCGGTCGGTGTGGAGATAGCTGGAGATGGTTTTCCCGTACCGCAGGGTGAGAACCCGGGAGAAGTTGATGCCCATCAGGTAGTCCTCCTTGGCCCGCAGGTAGGCGGAGTCGGAGAGATGATCATAGGCGGAGAGATCTTTGGCTTCCCGGATCCCCCGCAGGATCTCCTCTTCGGTCTGGGAGTCAATCCACACCCGTTTCTGAACCTTGTCCTTTACGCCCGCCATCTGGGCCACCAGCCGGTAGATGTACTCTCCCTCCCGTCCGGAGTCGGTGCACACGTAGATCACGTCCACATCCT
Source organism: uncultured Blautia sp. (assembly GCA_964550245.1). GTDB lineage: Bacteria > Bacillota > Clostridia > Lachnospirales > Lachnospiraceae > Blautia_A. The sequence goes on along the minus strand of CAZJYM010000038.1, from coordinate 15,470 downwards.
TCCGGTTTAAGAGGCCCTCTACGATGTCATACTGCTTCTGTACCGAAGGAATCACTTCATATTTAAATTCCTGAGGCAGAAAAGGCAGGGTATCAAAACTCCACCTCTTATATTTGATGTCATATTTCTCCGGGTAGCTCATGGTGATCAGGTGACCCACACACCAGGTCACCACCGCATCGGCTGATTCCACGTAGCCGTCCCGTTTCTGTCCCCCAACTTTCAATGCTTTGGCAAACTCCGAAGCCACACTGGGCTTTTCCGCGATGTAAAGTGCTTTTCCCATTCTCCCCTCTCATCTTTCGGTCGGAGAAAAGCAGGGTTTTCCCCGCCTTTCCCCAACAGAAAACTTTCTTGTCTTTATCAGTCCCCTCTGCTATAATAAGGGCGGATGCCGAAGGGTAACTGGTGTGCCCCCTGGTCTTCAAAACCTGTGTTGGGCGTTAGCAGCGTCCTGGGTGGGTTCGATTCCCACAGGCATCCGCCATAAGAATTATTCTTCCAAAAGCACACTTTTCAGTTCTTCGCACATTCCTTGCGCCTCTTCCGGCAGAATCGTGCGCATGTCCAGATGAAATCCCTCATTCTTTACATATCCGATCACGGGGATCTCCGCTTTTCTAAGCTTCGCTGAGAGTTCCCTGCAGGACATGGTCTCCGGTCTTATTACCAGGGCAAACCCGGAAATTTCCTCCCCCGGAAGTGACCCTCCTCCCACCTGGGAGCGGCACTCCTCTACCCGGATCTCCCCTTTAAAGTCTTTCAGTTCTTCCCTGATCTTTTCCGCCTGATCGTAAAGCTCCTCCTGACTTCTTGCCAGCATGCGAAGGACCGGGATCTTTTCGGCTGCCCGATCCATGTCCAGGTACTCCCGGAAGGTGGCAGAGAGCACCGCAATGGAACACTTGTCCAGACGCAGAGCTCTCATCAGGGGATGGTTCTCCATCTTTTCCAGGATTTTCTTCTTTCCCACGATGATTCCCGCCTGCATGCCCCCCAGAAGCTTATCCCCGGAAAAGCACACCGCATCCGCCCCGGCGGCAACGGTTTCCTGAACCGTGGGCTCATGGGCCAGACCAAATCTTTCCAGGTTAAAGAGAACGCCGCTTCCCAGATCCACCACCACCGGAAGATCGTACTTTTTCCCCAGGGAAACCAGTTCCTCCACGGAAACCTGGGCGGTGTACCCCAGGATCTTATAGTTGCTGGCATGCACCTTCATCAGAACCCCGGTCTCCGGGGTGATCATCCTTTCATAGTCTAAGAGACGGGTACAGTTGGTGGTCCCCGTTTCCCGCAGTACGGCTCCGCTTTGCTCCATCACCTCCGGGATCCGGAAGTGACCGCCGATCTCAATCAGTTCCCCCCTGGAGACGATCACTTCCTTCCCCCTGGCCAGAGCCGTGAGGGTGAGCATGACGGCGGCCGCATTGTTGTTTACCGCCACGGCCGCCTCCGCCCCCGTCACCCTTTTTACCGTCTCTGCAAAGTGACTGGAGCGCTTTCCTCTCTTTCCCTCTTCCAGATCGTACTCCAGATCAGAGTATCCCTCCATGGCCGCCAGGGCCGCCTGAATCTGAGATTCCCCCAGAGGCGCCCTTCCCAGGTTGGTATGCAGAAGGATGCCGGTGCCGTTGTACACTCTCTGAAGAGGCATCCGGCCCTCCAGGCGGATCCGCTCCAGGAGCCTTTCCCGGAAGTGATCCAGCGCTTCCCGGATCTCTTCCTCCTCCCCGGTCTGCACTGTTTCTCTCAGCCGGTCCAGTTCTCGTCTGGTCACATCCAGCACAAACCCTCTGCCGTACTGCCGGGAGAGAGCGTCCATCTCCGGCTCCGACAAAAGAGCGTCCACCCTGGGGATTTCCCTGAAATATGCCTGTCTCTCCATCTCTTTCCCCTCTTCGCTTCGATTAATGAAGGCATTATACCATGATTAACCGGGTAATTCAACGCCTCCCCAAAGCGCCTCCTAAAGCATGACCAGGTGGAATGTGAGCTGTCCCCGGAAGCCGTCCGCCAGGAGCCTCATTACTCTCCTGTAAAGGTCCATCTCCAGGGTATCGAGCGGAACGTTATCCTTCGAGCAGAAGATCAGGTAGCAGATCTCGGACGGGCTGAAGACCAGCAGCAGATCAGAGAGGAAATAGCGGGGATTCTTCCGCCAGACGACCATGTGTTCACGGTTCAGCGGAAAGTTTTCGTTGGTCAGGGTGTTGACGAGCATCACGGGATAATGTCTGTCGGAGGCGATAAGCGCCTGAAACAGAGCGTCAAGCATGTCGTCCATTTCTGAGTCGGAAGTGTTGTACATAGAGGTACCCTCCTTTTTAAAACCAGGTCTGTGGCTACTGAGTCCATCATACCATGGCGTAAGAAGGGAGGGCAAATGGTGATTCCCCCAAAAATCCCCCAAAACCCCTTAAATCACCCAAAAACCGGAAAAATCAATAGATTATACAAAATCATGACTGACGAAGCACCCGGCCCTTGTCCGTCTTCCGGGTGTAACCGCTTCTGTCGAAGTGTTCCAGAAGGGCCAGAGCCACCTTCCGGGAGCATCCCAGTTCATCCCGGAACTCCCCCAGGAGGATCTCCGGCTTTTCCCGGGCCATTTCGGCAAAGACCTCCCGGGCCTTTTCATAGTACTGCCGGTGAACACAGTACTGGGCATCCAGCCGGATCAGGGTCTTTCTATTTAAAAGGGAAGTGAAAACGGCAGGAAATTTTTTCAGATTGCTGTGATCCTTCAGGTAGAGCTCTGTGGCCAATGGAGCCAGTCCAAAGTCCAGATAGTCCTTTACGATCTCCCCCATCATGGCATCCTCATCCTCTTTTACCACCACCTTAAACCGGTAAAGACTTATCAGGCCGTCCTTTTCCTTGATCACCTTCTGCTTTTCCAGGATCTCCAGGATACTGTCGGCGATGCGGCTGTTGCCGATCCCCAGCCGGCTTCGCACCTCCTCGATGCCCATCCCCTCCCGGAGGGGATAAGCCCTGTGAAACGCATCCAGAAAGCGGCTGACCCGACTCTGATACTCTTTCAGTTCCTGGACATGGATAAAGACATCCTCCCGCACCTGTACCAGCTTTTTCTCCTCAACCAGGGATCTGGCCAGACTGACAAGACCGGAGCGGGGCAGATCATCCCGCAGGGAGAGTTCTTCCAGGGTGAAAAAATTCCCGCGGTGTTCCAGACAGGAAAGCTCCAGCCTCTGCCTGACGGTTCCCTTCTCCTTAATGGAAAAGGCCTCCAGCACCCTTTGATCATTTCTTCTGTGCTTGTGGGGACAGGCATCCAGGATGGTTCCCCCTCCCAGGGTCTCCACCGGGGAGTAAAAGCGCACCACAAACCGGTCTCCCTTTCGGGCTGCGGTCACCTCCTCCAGCCGCAGCTGGGCATAACCGCTCTCTCCGGCCTTTATCGCCTCCCGGTCCATGAGCACGATCTTTCCCAGCAGTTCCCGGGTGCCGTGATAGATGTGAACCCGGCTGCCGTTTTTCACCTCCCGGGTGGCATGGCGCAGCACCTCCAGCCGCACATCCAGCATGCGGGTGGGAAAGAGGCAGTCCCGGTTGGAAAGCACATCCCCCCGTGAGATCTGGTCCTTCTTCCGGTCCGGCAGGTTCACGGCCGCCCTCTGTCCTGCGTAAGCCTCATCCACACCCCGGCCGTGAACCTGAACACTGCGGATCTTCACCGGAACCTGCTCCGGGTAGAGCATCACATCCTGGTCCTTCTGAATTTTTCCTTCCATTAAAGTACCGGTCACCACCGTGCCGAAGCCCTTCAGGGTAAAGATCCGGTCGATGGGCAGCCGGAAAGTCCGGGAAAGAGATCTCTCCGGCAGACTGTCACAGAGATCCTTTAAGACCTGCTTTAATTCCTCCAGTCCCGTTCCCGCGTAGACGGATACCGGCACCACCGGGGCGTCCTCCAGGAAGGTCCCCTTTGTCAGATCCCGCACTTCCTCTTCCACCAGCTCCACCAGTTCCGGATCCGCCAGATCCGTCTTGGTGATCACCACCACCCCTTTGGAGATCCCCAGGATGGAGAGGATGTCCAGATGCTCCACGGTCTGGGGCATGATGCCCTCGTCCGCGGCTACCACCAGCATGGCCAGATCCATGCCTCCGGCCCCCGCCAGCATGTTTTTCACAAACTTCTCATGGCCCGGCACGTCCACGATTCCCACCCGGCGGCCGTCGGGGAAGTCCAGGTAAGCAAAGCCCAGCTCGATGGTGATGCCCCGCTTCTTCTCCTCTTTAAGCCGGTCGGTGTCGATTCCTGTCAGGGCCTTGATGAGACAGGTCTTTCCATGGTCCACATGGCCTGCCGTTCCGATAATCACATGATTCATAAAGCGCTTCTCCATGACAAGGACCCGGCCGTTTCCGGCCGGGTCCCCTTAATTTAAAGACAGTATTCCGTATGCAGCAGATGGTGGGCGATGGGACTTCCCGGCTCCTGCAGGAACTCCTCATACACCTTTTTCACTGCCGGGCTCTCATGGGATTTCCGCACGGGAAGCTCCCTGTCATGGACAAAGGTGGCTTCCCTCCTGGCTGCGTAAGCCGCATCCCGGTCCAGATCCATCAGAAGCTTGGGCTGTCCCCCGCCGCTGACGCAGCCCTGGGGACAGGTCATCACTTCAATGAAGTGCAGATCCAGCTCTTTGTTTTTCACCGCTTCCAGAACCGGAATCACATTTTTAAGACCGGTGACAATGCCCACCTTCAGGTTCAGATCTCCCGCCTTTAATACGGCGGTGCGGAAGCCTTCGGTTCCCCGTACCTCCGTCACCTCGATCTGAGGAATGGGCTCCCCGGTGATCAGTTCATATCCGGTCCGGATGGCAGCCTCCATCACCCCTCCGGTAACCCCAAAGATGGTGCCGGCCCCGGAGTACTCTCCCAGGGGAAGGTCAAAGGGGGTCTCCTCCAGGGAATCCCAGTCGATCCCTTTCTCCTTGATGAGCCAGGCCAGATCCCGGGTCGTGATGGCCACATCCACATCCCGGTAGCCGCTGTCCTTCATCTCCGGCCGTTCGCACTCAAACTCCTTGCAGGTGCAGGGCATCACGGACACGCTGAAGATCCGGGAGCCGTCCAGGTTCTCCAGCTGGGCGCCGTAGCTCTTAAAGATGGCGCCTCCGATCTGCTGGGGACTTTTTGCTGAGGACAGGTGCTCATGGATCTCCGGATAGTTGTTTTCCATAAACTTCACCCAGGCGGGACAGCAGGACGTAAACATCGGGAGCACACCGCCTTCGGTGACTCTTTTTACCAGCTCCGTGCCCTCCTCCATGATGGTCATGTCGGCGGCAAAGTTGGTGTCGTAGATGCGGTCAAAGCCCAGGGCCCGCAGGGCTGCTGCGAGTTTCCCGGGGGTCAGGCTTCCCAGTTCTGCGCCAAACTCCTCCGCGATCGCCACCCGCACAGCGGGGGCGCACTGGACGATGGTAAATTTCTCCGGATCGGCCAGGGCGGCTTTGACCCTGTCCAGGTTGCAGACCGCATGAGCCGCGAAAAGGGGTTCCTGCACGGAATCCGGAATCTTTCTCTCTTTTCTGACCTTCTCGTAGGCCTCTTTCCCATGCGTCAGAATGGACACATAGGACTTGCACTTCTGAACACACTGGCCGCACATGACGCACCGGCTCACATCGATGGTCTGGGGCTCTCCCTGCTCTCCGACGATGGCATATGCGGGACAGACTTCGGCGCACTCACGGCAGCCGGTACACAAATTCTGATCAATCGCTACTATCATGAATTTCGCCCTCCCTTATTTCCAGTTTCTCGTCAAAAGCAGAGTCTGGGCCGCCCGGATGTTTTTTTCCTCCCGTTCCGCCTCCGGATCCACCAGGCGCAGGGCCTCATGGGGACAGACACGGACACAGGCCGGTCCTTCCGGGATCCCTTCGCACAGATCACACTTGGAGGCGTAGACCCGGGTCTCTCCTCCCACCTGAGCCACCACCTTCCCGTTTCTGGAAACGGGAAGGAGGGCGATGGCCCCGAAGGGGCAGGCCTGCATGCAGTCCTTGCAGCCGATGCACTTTTCCGCATCCACAATGACCTGGTGGTCTCTGCGGACGATGGCCTTTTTGGCACAGGCGTTCAGGCAGGGAGCATCCTCGCAGTGCTTGCACTGGATGGGCATGCAGCCCCCTTCAAATCTGGTCAGATACAGTCTGGGAGTAACAGGAACCGTCACAGTCCCCACCGTCTTTCCCACGGGGTTGTCCCGGCGGCTGTGTACGGTAAAGCAGGCCAGCTCACAGGCCCTGCAGCCCGTGCATCTGGTGCTGTCGCCTACTACAAAGGATCCAATTTCTTTTTTCATGATTGTCGGGGCCTCCTATTTCTCCGGGTACATCTCCCGATAAGCAGTCCTTGCGGCCTCCTTCCGTTTGTCTTCCATGACCTCGCTCATCTCCTCCTCCGTCACCAGAGAAAGAGCTGCGGTGGGACATACCCGGACGCAGGCGGGTCCCGAGGGAATCCCGGTACAGAGGTCGCATTTGTTGGCCACAACCCTCTCCTTTCCGTCGGCCTGGGATGTAAGGGCCAGGGGAACCATGTCGATGGCTCCGAAGGGACAGGCGTCCATGCAGGACTTGCAGCCCATGCACTTATCCTGGTCAATGATCACCGCCGGACCGTTCCGGTAGATGGCCCCCACGGGACACACCGGCAGGCAGGCCGGGTTGTCGCAGTGCTTGCACTGCACCGGAACGGAGAGTCTGGCCGTCTTTACCACGTGAAGCCTGGGATTAAAGGTATAGGAATCCGGATCAATCTCAAAGATGTGCTTGCCCTCATGGGCCACCACGCAGCCGATCATGCAGGTACGGCAGCCGATGCACAGATCCGGGTTTCCCCTTACAAACAGGTTCATGCCTTCGCCCCCTTTCCGGTCTCGATACCCATCTGGGCGCGAATCTCATCATACAGTTCTCTCACATGGCGCTCTGCCCAGTCCTGATCCTCGATCTTCTCCACCCGGCAGGCACAGTACTTGTACTCGGGGGTGTTGCTGATGGGATCCAGCTTGGCATTGGTCAGTTCGTTGCAGGCGCCGATCCACCACTGGTAGGTCATGTAGGTGGAGCCGGGCTTTACCCTGTCTGTGGGCAGGCACCGGGTGATGCAGTATCCCCTCTTGGAGAGGATCTTGACCAGTTCTCCCTTTTCAAGACCCATTCTCTTACAGTCATCCGTATTCATCTGCACCCAGCCGGGCTCGTCCTCCAGGTTGCGCAGCATCCGGCAGTTTCCGGTCATGGTACGCACGGAATAGTGACCAACTTCACGAACGGTGGAAAGGGTCATGGGATATTCGTTGTCCTCCAGCTCCAGAGGCGGATGCCAGTCGGTGCCGTAGAACAGGGCCTTGTGGTCGGCCGTGGAGAAGATGCCTCCCTTGTGCAGATAGGGGGTACCCTTATCCTCAAGGGACTTATCCCGGCAGGGCCACTGTACGCCCCCGTATTTTTCCATCTTTTCGTAGGTGGCACCCTTGAAGCTGGGACACAGATCGATCATCTCGTTCCAGATCTCCTCCGTGTTGTTGTAGTGCATGGGGTAACCCATGGCGGTAGAGATCTCGGAGATAATCTCCCAGTCCGCCTTCAGATCCCCGGTGGGTTCGATCACTTTCCGGAACCGCTGGAATCCTCTGTCGGCGCAGGTGTACACACCCTCGTTTTCGCCCCAGCCCGTGGCGGGAAGAATCACATCCGCATACAGGCCGGTCTTGTTCATGTAAATGTCCTGCATCACCACGAAATCGCACTTGTCCAGGGCTTCCCGGACTTCTGCCAGATCCGGATCCGACTGGGCCGGATCCTCTCCAAAGATGTAGTAGGCGTGGATCCGCTTCTTCTCATCCTTCTCGTGGAGAATCCTCTGAGGAACATGGGTGATGGGACATCCCACCTTATCGGAGAGGGGAACTCCCCAGGCCTTCTCAAACTTTTCCCGAATGACCGGATCAGTCACGTTCTGGTATCCGGGATAGGAGTTGGGAAGAGCTCCCATGTCGCAGGCTCCCTGCACGTTGTTCTGTCCCCGGACGGGACCGATGCCCATGGAGGGACCTCCGAAGTTGCCGGTCATCAGAGCCAGGTTGGCCAGGCCCTTGACCACGTCCACCGCCTGGGTGAACTGGCAGACTCCCATGCCGTAGAGGATCATGGCGGGTTTGGTGGTGGCATACATTCTGGCGGCAGCACGGATCTGATCCGCCGGAATGTGGGTGATGGGCTCCGCGTATTCAGGCGTGTACTTCTGGATCACCTGAATGAATTCGTCGTAGCCCTTTGTGTGCTCTTCAATAAACTGCTCATCGGCAAGGCCCTCCGACCAGATCACGTTGGCCATGGCGTTGACCAGCGCCAGGTTGGAGCCTCCCTTTAACTGCAGATGAATATCCGAGATTCTCGCGGTCTCCGTAACCCGGGGATCCGCACAGATGATCTTCATCCCCTTCTGTTTGCCCCGGACGATCCGTCTGGCAACGATGGGATGTGAATCCGCTCCGTTATAGCCGAAGCACAGTAAACAGCCGGCATCCTCGATCTCCGGGATGCCCATGGACATGGCGCCTGAACCCAATGAATACAGTAGACCCGCTACCGAAGGCGCATGTCATATTCGGGCGCAGTGATCGACGTTGTTGGTGCCGATACACGCGCGCATGAACTTCTGCATGAGATAGTTGGCTTCATTTCCGGCTCCCCGGGCAGAACCCGTGCCCATGATGGCGTCAGGGCCGTACTTTTCCTTAATCTCAGTGAGTTTTGAAGCCACGTAAGAGATGGCTTCCTCCCAGGAAACTTCTTCCAGAGGAGATTTCTTGCCGCCCTTACGGATCATGGGTTTGCGAAGACGCCTGGTAAGAATCTGGGGATCATTCAGATAATCCCATCCGTAATGGCCCTTCAGACACAGGGTTCCCGCATTGGTTCTGCCGTCCGCGGGAACAGCGTCCACAATCTTGTTTGCGTCCGCGTCCACTGTGAACATGATCTGACAGCCTGCGCCGCAGTAGGGACAGGTTGTCTGTACCTGTTTTAAAGCCATGCTTTATCCTCCCTGTTTCAGATGAAAAAACTCGAAGGTCTTTCGTCCCCTTTGCGGGAGCCTTAAACTTCCGGCAGGGACGGGTTATTTCTGAAGTTCATTTTAGCACGTCCAGAGGGGAGAGGCAATGAATTTTTAGACTAAAAATAATCCCCCATCCAAAGGATGGGGGATTATTATAAAGTAAAATTGAACTTCTTTAATCCATTTCATCTCTCTCTTGAGATCAGGTAATAGGGGACGGCCACAAAGAGGATGCCTCCCACCATGTTTCCCAGGGTGACAACACCCAGGTTATAGAAAAAACCGCCGATGCTTACCGCCGCCTCCCCTGGATTTAAAAGGCCCAGGGTGAGGAAGGTCATGTTGGCGATGCTGTGCTCAAAGCCGCAGGCCACAAAGGTGGTGACGCAGGCGTAGTTCATGACGATGCGGGCCCCCTCGGATTTGAGCTTCGTGCCGCACCAGATGGCCAGACACACCAAAACATTGCAGAGAATCGCCTTTACAAAGAGATTAAGAAGACTTCCGTTCATCTTGGTCTCCGCCAGATCTGCGAGGTAAACCCCCACATCTCCGGCTCCCAGTCCCGTCAGGTTAAAGAGAACCGCCATGAGCACGGATCCGAAGAGATTTCCCAGATAGCAGACAATCCAGAGCTTCACGGCCTGGGAGAGAGTCACGGTCTTTTCCAGAACACCCGCTGCCATGACGAAATTGTTGCCCGTAAAAAGTTCTGCCCCGGCGATGGTCACAAGGCACAGGCCCACGGAGAACACCAGGCCGTTGATCACTCTGGTTCCGGGCAGACCGAGACTGCCCACCCTGCCCATCATGATGCAGCCGATGGCAATAAAAAATCCGGCCATGACAGATGCCGTAAAGTATCCCGCCGGATTCTTCTCCAAAAAGGTAACCTTTGCAAGTGCTGTTTTTGATACTGACTGATACTCCTCCCGAAACATAAAGCCTCCTTCCAAACGAAAACGACGACTGTCCGCCCCGGGGAAAGGAATTACCCCCTCCCCGGGCCAGATTCTATCTTACACGTTCCGTCTGTTTTTGTCCAGCTTTTTCACTGAAGAGACTTTTCCTCGCTTCCGTCGTCCCGGGTGTCCTTATTTTTCTCCATCTCTTCCTTTAACAGCTCCTGGAGCCGGGTCCGGGAGATCTCGTTCATGATCCGGTTGGCCTCCCTGGTCCCCACCAGCCGCAGGGGAACCTTCAGCCCGATATCCGTAAAGATCTCACAGGTATAGTCGTAACCGTAGCCCGCTTCCTCCCCGGCCACTCCCCGAAGGAGGGCAATGCCCCCCAGGAAGCTCTCCTTGAAGAAAAACATGAAGTCCTCATCCCAGAAGAACATGTTGGAGTCCTGCTCATCCTTGATCATCATCTCATGGAATCTGGTGATGGCCCTGCTGATCCTGACCGCCTTCTTCTTCCTGTAGTCGAAGGACTCCATAAGCTCCAGGGCAACGGCTCTCTCCCTGTCCCTGTCCAGCAGGGTGGTCTCCTGTTTGAAGGCCTTCTTGTGTTCCCTGCAGTACATGATGGCATTGTAAAACAGAAGCTCTTCAAAGATGTCAAAGGTATAACTCACCAGGGGATCATTCATCTTTTCCAGCATCCTTCTGACCTTCTCCCGCACCAGTCTGACACCCGTGTGGTAGTCATCCTTCTCCCCGGAGATGTACTCTTTCAGTCCCTTGAAAAAATCATTCTCACGGAAGTCGGACACCGCTTCATCGAAACGGGGAGATTCATCCATGGTTCCATACACGTACCTGAGGCCTCCGGCCACCGTATCGCTGGCAATCTCCTGAATAAAGCGGATATCTTCCCTCTCATACTCATTGTCATCGTAACAGGTAAATCTGTACATGTCTCTTCTCCCCCTCCTTTTCTTCCCTGACACTGTTAATCATCATGAGCAGAGCGTCAAAGGGTACACATCCCTGCGGCGACATGGTCCCTTTTGACCTCTGTATCATCATACCATAGAACAACTCAAACTGCCATAACCTTGTTGGCAAAATACACACCAATCCTGCCCCAAAGCCCTAAAGAATGCCTGCCCACATCATGACAGTCAGGGCCACGCAGACTCCCAGCACAATCCCAAAGATGAGCATGCGGTTTCTGGCGCTTTTCTGAGCGGCCAGGATCTCACCGGCGGTGAAGTAGACCCAGGTGAATCCGCAGTCCTGACAGACGGCGATTCGGTCGTAGTCCATGGACATTCTGCCCCTTCCAAAGTACCCCCAGGAGTAGCCTGTAGAGGAGATTCCCGCCTGTCTGGTGGAGAGTTTCACGTTGGTGCTGCCGCAGTTGCTGCACTTCATCACGGAAGGTCCCACTTTTTTAAGCTTATACCAGGTTGAAAAGCTCCAGATGAAGAATACCAGCAGGATCACATCCACCAGAACCAGAAAGCCGGCCGTAAACAGAATAACAAGCCCCAGAGTCAGCAGCACGGCGATAATGCTTGAGCATCCCTTGATCATTGTTCTCCCTCCGTCTTCTACTGTCACTATACCATTTACCGGGCTGCCCTGCAACGAAAAATGTGGATTCCAAAAAAGTCCCCCGCAAAACTGCGGGGGACTCCACAAAATCAGTCCTCATCCTCTTCGTATTCCCCGGAGTCCTCATCCCCGAATCCAAACATAAGGAACTCGTTCCATCTGGCGTTGGTGGCTTCCATCTCCTTCTTCCTCATGATCTGGTTCCGGTCACTTAGGATGGCCAGAGTCTCATCCGCCACCTCCTCCATGGGAAGTTTGGCATAGTGGGACAGATAACCGATCATCCTCTGGGCCGTCCAGTCCGTGTTCAGGTTTTTGGTGACCTCGTCACAGAAGGGTTCCGGGTAGCCCCGGTCCAGCAGGATCTGGTAGAGTTCTTCACTTTTCTCCGACTTTGGCTTCATGGTGTTCATCCCCGTTCTTTTTCCTGTACCGCCTCTGATAGTAGTCCATGGCTCTGTATTCGATTACATCCCGCATCTCCTGGGCGAATGCCGGTTTCTTAACGACCTCTCCCAGTTCCTCCATAAGGGACAGGGCAAAGCCCTCCCGCTCTACAAAGTAGCCCATTCCGGATCTCAGCAGGAATTTGACCGGCATCTCATGGATCTTTCGGATGTGCTCCTTGTCTGAGATCTGAAGGTACCTGTCATAGGTGATTCCCTCCTCCAGATCCCGCCAGTTGGTTCCCCGGGAGAAAAATTCCTTCCAGCTCTCCAGAAGATCCCCATCCGTCACGTCCATCCGCACATCCCCGTGGTGATAAAAGGCCATGAGTACCGGCATCTTGTAGACTTTGGACATGCTGGTGGTCTCGATGAGGTGAATGAATTCCCGGCCGATTCCCTGATACAGTTCTTCCTCCTCATCGGAGAGGTCATCCAGGTCCTTTCGGTATTCCAGGTACCTCTTGAAGGGATTGTCCCTGGAACTGGAGATGGCCTTCTGGTAAACATCGTCATCCATGCAGGTAAAGAGATCCACCCTGGAGGGAGGTCTGCCCAGCAGTTCCTTAATTCTATCGTACTCACTGCGGATCAGGTCTTTGATCTTCAGGTGCTTTTTGTCCATCTCCTCAAAAAGGTCGATGAGCTTTACATCAAAATCCACCTGACAGTCATCGGGTACCGAAGGAAGGGGACCGGGATGTCCCTTTTCTCCTCCGGTGAAGTTCTCACCGCTTAAAAGAAACCTGACTCTTCCCGCCTTCTCATAGTTTCCTATGAAATCCAGCACGTTCAGGTACTCTTTTCCCCGGCTTCTTCGAAGCCCTCTTCCCAGCTGCTGCAAAAAGACCACCGGGGATTCCGTGGGCCGCAGAAACATCACCATGTCCACAGAGGTGATGTCCACCCCTTCATTGAACATGTCCACGGAGAAGATCACCCGGATCTCTCCCTTTTTCAGCTGTTCCACCGCGGTCTTCCGATCCTGGGAATACTCCCCGTCTGCATCGGAGTACACCGCTGCCGAGGGGATTCCTCTTCTGGAGAATTCTCCCGCCATCTCCTCCGCATGGGCCCGGGAACAGCAAAACCCCAGGGCCTGCCTGGATCCATACTTGCTGTAGTACTTAAAAATCAGATCATGCCGGCGCACATTTCCGATGTATTTCTCATTCAGTTCACTCTCCAGATATCTTCCTTTTACGATGTGCAGTCCGGAGTAATCCGTATCATCGTAAACCCCGTAGTAGTGAAAGGGAACCAGCACGCCCCGGTTGATGGCATCCTTTAACGACAGCTCGTAGGGCACGTTGTAGTCACACAGTTCATAGATGCTCTTGCCGTCCATCCTCTCGGGGGTAGCCGTAAGGCCCAGGAGAAACTGTGGCTTAAAGTACTCCACGATCCGCCGGTACTGCTCCGTGACGGAGTGATGAAACTCGTCGATGACGATGTAGTCGAAGCGGTCGGGAGGGAAATAAGCTTCCTTCAGGTATTCCTTTCTCCCCAGGGTAGCCACGGAGGCGAAGATCACCGGTCTGTCCGTACATTTCTCCTGCCCGTTGAAGAAACCGTAGTCATCGGAGTGGCGCACGTTTTTAAAGGACAGGGCTGCCTGGTTTAAGATCTCCTCCCGGTGGGCCACAAACAGGACCCTCTCAAAGTCTTTGGAGTCAAAGGCCGCCAGGTAGGTCTTGCCCACACCGGTGGCCGCCTGCACCAGAGCCCGCTTCGCTCCCTCCGCCCGGGTGGATTCCAGGGCACACAGTGCTTCAATCTGGGCTCCCCGGGGTTCAAAGAGAACACGGACTTTGGCATCCTCCGCTTCCTCCTCAAACTTTTCCAGATCTTTGGCCACGTTGGGACGGTGCCAGTTCCGGGAATAGTTCTTCAGCTCCTCCTCGTCGATGACAATCGAGTGGTTCTCAAAGAGATCCTCGAAGGTCTGGTAGAACAGTTCGTAGTTCTCCGGATCGGTTCTGCTGCTGAAGCGGTAATTCCACTCGATCCCGGAGGTGAGGGCACTGCGGGAGATGTTGGAGGAGCCGATGAAAAGCTCGCTGTAGTCCCCATAGTGAAAGATGTAGGACTTGGGATGAAAGGACCGGTTCTTGTCGTTGTAAAACCGCAGATCCACCCGGTCCCCCAGCTTTTGCCGGATGAGATACAAAGCCGAAGGCTGGGTGATGCCCAGGTAGTTTCCGGTAAGGATCCGTATTCTGGCACCTCTCTCCAGGGCTCCTTCCAGATCTGAAAGAAGCATGGCAACCCCGGATTCCATGAGAAAGGAAACGATGATATCCACACTCCGGGCCTTTTGAAGGCTTTGGGAGAGCTGGTAGTAGAGATAACGTCTTTTGTCCCCTCCTCCGGTCATCACGTCCGTGGACTGGATTTCCATCAAATCTTCCTCAAGATGCAGTTCAGCCACTTTTCCTCTCCTCTTTGAGGTCTTACATCTCCGGTGATCCAGGATTCCTCCAGTGAAAGCCGATCCTCATCCCGGATAAACTCCGAAAAAGACTCCCGGGTGAAATCCGTAAAGTACCTGCCGTTTCTCATCCCCTCAAACTCCCCGTACTTAAAGGAGGCATACAGCACCCCCTTCTTTTTCAAAGCCCGGATGATCAGGGCAAACACAGATCTCAGTTCATCCTTTGGAAGGTGGAGTATGGAGGAGCAGGCCCATACCCCCTCATACAGTTCCCGGGCATCCAGTTCGGAAAAAAGCATCTGTCTTACGGGAACCCCCGCGTATTTTTCCGCCAGCCGGCACATCTCCCGGGAACCGTCCACCGGATCCACCCGGTATCCGTGATCCAGGAAATACCGGGTATCCCTGCCGGATCCGCAGCCCAGGTCCAGGATGCGGGATCCGGCAGGGATCTTTCCCAGAAAGATGTCCTGCACCTCATGAAAGTCCAGGGAACCGGTGCTCCCGGCAAAGGCCCGGGCGTTTTTGTCATAGTAGTCCAGTGTCTGATCCTTCATACAACAACCCCTTTTTATTCTACCGGCATTCCCTCGGCCACCAGGTACTCAAAATAGTCAAAGTCGGCGTAATGCCTGTGAAACATCCGGTCTGCGCAGGTCATCCCCACAAAGGTGCCTGTAAACTCCCCGTACCTGCAGTACTCATCCGAAAACCTGGTGGTATCAAACTCCGGTCCGATCTCGAGGTAGGTATAATCGTTCAGGCTGTAGGAAAACCAGAACTTTCTCCCCTGCAGGTTAAGCCGCAGGCAGACGGGCACATCCGGCACCGGTTCCCGGGTATCCGTCAGTTCCCTCTTCACCCCGTTTTCCAGAGAAACGATGGAAAGGGCACTCTGTCCCAGGGTCTCGCTGTAATACTTTCGCAGATTCACGTAGTTCATGTTGTCGTAATAGAGGATCAGGCCCGCAC
>CAZJYM010000037.1:10578-17668 GCA_964550245.1 uncultured Blautia sp. | reverse complement strand
CGGGGAGATTAGACTATATCCTCATCAATCTCTGCGTTTCCTCTGTATCCGATGCTCTTTAACAGTTCGGCGATTTTTGGCATCATCTTTTTCAGTCCCGTGTACACGTCTATCCTGGGAATCTTGTATCCGAAGGTGGAGCTGATCATGATCACATCATCCCCGTCACAGTAGAGGACAGTGCTTTTTCTGCTTCCCCACTTTCTGTCCCCCGAATCGAAAATCGGAAGGCCAAAGCAGCTGTACAAAAACCGGGTGCCATCCGGATACTCTCTGATTTCAGCTTCTTCGGACAGCTTCTCCACTGTCTGGCCGTCCATGAAGGACAGGTCCTTAAACACCCGTTCCCTGATCTGATACACGCAGCCCATGATTCCCTCATCCCATCTCCGGTGCCGGATCTCACAGCCTGTTTCAAAGAAAAGCCAGCAATCGCTTTCTTTCCCCCATCTGGTTCTGGTGTTGGAAAGCCCGGAAACAGTGACATCCCCCTTCAGGACGGTGATCTCACCAAAGGTGATGCGCTCCGGTTCTTCTTCTGGCTGCGGGCTCTTCTCTTCTTCCTTATGGTTTTCGGTTTTCTTATCGGTCTGGAAAAAGCTCTTCAAAAAGCTCATGGTATTTACCTCCATCGGGAAATTCATCCCTTATTCATTATACGGTCATTTCCTTTTCCGGTCAAGTAAAAGTTGATCCGGATAATAACAGGATGAGAATGACATTTATTCTGCTCCAATGCGCGCATGGGAGCCGTATCTGGACGCTGACGGTCGAATTGGATTTGACTTATATGCCTCAGTGGAATATAATCAGCATAAAGAGGTAAAAAGAAAGGAGTGTAATTATATGAAGCTATTTATTGATACCGCCAACGTGGATGAGATCAGAAAGGCCAACGACATGGGCGTGATCTGCGGAGTAACCACCAATCCTTCCCTGATAGCCAAAGAGGGACGGGACTTTAATGAAGTGATCCGGGAGATCACCTCCATCGTGGACGGACCCATCTCCGGAGAGGTAAAGGCTACCACCGTGGATGCGGAAGGCATGATTAAGGAAGGAAGAGAGATTGCCAAAATCCATCCCAACATGGTTGTGAAGATCCCCATGACTGCCGAAGGGTTAAAGGCCGTAAAGGTTTTATCCTCTGAAGGCATCCGCACCAACGTGACGCTGGTGTTCAGCGCCAACCAGGCTTTGCTGGCAGCAGAAGCCGGAGCCGCCTTTGTATCCCCCTTCCTGGGAAGACTGGACGATGTGAACCAGCCGGGAACCGAGCTGATCCGCACCATTGTAAAGATCTTTGACAACTACGGCTACAAGACCGAGATCATAGCCGCCTCCATCCGCAACACGGTTCATGTGACCGAGTGTGCCCTGGCGGGAGCCCATATCGCGACCGTTCCCTACAAGGTAATCATGCAGATGACCAAACATCCCCTGACGGATCAGGGAATTGCCAAGTTCCAGGCGGACTACCGGGCGGTATTTGGAGACTGATATTTAAGTTTCGGAGGAAGAGATCCGGGCGAAAGGAGAAATGAATGAGCAAGATTCAGATGCAGACTCCGCTGGTGGAGATGAACGGTGACGAGATGACCAGGGTTCTCTGGGGATTGATCCGGGAGGAACTGCTCCTTCCCTTTATTGACCTGAAGACGGAATATTTTGATCTGGGACTGGAGCACCGCAATGAGACGGAGGACCAGGTGACCATTGACGCGGCTCTGGCCACGAAGAAGTACGGGGTGGCTGTCAAATGCGCCACCATCACCCCCAATCAGGCCCGGATGGAAGAATATCACCTGAAAGCCATGTATAAAAGCCCCAACGCCACCATCCGGGCCATCCTGGACGGCACCGTGTTCCGGGCTCCCATTGTGGTAAAGGGGATCGAGCCCTGTGTGAAAAGCTGGAAAAAACCCATCACCCTGGCCCGTCATGCCTACGGGGACATCTACAAAAGCGTGGAGATGGAGATTGAAAAGCCGGGAAAGGTGGAGCTGGTGTACACTGCCGAGGACGGAGAGGAAAAGCGGGCCCTGGTCCAGGACTTTACCACCCCCGGTCTGGTGATGGGCATGCACAACCTGGTTCCCTCCATTGAAAGCTTTGCCAGGAGCTGCTTCAACTACGGCCTGGATACCCGCCAGGATGTATGGTTCGGAGCCAAGGATACCATCTCCAAGACCTACGATGCCAGGTTCCGGGAGATCTTTTCCTCCATCTATGAGGCAGAATTTAAGCAGAAGTTTGAAGAAGCGGGTCTTACCTACTTCTACAGTCTGATCGACGACGTGGTGGCCCGGGTGATGAAGTCGGAGGGCGGCTTTATCTGGGCCTGCAAAAACTACGACGGGGACGTGATGAGCGACATGGTCTCCTCCGCCTTCGGCTCCCTGGCCATGATGACCTCCGTACTGGTATCCCCGGAAGGATACTATGAATACGAGGCCGCCCACGGCACGGTGCAGAAGCACTATTACCGGTACCTGGAGGGGAAGGAGACATCAACCAATTCGGTGGCCACCATCTTTGCCTGGACCGGAGCTCTCCGGAAGCGGGGAGAGCTGGACGGCAATGCGGAACTGGCTGACTTTGCCGGGAAGCTGGAGAAAGCCTCTCTCTCCGTGATCGAAGCCGGAAAGATGACCAAGGACCTCTCCCTCATCACCACAATCAAACACCCGAAGATACTGAACACCAGGGACTTTGTCCTGGAAGTGAGAAAAGAGCTGGAGAAAACTCTGTAAGAAACTTTATAAAGATAGAAAAGAGATGGGAAGGTCCTGCCTCAGGCAAGACCTTCCCATCTTTCATAGAGTTCTTCCAGCTCTTTGGCTATCTCTGCTTTTTCCCGGGTAAGCCGGGTGCATTCCTCCACGTTGGTAAACACCTGGGGATCCGAAAGTTCCTCATCAATCTCCCGGTCCCTGGTCTCCAGGGCGTCTATGCGCTTTTCCGTCTTTTTCAGATCATTTTCGCGTTTCCGCTCTCTGGCCTGTTCCTCTTTCTTTTGCTGCCACTGGATCCGGTTTTCAGAGATACCGTCTCCGGAAGCTGGGGTATTTTGAGCCGGGGCATACTTTTCCGTCAGTTCTTCCCTCTTTTCCAGGTAGTAGTCGTAGTCCCCGATGTAGTTGATCAGGGTCTGATGGGTCAGATCCAGGATGCGGGTGGCGGTGCGGTTGATGAAGTACCGGTCATGGGAGACATAGAACACCGTACCCGTGTAGCTGTTTAAAGCTTCCTCCAGGATCTCCCGGGAGGCGATGTCCAGGTGGTTGGTGGGCTCATCCAGGATCAGAAAGTTGGCTTCCGAGAGCATCAGTTTGGCAAGAGATACTCTTCCCCTTTCTCCTCCCGAGAGGGAGGAGATTTCCTTGAACACATCATCCCCGGTAAAGAGAAAGGCGGCCAGCATGTTTCGGATCTGGGTTTCCGTGAGAGTAGGATAGGTATCGGAGATCTCCTGAAACAGGGTTTTCTCCGGGTGCAGCACATGGTGTTCCTGATCGTAGTAGCCGATCTGTACCTTGCTTCCCAGGGTAAAGGATCCGGTATCCGCCGGAATCAGGCCATTGAGGATCTTCAGCATGGTGGTCTTTCCGGTGCCGTTGTTTCCAATAAGAGCTACCCGTTCTCCCCGCTTGATGGAAAAGGACACGGAGGTAAAAAGTGTCTGTCCGGGAAAGCTCTTGGAAAGGTCCTCCACGGTGAGCACGTCGTTGCCGCTGGTAAACCGGGGTTCCAGCACCAGCCGCATCCCCGGCTGCTCCTGGGAGGGTTTGTCCAGACGCTCGATCCTGTCCAGCATCTTTTCCCGGCTCTCCGCCCGGCGGATGGACTTTTCCCGGTTAAAGGAACGAAGTCTGGCGATCACCGCCTCCTGATGTTTGATTTCTCTTTGCTGATTCAGGTAAGCCTTGTACCGGGCATCCCGGACCTGGGCCTTCTTCTCGGCAAAGACCGAGTAGTTTCCGCTGTACACGTACAGGTGCCCGTCTTCGATCTCCATCACCTTCGTGACCACCCGGTCCAGGAAGTACCGGTCATGGGAGACGATGAGCACCGCTCCCGGGTAGTTGATGAGAAAGGTTTCCAGCCAGGCGATGCTGTCCATGTCCAGGTGGTTGGTGGGCTCGTCCAGCAGCAGGATGTCGGGTCGGGCTACCAGCAGCTTTCCCAGGGCCACCCGGGTTTTCTGTCCTCCCGAGAGGGTTTCGATGGGTTTGGAAAAATCCTCCTCCGGAAAGCCCAGACCTTTCAGCACCCCGGTGAGTTCGCTCTTCCAGGCGTAGCCGTTCTCCTGCTCAAAACTGTGGGTAAGCCTGGTATAGGCGTTCATCAGCTGCTCCAGCTCTTCACCGTGGGTGTGTTTCATCTCCTCCTCCATGGAACGCATGCGGCTTTCCATGTCCAGGATGTGCTGCCTGGTGGTGAGAAGCTCCTCATAGATGGTGCGGCTGCCGTGGAGATCCTGGTACTGGGCCAGATAGCCCATGGTTTTGTCATGAGAGAGCACGGAGGTACCGGAATCCGGGTTTACCTCCCCCACGATCATCCGCAGCAGGGTGGTCTTGCCGGCTCCGTTGTTTCCGATGAGAGCCGCTTTTTCGTGTTCTTCTATGTGAAAGGAGGCATCCTGCAGGATCACTTTGTCTCCAAAGGACTTGCAGATGCTCTGACAGGATAAGATCATGGAAATTCCTCCGGTTTGTTTTTTTACAGTCTCTTATTATAACGATTACGGGGATTTTGTAAAGAACCACGAAGGGAAAAATCCTTTTAGATCATGTTTTGGAGAGGAAAATCAGTGCCGAAGGGTGCCGGAACCCGCTTTTTCATTGACACGGTAAAGTGCTTTCGCTATAATATTATCCAGCATTATAAGGGGGGAAGCACAGTTGGAGTCGAAAGAAATCTCAAAGGCAGTGATCAAGAGACTGCCCCGGTACTACCGGTATCTGGGGGAGCTGATGGAGGAAAACGTGGAACGGATCTCCTCCGGCGATCTAAGTGACAAGATGAGGGTTACTGCTTCTCAGATCCGGCAGGATCTCAATAATTTCGGCGGCTTTGGACAGCAGGGATACGGCTACAATGTCCGATATCTCTACACGGAGATCGGCAAAATCCTGGGGGTGGATGTGGTCCATCCCATGATCATACTGGGTGCGGGCAACCTGGGACAGGCTCTTGCCAACTACGTGGATTTTGAAAAGCGGGGATTTCGGCTGGTGGGAATCTTTGATGTAAATCCCGTGCTGGAGGGAATGGCGGTGCGGGGGATCGAAGTGCAGATGATCCGGGAACTGCCCCGGTTCCTGCAGGAGCATGAGGTGGACATAGCCATCCTCACCCTGCCCAAGAACCGGGCCCGGGAGATGGCCCAGCTGGTGATAGACAACGGAGTCAAGGCTTTATGGAACTTTGCCCACATCGATCTGGACACTCCGGAGGATGTGATTGTGGAGAACGTGCATCTGTCCGAGAGCCTGATGACCCTGTCCTACAACCTGACTCAGTACCGGCGGGAGCACGCCGGGGAGGAGCCGGAGGAGAGTTGAAGCGATAGATCCTGGAGGAGGCTGCAGCCTGGTTCCCGCCCGGGGGCGGAAGAAGGCGGCGGCTTTTTCTCTGTTCGAGAGGAGACAGATATGGAAAGAGTGGTCACAGCGCAGGAAATGCGGGAACTGGACCGGTACACCATTTCCCAGATGGGGATTCCCTCCTGTGTGCTGATGGAGCGGGCGGCTCTTGCGGCTGCCCAGGAGATCAAAAGCCGCATTTCGGAGGATGAGGATAAGATCCTGGTGGTGTGCGGACCGGGAAACAACGGGGGAGACGGGATTGCCCTGGCCCGGATCCTGGACCAGTGGGGATATTCCGTGGATATCTTTTTGTCTGCCGATCCGGGGCACATGTCGGAGGAGGCGGGGAGGCAGGCAGAGATCGCCCGGCATTATCTCATAAGCTTTAAGAAGTATCCCAACTGGAATGACTATACCGTGATTGTGGATGCCCTCTTTGGGGTGGGACTCTCCAGAGAGGTGGAGGGAGAAAAGAAGAAGCTCCTGGAAAGGATGAATCAGGCGCAGGCCCTGAAGGTGGCTCTGGACATGCCCTCCGGGGTGGACTCTGATACAGGAAAAGTACTGGGTATTGCCTTCCGGGCAGATATCACGGTTACCTTCGGCTTTTTAAAGCGGGGACTCTGTCTCTTTCCCGGAAGGGAACTGGCCGGGGAGATTCTGGTGCGGGATGTGGGCATTACAGACACCCTGGAAGTGAAAAGATGCGGTCTGGCCCTTTCCCGGGAGGATCTTATGCTGTTGCCGCAGCGTTCCTTAACCGGAAACAAGGGCACCTTCGGAAAGGTACTGGCGGTGGCGGGAAGTCCGGGCATGTGCGGAGCCGCTTATCTTTGTGCCGCCGCTGCCTTTGCTGCGGGAGCGGGCATGGTGATGATACTGACGTCCGAAGAAAACCGGATTCCCCTCCAGTGCCTCCTGCCGGAAGCCATGGTAAAGGTCTCCTCCAATGAGAAGGACTGGGAAGATCTGGCCGGCTGGTGCGATGTCTTAATTCTGGGACCGGGCCTGGGAACGGATCCGGAGAGCGTAAAAAAGGCGGAATGGTTTCTCTCGTACGCTTGGAAGTACAAAAAGCCCACAGTCCTGGATGCGGACGGCTTAAACATCCTGGGCGAAAATCCCCGCCTGAAAACTTATCTGGGAAACCATGCGGTTCTCACCCCCCATCCGGGGGAGATGAAGCGTCTGACAGGAAAAAGCATTAAAGAGATTACGGAGGATCCGGCCGGCGCGGCAGTAGAGCTTTCCAGGGAGACGGGAGCGGTCTGTGTGCTCAAAGGCCCCTGTACGGTGACGGCGGACAGGGACAGATTCGTCTACTTTAACCGCCATGGCAATCCGGGAATGGCCACCGCCGGCAGCGGAGACGTGCTCTCCGGGGTGATGGCCGGGGTTTTCTGCATGTATCTGAACGGTTCCGGGAGGAATCAAAGCAGCGGAATGAAGGCGGCCCTGGCCGTGCTGCTTCACGCTCTGGCGGGAGACCGGGCCGC